>NZ_JBFEFG010000274.1:320780-641560 GCF_040718835.1 Bremerella sp. JC817 | reverse complement strand
ACCAGGGTGAGTGTGTCGTGCGGTTGCAGATTTTCGATCGTTTCGCGCAGGGCAATCTTGACCGGCATCCAGGTCCGCAAGGCATGCTCTTCGTTCTCTGGCGGTGTGATGGCAATCGTCAGATGGACTGGCGAGCGATCTTTCGGATCGGCCGAGCCACCCACGACACCCACTTGCAGAAGCTGCGTTCCAGCACGAGCGAATACGGCGGGACCGGCGGCGGTACGAAGTTCCACTTTGCCTGGCTGACCAGGGACATAGAACTTGCCGGTCGCCGATAGCCATTCTTCGGTGCGAGCATTTTCGAGCAATTCTGGCGACCAGGGACGTTCCGAGAAGACAACGTTCTCGAAGCTTTCCTGCGAGGTCGTCACGGCAACTTTCGTCGCCCGAACGGCCGGATCTTGCGGGGAAGTAAAGGGGTGGCTTGCCTCGCGAAGGAGGAAGTCGCGATCGTACTGCTTGGTTTCGGGGAAGTAGGTGACCGGCGAACTATTGGGCAAGATCATCTGAGGCAAACCAAACGACGAAGCCACGGCGGGGTTCGCACCGAGTGGCTGCCAACGCATTAGAAATGTGTTCGCGAGCAGGTCGTGCGGAAGTTCTTCTGAAAGCGAGTGGATGTTCACCGATTGTGGAGGCGAAGCGAGCGACGCCGGCAAGCTAACTTGCGAGAGCGAAGGAGCAAGCAGATTCGCTTCCGCCAATTCGGTCAGGTTCGGGTCCGATACGCTTTGGGCAACTTCATCGTTGGTAAGCCCGAGCCATTCTAATTCCAGTTGCGATTCCGTCGGAGTCGCAAGAGCCAGATGATTGGCAACCGGATCGGTCGTGACGTCATTCTTGGCGAGGCCGTCGTTCTGCTGCATTTGCAGCGTCCAGCCAATACCAAAGGCAACGAGAATCGCGGCCGCAGAAGCCCACATGGCAACTGCCCAGGCAATACTTGGCTGCCGCTGAGCACCGCTGCGTTCGCGAATACTGCGTGTGACCAAGACGGGAGTGCCGGCGATCTGATGCAACTGAGGCACCAGGTTATCGGGGATTTCGACCGCCGAAAGCTGGGCATCCAACGCTGCGTCGATTTCCGCAGCTTCGGGAATGCGCTGGAGCCGAGCTACGAGATCGCCTGGGACAGGCACCTCTCGCAGTTGTCGCTCGAGTTCGAATTCGTGGTCGGATGGATTCACAGTGTCAGGATATCGTTCGATACGTTATTCAAGGGAAACCCGATCAAGCCGAAGCAATTGTCGCTTCAGGAGGGAGATCGGGTTGATAACTCTTGGTGCAGTTTTTTTCGGGCGCGACTCACGCGGGAAAGGATCGTACCGAGAGGGACTTCCAGCAGGTCGGCTGCCTCCTGGTGGGTCAGTTCACCCACGACCACCAACAAGATGGCCTCGCGAAGTTCGCTCGACAGGCTTTGCAGGGCGGCCTGCATCTCGTCGCTGAAGCCTTGTTCGGGCTCTTGCGGCGCTTCCAACTCGGGCGTGGTTTCGTCGTGATCGGAAAGAGGCATCGGCTGCTTCTTTCGCCGCCATCGGTCAACAACGCGTCGACGTAAGATGGCGATCAGCCAGGCCCGCTCTCCTTTGGTGGCGTCGAATCGATCTCGGCTGTCCCATACCGATCGAAAGGCGTCTTGAACGACGTCTTCAGCATCGTGCCGGTTGCCCATCAAGCGGAACGCCACGCGGTAGAGCGTGGGACCATGCTGGTCAACCAATCGGTGAAACTGCTCGGCAGAAAGAGCCAACGCACCCTCCGAGGGAAGAACTGAAAGAGGTAAATCTGCGAGACCGGAGCCAGGCAGAGCCCGTCGAACAACTCCTCCTATCTAACGCTTCGTGGCCTGTCGCCAGGATTATTCCCGTTAAGAGGAGCGTATTTCGAGATAAAACCCATGATACCATAGAGTTCAGGAAACGGCCGCGAGATTGGTAGGAGGCTAATTTCCTGCTTCGGTTGTTGCTGTATCTCTTGGTGGTCTTTAGATTTAAGAAAAACGATCGTTGATCCGTTGTTTAAACCGTACTCCGCCTTTTGGCGGGATGGTTCCTAAAGTCGCTCCGTTTGCCCAAATCAAGCAGCCGTCTGGGTGTCCGCTATAATTCCCGCATGTACTCTTCCAACCCACCATCGTCGAAACCACCTCGTAAGCCGGCCCGGAATTACTTTGCGCGGGGCGAGCAGCTTCGTCTGCTGATGCTGGTCGGCTCGTTGGGGCTGGTGATTATGCTCATGGCACGTGCGGCCGACCCGCAAACCTGGAAGTGGATTGCCCCGGACAATGCTGAGGTCGCTGATCAGTCTGGGGATGGACTGACGCCGGTGCCCGCCGAGCAGATTCGCGTTCCACGCCGGGCCGTCGCGGCCGATAACGGCACCGAGGGCGAGTTCCGCATGGTGGCAGATCGACGGCCGGCGACTCCCTACACGCTGGGCTCGAAGAAAGAGGAAGCGAAGAACGAAGCCAAAACGGAACGCTGGGCCACTGACGAGGCGTTGGCCAACGTCGAGGACAGCAGCCCGTTCCGTTCGGTTGACTTCGATGCGTGGGCTCAGATCTTCGATCGTCTGACGGAAGCGAACGCGAAAGACCTCTCGGCCGAAAACGCTCCGCCAGCGCAGTTCAGCCAGTTGTTCCAACAGTCGAATCTTTATCGCGGAAAGCTGGTCACGGTCAGTGGAACTATAAGACGCTGTGTGAAATTGCCGCCGAATCCATTGGATGAACGTGCAGGCAATTTGTGGCAGATGTGGTTGTTCTCTGGCGCGGACTCTTCGCCGATGGTGGTATATTGCATGAACTTGCCCGAAGGCTTCCCGGTGGGGAACGAAATCCATCAGAAGGTTTCGTTTCAGGCGGTCTACTTTAAGAAGTGGGTCTACGCCGCGAAGGGGGGCACCATGACGGCGCCGCTACTTCTCGCTCGAAATGTCAATTGGCAGGCCGCGCCTTCGCTTCAACGCGAAATTACTTCGGCCGAAATCTACGCCGGCATCGCTGGAACTTTTGTGGTGGCCATTGGAATCGTCGGCTTTGTCTGGTGGAATAGTCGCCATCGTGACTCCCAGGTCGAACAGATGATGCGACAACGCAATCGTCAGCAGTTCGAGCAACGTGCCGACGAGATCAGCGTAGGGGCATCCGTTCGCGATCAACTCGGCGAGCTTTCAGCTCAGATGAAAAAGACCTCCTCGACAGTGGAAACGGATGAGCAGTCCCCTTCATAGTTTCAGCCGATCGATGCACTGCATGGCAGTTTTGTGGCTGTTGTTCTTTGCCTCGCATCTGTTTGCTCAAGATGGCGGCGAGCCATCGACAATGACAGAAGAGCCAGCCGAAACGCCGATGGCCGAACCCGAGCCAAGTAAGCCGGCCACGCCTGACTTCGCCAACATGTCGTCGCGTGAGTTCTTCGCGATGATTGACTTCGGTCCCAGCTATTTGGAAATGTTGATCGATGGTGAGCCGTTGGTTCAGGGCGAGCAAGAGGCCGTCATCCGCGCGGTGACTCGTTTACGTCGATTGCAACCACATCGCATCACACGTTGGCTGAACCTGGAAACGCCCTGGCAAGACTTGCTGGATAACCCCAAGCAGCATCGCCTTGACTTCTTCCTGCTAACCGGCACGGTGCAAGCGGTGCGTGAGGTTTCCGTTCCGGCCGAAGCGGTCGAGAGCGTCGGCCTGGCCACCTATTACGAAGTGGATGTGCGATTCGATGAAACCGAAGGCAACGCGCAAGGAACGATCATCGTCGAGCAGATTCCTCAGGCCTGGCGGGTCGCTTTAAACCCCGAGAAAAACGTCGTGGGTGAACGCTTCAGTTGCCCTGGCATCTTTCTGAAGTCGTACGAATTGGAAGATGGTAAGCGCGGCTATGTCTTTGTTTCGCCGAAGCTTTCGTGGCATCCTCAACAGCCAAATCCTGCCTTAGGCGTAACGCCCGCATTGGTGCGACTGGCAGAGCAGGGGATGGATATAGGTGAGCTGTCACATGTGGTTGATCGAGCCAAGTTTGAGGGGCTCGAACGCGAACCGTTTTATCAAATGATGGCGGCGGTCACGCGACTGCCAATCGATCAGCAGACGGCGACGAGCGACAAGAATGTTTCGCAGCTATTGACGTTGCCTAAGAATGGCTTGATGGTCTCGCCAGAAGCCTATCGAGGCGAATTTATTCCACTCTATGGACTGTGTCGCCGCATCACACGCATCGAAATCGATGATGAAGATGTTCGCGAGCGACTGGGGCTCGATCACTATTACGAGTTGTCGGTCTTTGTGCCGATCCCTGCACCGATTGTCTCGCAGCGTCCTGGTGATGAGTCAACACGCAAAGAGTTTGCCAATGACTATCCGGTGCTGGTGTGTGTGCCTGAGTTACCGGCCGGCTTGAAGGTAGGCGAGCAATTGCATCAGCCGATTGAAGTGGTGGGGCCCTTCTTTAAGTTGTGGGCCTATCGAACACCGTTTATGTCTCGCGAAGATTTTACCCGTCGACAGATTAGTCCTTTGTTCATTGCGTCGAATGTTCGCTTGAGTGAGCAAAAGGTTAATCTGGAAACGAATAATTTTGTGCTCGCGGTGCTGATTATTTTGGGGGTCGTGATCGGCATGGGGGTCGCTTTTGGCCTGATCCTGGGACGCAAGTCGTCGTCGCGACGTCGTTAACATGCATGGCCAAGCGGCGAAGATTTTACGCGACGCGTCAAGCCCTCTTGATAATCGCTGGCGGCTGGCCCATATTCAGCAGCAGAGCCGGATTGTTGGGCTTAACAGCTTCAAACGATTCATCTTGCGGACATGTCTTCAACCATTTTTCCCAGCCGTAGCTGGGCTTTCGAGGAGAACTCTCTCATGAAACGAGCCAAGATCACGATCGTCGGTGCCGGTAATGTGGGAGCCACCTGCGCTCACTGGTGTGCAGCCGCCGAGCTGGGCGATGTCGTGTTGCTGGACATTCCGCAGACTGAAGATATGCCCAAGGGTAAGGCTCTCGACTTGATGCAGGCCTCGCCAATCGTTGGTTTCGACAGCAATGTCGTTGGTACCACCGATTACGCCGACACCAAGGACAGCGATGTTGTCGTGATCACCGCTGGTATTCCTCGCAAGCCAGGCATGAGCCGCGATGACTTGTTGGCAACCAACGCCAAGATCGTCACTGCCGTTACCGAACAAATTAAGGCCACCAGCCCGAACTGCACGATCATCGTCGTGAGCAACCCGCTCGACGCCATGGTGCAGCAGGCGCAGAAGGTCAGTGGTTTCCCACCAAACCGCGTCATGGGTCAGGCCGGTGTTCTCGACACCGCTCGTTACCGTACCTTCATCGCCATGGAACTGGGCGTCAGCGTCGAAGACGTCACCGCCATGCTGATGGGTGGCCACGGCGATACGATGGTTCCAATGCCATCGTGCACCTCGGTTGGTGGTATCCCGGTTACGCGTCTGATGGACGAAAAGCGTCTGGAAGAAATCGTCGACCGCGCTCGTAAGGGTGGTGCTGAAATCGTCGGTCTGTTGAAGACCGGCAGTGCTTACTACGCTCCAGCCGCTGCGACGGCTCAGATGGTTGAAGCGATCGTCCGTGACAAGAAGCGTCTGATCCCGGTCGCCGCTTACTGCGACAAGGAATACGGCGTCGGTGGATACTACGTTGGTGTGCCAGTGATCCTGGGTTCCAACGGTGTCGAAAAAGTCATCGAGCTCGAACTGACCGAGCAGGAAAAGACCGACTTCCAGAAGAGCGTCGACGCCGTGAAGGGCCTGGTCGAAGCGATGGACAAGCTGTTGGCATAAGTGCCGACAGGCTTTCTTTGGGAAACGCAAGTCGTCGGAAATCCGCGGTACAGCAATAACGGTTTGTACCGTGGATAATTGGGAAGAAATTCAGAGCAACCGACGTCGCTAGCAAGATTGTTTCCCTTCTTCATTCGTGATTCAATGCTTGTTCCAACGTGGCGGCAAGGATGTCGCGCAGGACGCTCGAGTACGATTTCTCAGCGTTGGCACTACTCAGGCGAAGCAGATCAGTCAAAAAGATGGAGAGGCTGATCTTGACCCATTTGGCGAACCAAGCCACATTTGGGCTTCGCTCTCCGAACAACCAACACCGAGAGTTCTCAGAACGTTTTCATGAAACGCTTAGACACGCCAGTGCCACCTGCGACGCATTCCTCGAACCTTAGCGTCCAGCAAAGCAAAATCTACGAGTTTCGCATTCGGCGAGATTCGTCGCAAAGTTGCCCTCTTGAGCTCTTCACGCCACTGCACTACGAGCCAGGCTATGCCTATCCGCTGATCGTGTGGCTGCATGGAGCGTTCGATAACGAGTCGCAGCTTCGCCGCATTATGCCGCTGACCAGTACCCGCAACTTCGTCGCCGTCGGGCCGCGAGGGACCAGCCGTCATTCGCGTGGCAGTGGTGCCGGGATGAGCAGCTATTACTGGGCTCAAGATGAAATGAGCATCGAAGCCGCCTCGCGACGCGTCGAGACGGCGATCGAATCGGCGTCGGACCAGTTCAATATCCATGGCCGCCGCATTTTCCTGGCAGGCTATCAAGATGGTGCTACCATGGCCCTTCGCCTGGCATTGCAGCATCCTGAGGATTACGCCGGTGTGATTTCGATTAATGGTCCATTTCCGGAAGGGCATGCTCCGCTGCGGAATCTGGGACTATGCGAGAAGATGCCGATCTTGCTGATGCACTGCCACGAAAGCACCTACTACACCGAAGACAATCTTTGCGACGACATTCGCCTGGGGCACAGTGCCGGGCTGAAAATGGACGTTCGCGAGTATCTTTGCGGCGATGGCATCATGACCGACATGCTGGAAGCCATGAACGGCTGGGTCATGGGGCAAATTCTTCGCTAATGCCCTTGGTTGGCATTCAGACGCACAATCCAAAGATAAAGGCCTCAATCTTCGAGGCCTTTTTTCGTGCGCGGACGGGACTGCCTGGCGCCTTTAAAAAAGGGGCATTCCTGCGAGGGGATTGCTAGCGAGACCCCCGACGCGATCTTTCCGATCTTGTCTTGACCCCTTTCGGCAGATTTCTGTACATATTGCCCCGCGAATCCATGCGCGGTTGCGTGCGCACGTCGGACTCGCGAATGTTTTTCGAGCAATTGACCGACAAACTCAGGCCAGACTCTCCCTTTTATCGATATCGGCTTGAGCCCCCAAGGAACTTGAGAACTTTTTTTCATGTCGACTGACGCCGAACAAAACGAAGCTCCTGAAGCAGCCGAAGGGGAAGCACCTCGCGGCGGTTTCATGGGCCTTTTGGGCAATCGGATCTTTCTGATTGTCGGCGTGATCGCTCTGGCAGGTATCGGCACCGGGACGGCCTGGGTCTTGATGGGAAGCAGCGAGACCGACGAGCAGTCGTTGGCACATGGCATCGCCCTTTACGAAGAAGGGGAAGTCACGAAAGCTCGCGAGATCGCTCGGGCTCATATCGACGACCTTCGCGTCGAAGAGCCGTATCAGGGAGCCGCTCCGTTTCTGCTGGGGATGACCCTGTTCGACGAAGCGAAGGACTATCTTAATCCGAAAGATCGCGAGACGGTCTATCGTGTCGCGGCTCAATACCTCGAAAAGGCGAAAGAACGAGGCTATCCGCCTGGTTACGAAGTCCGAGGCGATTTCCTGCTGGGCATCAGCCAGATGGAATCGAAGCAGTACGAGAAAGCGATCGAAACCCTTAAGGCCGTTTATCCTCAGTATCCAGTTCAGCAACTGGAAATCGAAGACGCTCTGGCCGACTGCTACCTGAAGCTGGATCCAACCACGCCGGAGAATCTCGAACAGTCTCGCAAGTGGAGCACGCAGTACGGCTCGCACCCGGGGCTTTCGCCGGACGATCAGTCGGGTGCCTTACTGCGATTGGCCAAGATCGAATATGAACTGGGTGACCTTGAAAAGGCCGAGCAAACAATCCAGAAGATCCCTCCGACTTCGCAGCGCTACGTCGATGCGATCATCGTTCAAGGTCTCGCCAGTCGCCGCCGTTATTTAAACCTGCTTGCCGCTGGCGAAAACGACAAAGCTCAAAGCGCCCTCGAAGCTGCCATTCGTTTGTTCCGCAAAGCGGCCAGCAACCAGTTGGTTGCTGCCGATTCGACTCGTAAGGCTTCGTACTTGTTGTCGGTGATGCTACGAGCGAACGGCCAAACCGAAGAAGCAATGGACCAGGCTTCGCGAACCCGAAAGATCTATTACCGCACGCACGAAAGTGTCGCCGCTGGTCTCGAAGAAGCAGAACTGCTTCGAGCCGCCGGGCAAGATGAAGAAGCGGTGGAAATCTATCGCCGTGCTCTTCGCGAATCGACCCTGACCGGTCGTTACGAAAACCCCTGGGTCGACGAAGTTACTTTCCGTCAGCGGGTCACTTCGGCAATCGATGCCTGGAAGTCGGTTCAAAAATATAAGCCAGCCGTCGAAGTTGCCCAGGTCTTGCGGCCTCTGTTTCCAGCCGATCAAGCTTTGCAGATCTTGGCCGATGTGCAGTACGAATGGGGTGACTACCTCGCAGCCCAGGCCGAAAAAGTTCCCTTCAACGAATCGCTCGAACTGCGAGCCAAAGCTCGCTTCCGTTTCCGCAGTGCCGGCAAGGTCTATTTTGACCTGGCGGAAAATCGCTTCGCCACGGCCGAATATACCAACGATCTATGGAAGAGCGCTTCCGCCTATCTGCGAGGGCAAGACTTCAGCAAAGCAGTCGAGATCCTGGCGGAGTATCAGCGTTACGAAACTCGCGAACATCAACCGCGAGCCCTGGTCGCTACGGGCCGAGCGCTCATCGCCCTTGATCGTGCCGAAGATGCGTTGGCTCCGTTGAATGAGTGCCTCGACTTCTATCCGAAAGATCCTTCGGTGTACGAAGCTCGCGTGTTGGCAGGCGAAGCCTACATGGAACTGGGCAAGCTGGCGGAAGCGAAGAATGTTCTGCGAGCTAATCTCGACGATGGTCGACTTGAACCAAGCAGCCGTGAATGGCAAGACTCGCTCTTCTCGCTCGGCCAGGTGCTGCAGTTGGAAGGGGAAATGTTTGAAGCCCAGGCACGCGTGAAAGGTGCTTTGGAGTCGCCGGAAGCGATTCCACGCGAAGCGTTCCAGTTCCTGGAGCAGTCCAACGAAAGCTATCAGGGTGCCATCAAGTATTTGCATGCCGCCGTGCGACGGTACCCAGACGATCCTCGTTCGGCGAGTGCTCGTTACCTGATTGCCGAGTGTCATCGTCGCTCGTCGATGTTGCCGAAGAAGAAGTTTCGCCTGGTGAATATCGAAACGCAGCGGATCAAGTTCGACAAAGAAGTGAAGGATCACCTGGAAACGGCGATCGAGATTTACAACCAACTGGAATACGAACTGACCACCAAGTTGGAAACGCAAGCCGAGCTTGATCCGGTTGAGTCAAAGATCTTACGAAATTGCTACTTCGCCCAGGGCGCGGCGATGTTTGAACTGGGCCGTTACAAGGAGGCGATCGAAGCTTACTCGACCGCCTCGAACCGCTATCAGAACGAACCGGTGTCGTTGGAAGCGTTCGTGCAAATCGCCCACTGTTACCGGTACTTAAATCAATCGAACGAAGCTCGCGGAACGGTCGAGCAGGCCAAGATTGTCTTGTCGCGATTGGATGACACCGTCGACTTTTCCAACACGACACATGGGTCTCGCGATGACTGGAAGAACTACCTCGACTGGTTAGGGACAACCCTTTAAGAGGAAAGCCAAAAGCATGCCTTGCCTGGAGGAAACCGACCAACTGGTCCAACTGATCGACCAGAAACATGAAGTGCTGACGCAGCTCTTGACGCTGTCGCAGTATCAACTGCGTTTGGCGGGCCACGAGCAATACATTGGCGACCTGATGCGAGTCCTGGGAGCCAAGCAAACCTTGATCGAACGCTTGACACGCATCGATCGAACCATGGATCCGTTTCGCCAGCAAGATCCGGAATCGCGGGTCTGGCGAAGTGCCAGTGAACGAACCCAATGCTCGCAGAAGGCCAAGCAGTGCGAAGTACTGCTGAGCGAACTGAAGCACATGGAACAGAAGAGCACCGACGTGGTTTCGGCCCACCGGGACGAGATCGCCAAGATGCTGCGGGACACCAACAGTTCCGTCGATTCTGCCTCCGCCTACACCGATATGAATACCCCCACGAGCCGCGGTTTCGATTTGACCGCCGAGTGAAAAAGGGACGGCCCATATGACCTCTCCTCAAGAGCAACCACAAATGCCTGAAACGAACCGACTGTTCAATATGTCGCCCGACGACGAGTCGATCGATCTGCGTGACCTGCTGCAATGCTGGGACAAGGCAACCGCTCGCCTGCAGGAAACACACGAATCGCTTCGCAAGGAAGTGACCCGGCTGACCGACGAGTTGGAAGTCAAGAATCGTGAACTGGCCCGCAAAAATCGGCTGGCCGATTTGGGGCTCGTCGCGTCGCATATCGCCCACGAAGTACGCAATGGCCTGATGCCATTAACGCTGTATACCGGTTTGCTCAAGCGAAAGATCGGCGCCGATCCCGAAACGAATCGGATCGTCGATAAGATCGAGTCCGGCCTTACCGTGCTCAACACGACCGTCGACGACCTGCTGCACTTCACCGCCGATCGTCAGCCGAACCAAACGTACGTGCCAACCTCGAAAATGATCCTCGAAATCTGCGAAGACCTTGCTCCGCAGTTTCAGGCCCAGAACGTTCAGTTGCGTCTCGATCTGACCGAGCAGGAGATGTTGCTGGCCGACAAGGACATGCTCAAGCGAGCGTTCCTCAATCTGACGCTGAATGCTTTGGATGTGATGCCCGAAGGTGGCATCCTGACGATTACCTCGCAGGTCAACTTTGGCCACTTGGAAGTCGAATTCGCCGACACCGGCTGTGGAATCGCGGCTGGCGATGTTCGACGCATCTTCGATCCGTTCTTCAGCACCAAAAGCACCGGAACTGGCCTTGGCCTGGCGATCGTGCAGCGGGTGATGGAAGTGCACCAAGGCCAGGTTTCCGCGATGAATTGCCCCGACTTCGGGGCCGCATTCATGCTTATGTTCCCCATGAAAGCAGCGAAGGCAGCCGCATGATTGATACGACCAAAAATCACTCGAACAACCACTCGGTCCTGGTGGTCGACGATAACCCGCACTCGCGCGAGAGCTTGTGCGATGCCGCGTCGATCATTGGCTATCAAGCGGTGAGCTGCGGCAGCGGTCGCGAAGCGTTGGATCTGCTGGCCAAGCAGTCATTCGACGTCGTCGTGACCGACCTGCAGATGCCCGGCATGGATGGCTTGGAGCTGGTTCGTCAGGTTCGTGCCCAGCACGAGAAGACGCAACTGGTCATGGTCACCGCGCATGCCAGCATTCATACGGCTGTCGAAGCGATGCGATTTGGCGCGCTCGATTACCTGGAAAAGCCAGTCCAGTTGGAACCGCTCGAAGCGGCCATCCGCCGAGCGATCGAATCGACCACGCGTGGCGACCGTGCCACGGCGATTCCTCCAGGCGGAACGAGCGACAGTGTCGTCATGATCGGCGACAGTCCCGCCATGCGAACGCTGCGGCAACGCATTGCCTTGGTCGCTCCGACCGACGAAACCGTGTTGGTAACTGGTGAAAGCGGCACTGGTAAAGAACTGGTCGCCCGTTCGATTCACCTGGCCAGCCGTCGTTGCCGCGAAGCGATGATCAGCTTGAACTGCCCTGTGCTGTCGGCTCACTTGATGGAAAGCGAACTGTTCGGGCACGAACGGGGTGCGTTCACCAGTGCCGATCATGCACGGGTCGGTCGTTTCGAGTTGGCGGACAAGGGAACGATCCTGCTCGACGAAATCACCGAAATCGACCTGCCGCTACAAGCCAAGTTGCTGCGAGTGCTGCAGGAGCGACGTTTCGAGAAAGTGGGCAGCAGCACCACGATCGAAGCGGACGTGCGTGTGCTGGCGACCTCGAACCGTGATCTGCTGGCGGAAGTCACCGCGAATCGTTTTCGACAGGACCTTTACTATCGCTTGAATGTCGTTCCGATCGAATTGCCACCGCTCCGCAATCGTACAGAAGACATTCCGTTACTGGTTGACCACTTCCTGGGGGCGGCCGTTCAGCGGGTTGGTCGCGAGATGTTGACCGTGGCGGACTCGGCGATGGATGTCCTGCAAAGTCATACCTGGCCAGGCAACGTTCGCGAACTGGAAAACATCGTCACGCGAGCCGCCCTGCTGACGATCGGGCATGATCTGACCGCCGATCAGATTCGCCCCTGGCTGCTGGAAGGCAATCAGGAAGCCATTTCGCTGCAGCCATCCGGCAATGTGTCGGTGGTCGGAATGCGACTGGAGGAAGTTGAACGCCAGTTGATCGAACAAACCCTGGAGCACTACGAAGGTCACCGAGAAAAGACGGCGGCCGCGTTAGGCATCAGCGTACGAACTTTAAGTAACAAACTGCGAAGCTACGGCCTGGCTCCTCGGGCTCGTACCTTCGCACATGTTTAGTCGAGGTGGCATGCATGAACTGCTATCGGCAAGACTTTCCGGAAACGTATCGGCAACATTTGCCGGTCGCCGAAAGGGTAAAAGTTGCCGGGAAAGTGGCTTGCCGCAAGATTTGCCGGACATGGCAAAGTTTGCGGGTCGCTGGCAAACGAATTTCATGCAAGCATCAACCTCGGCACACCCTTTGCAATACGTCGGTCGCCTAACTTAAGGAAGCCCACGATGGAATCTTCGATTCTCAATGCGAACACCGTCCCTGTTCTCGAACAGGTCGTGAACTTCGCGCAGAAGCGACATTCCATTCTGGCCACGAACATCGCCAATCAGCGTGTGCCTGGTTACAAGGGCCGCGACTTGAACGTCGATCGCTTCCACGAAGTTTTGGCCGAGGCGATCGAGCAGAAGAATCAACCGAACGAGTCGCTTCCGTCCGGGTTGGTCAGCACCAAGCAAGGTGACCCAATGCGAGAAGTGCGAGAATCACTCAACGGAATCCTGTTTCATGACGAGAGCAATCTCGACATCGAAAAGCAGGTTGCCGAGCTGACGAAGAATCAGCAGATGCACAACATGGCTCTTACCATTATGGAAAACCAGTTTCGTCTGTTGAATGTTGCCATCAGCGAACGACTTTAATCCCCCCCGGATTTTATTTAGTCAGGAAAGGACGTATCGATGATCTCCGCCTTGGATATCAGCACGAGTGGCCTGGTCGCCCAGCGCGAACGCCTGACCACGATTTCGCAAAACATTGCCAATATGTCGTCGCTGCGTGACGCCAATGGACGCATTGGTCCTTACAAAGCGAAACATGTGATTTTGGAAACCGATCACGAGTTGGCCACCACCAGTGGTGCCGCCGGCGTGAAGGTTGCCGAAGTGCGTGAAGACAACGTCGATCCGAAGCGACGTTGGCAGCCAGACCATCCTCTGGCAATCAAGGATGGCAAGTGGAAGGGATACGTCGAGTATCCGAACGTCGATATGACCGAGCAATTTGTCGATGCCCTGGAAGCGACCCGGGCCTACGAATCGAACGTCGGCGTGCTCGAAATGACCAAGAACATGACGAATCAAACGCTTCGCATTTTGGCGTAACAATGGTGATCTCCCCCGATGGCATCCATTAACGCAATCCAACAGCAACTGAACATCCCCACCACGCCGAACGTTTTGCCTGGCAAAGCGGACGAAGCGTCGGGATCGTTTGGTAAGTTCCTTCTCGAAGGAATTCAGGAAGTCAACCAGATGCAACAGGACGCCGACCGAGCGGTCGAGTCCTTGTTCACCGGCGGCGATGTCAATCCGGCCGAAGTTTTGACCGCCGTGCAGAAAGCCGACATGTCGTTCAAATTGATGATGCAGGTCCGCAACAAAATGATGCAGGCCTATGCGGAAGTGAAAGACATTCGCGTTTAGCGACAAAACGGTTAAGCTCACGGATCGAGCGACCGCCAGCGGCCATCCATCGAAGGAGTCGATGATGGCAAACCTTACCAACTAACGAACATTTTCGCAGCTTGAAGGGTCCAAGGATGGACTTTTTGAACAAAGCGTTCGAGCAAGTTAAAGACCTCTTCGTCTCGATGACACCCGGTTCCCGGATCATCGCAGGCCTGTTGGTCGTGGCTATTGTTACGAGCGTCGCCTTTCTGTTTCAAAGCGAGATGTTCCAGAAGGATGTCCCGATCCTGTCTGGCGCCCCGATCGCCCCGGCCGATCAAAAAGCCATTCTGGCCGCCTTCGCTGCCGAGACACTCGACGACTACGAAGTGATCGGTAGCCAGATCTACGTCCCCCGCAGTCGCCGTGTCGACTACATCGCGGCGCTGGTCAAGAACAACGCTATCCCGCCAGATTTTCACGACAGTGTCGAAAAGGCAATCGGCGAAGCGAGCCCATTTGAATCAGAGAAGCATCGCTCGGATCGGCAGAAGGTCGCTCGCGAAAAGGAGATGGCTCTCGTTCTACGGAACATGCGCGGCATCGAGTACGCCTCGGTTCAGTACGACATCGAAGACAAAGGTGGCTTTCCGCGTGTGAAGGTTTACACAGCTTCCGTCGTCGTGCGTCCTTCCGGCTCCGATGATATCGATCCTAAGACCGTTAAAAGCATTCAAAACTACGTCGCTCACTCGATCGCTGGGCTCAAAGCAGAGCATGTTTCGGTGACCGATCTGAATTCCCGTCGGACTTACAGCGGCTTGGACAACGACCTGGCCTCGGTCAACGACGATCCCTACGCGGCTCGTAAGCAATGGTTCGAGCAGCACTGGACCGACACCATCCAGAACGCCCTCCGTTTCATCAACGGTAACAACGTGACGGTCAACGTTGAACTCGATCCCGAGATGAACCGCATTGAAAAGGGAATCAAGTACGATCCACGTCCGACGCCACTGGCCTCTAAGGCTGAGAAAACGTCGGACATCAAACGGACGCCAATCAATGCAGGTCGTCCTGGGCTCGAAGCGCAGCAGCCCAATCAGCAAGCGGCCGTCAGCCAGACGCCCATGTCAGAGCAAACTTCTGAATCGAATCGCGAAGAAACGCTTGCTGTGACGAACCAGGATTACATGCAGAAGCAACTCGCTTCGTTGACTCCGAAACGGGTGACCGTTTCGGTAAGCATCCCAAGCCAGTATTACGCCGATGTCTGGCATTCCCGCAATCCAACGCCTGCTGGTCAGCCGGCCAAGACCCCCGATCCAGGCGAACTGAAAAAGATCGAAGATGAAACCAAGAAGGCGGTCGAAACCACCGTCGTGACTTTGCTGCCGGAACAAGCCCAGGGAGAAGATCCTTATCCGCAGGTCTACGTGATGACCGCTCCCCAACTTCCCGAGACCGCGACGGAAGAGCCTGCGATTGCCGACACGGCAATGGCCTGGTTGGCGACCAACTGGCAAACACTCGCAACCATCGGGTTTGCCATTTTCGGTTTGATGATGCTTCGCAGTATGTTGGCCGGCGGTGCTCCTGCGCCCGAGTCAGCGCAAGCCTTCAAGCTGGAAGATCCAGCGAACGCCCAAGCCAAAAAAGAGGCGAAGCCGAACGAAGAGTCCGAGAGCTCGATGCAGGGGCTACTCAAGAAACGATTCAATCAGGGTGGTGGTCCTAACCTGAAGAACGAACTGGCCGAAATGGTTCGCGAAGATCCTGACACGGCCCTGGGAATTCTGCAGAACTGGATCGGAAGCACCAACTAGCGGTTAAGCCACAACAGATCAACAAGCCATGAACACATCGCCTGAAACCATCCGCAAAGCCGCCATCGTGATCGCCAGTCTCGATGAAGTCTCGGCCGACAAGCTGCTCGACAGCATGCCGGAAGAGGTGGCCTCGCAAATTCGCTGGATGTCGATCGAACTCGAAAACGTTTCGGACGAAGAACGCCAAACCGTCCTCGACGAGTTTCTGCGGAACTCCGGTCGACAGGTTGCCATGGAAGATCCTGGCGTCGAGATGGAATTCACCTACCAGCAGCCTGAAGCACCGGTCGCCGCACCACAGCCTTCATCGGTGCCAACGCCTCCGCCGTTCGCTTTCTTGAACGACGCCCCCAGCGAGATGCTGGCCCCGTTCTTCGAGCAAGAACACCCGCAAGTGACCGCTATGGTCATGAGCTACCTCCAGCCAGAGCGAGCCTCGGAAATCTTGCGACAGCTGCCAGCTCGCCTCCAGGCCGAAGTGGTCCACCGCATCACCATGCTCGACGAGCCATCGCAAGAGATCGTGGCGGATGTTGAAGCCCGCATCAAGCAAATTGTTTCGCGTCAAACACTCGCCTTCGAGCGACGTCGACTCGGAATGGCTGCCGCCCAGGCAATCTTGAAGGCATCTTCCAACGACCAGGCCGAGCAGCTTCTCGCCGAACTAAGAAGTCGCGGTTCGCAGATTCCTGGCGACCTGGAAACTTTCCAGCAGACTGCCAACGCAGCCTCGGTGATTGTCCAGCCAACGCCCGCCGTCGTGCCCATGCCGCAGCCCAAGGTCGAACCCAAGGCACAGCCATTTGCCGCCACGGCTCCGATCGAAGTGAAGAAGCCCGAGCCGAAGACGCCGGAACCGAAGAAGGCACCGGTCGCCAAGATCGAAGCAACGGCTCGCGAGCTTCCGCAGCCGAAGTTCCCGTTCGAGAAGTTCGCAATGCTTGACGATGCTTCGCTGGCTCGCGTGCTGCATCAGACCGGACCGAAGGTCGTTTTGCTCGCACTTTGCGGGGCTTCACCAGCGGTGATGAAACGAATCTCGCGTGGTCTTGGTGCTGGCGATGTAAAGTTGCTGGAACGCAAGATTCGCGAGATGCAGCCGGTGTTGCTCTCGGACATCGATCATGCCAAGCGTCAGATGTGCCTTGCGGCAGATTCGACCCTGACGCCCACGCTGGCCCGCGCGGCTGGTCAACTTCAGGCCGCCGCATAAGGAGAAGCACCCATGGCAGTGATCAAATCTGGCAACCTGCAAAACGAACCCAACCTGATGGCGACCGTCGCGTTCAATCTCGACGATGTCAGCAGCAAGGCTCAAAACGATCTGAACAGCGTCAAGCTGAAAGCGGCCGAGCTGGTCAAGCAAGCCCAGGAACAAGCCAAGCAGATCCGGGCCCAGGCCGAACAACAAGGTCGTCAGGCAGCCGAAGAAAAGGCTCGCCAGTCGATGAAGGTAGAAGTCGATCAACAAGCCGCGACGCTGCTTCCAGCGTTGCGAACGTTAGTCCAAGAGCTGACGACCGCCCGTCAGGCCTGGCTGAACCAATGGGAGCAAGTCGGCTTACAGGTTGCTGTCGCGATCGCGGAAAAGATCATTCGCCGGGAAGTTGCCGCCGATCCGCAAGTCTCGGCCACGCTTGTTCGTGAATCGTTGCAACTTGCCTCTGGCTGTGGCGAGATCCATGTGCGACTCAACCCACAAGATCTCAGCAGCATGCAAAGTGGCGAAGCGATGTTGTGCGATGAACTGAAGAAGCTGGCTCCGGCACAAATCATCGCCGACAGCTCAATCACCCGTGGTGGTTGCATTGTCGAAACCAAGTTTGGTTCGATCGATAATCGCATTGAAACCCAACTCAGCCGCATTGCCGAAGAACTGGGAGGTGCCGCGTGATTGCTTCCCTGAAAAGTCGCCTGGCCCAGGTTATGCCGACATCGGTGACCGGAAGTGTTGTCGAGACCTTCGGGACCACCACCGCCGTAGCCGGTTTTCCGGTGCCGATTGGTGCGGTCGTCGAAATCGAACGCCAGGTCGGGCCGGCGATTCCTGCCGAAGTGATTGGGTTTAAGGGAGAACACACCCTGGTCTATCCGTTGACCGGAGTGCAGGGGATTCGCCGCGGCAACATCGTGCGTTTGCGAAAATCGTTCCGCACGGTCGGCGTGGGGGATCAACTGCTGGGGCGAATTGTCGATGCCCACGGCAAGTGCCTCGATCACCTTCCACCGCCGATCGCTGTCGACCGGCTGGGACTCGATCGCGATCCACCGAATGCGGTCAATCGTCCGCGAATTGATCAAACGATCTCGACGGGCGTGCGTGCCATCGACGGCATGCTGACGTGCGGTCTCGGTCAGCGTGTGGGGATCTTCGCTGGTAGTGGCGTCGGTAAGAGCGTCACGCTGGGGATGATGGCCCGTTACACGTCGGCCGATGTGAACGTGATTGCCTTGATCGGTGAACGTGGTCGTGAAGTGAACGACTTCATCGAACGCGACCTCGGTCCTGAAGGGATGGCTCGTAGCGTGGTCGTTGTGGCGACCAGCGATCAGCCTGCCATTCAGCGAATGCAGGCCGCATTAACCGCGACGACCATTGCCGAATACTTCCGCTCGTGTGGCAAGAATGTGTTGTTCCTGATGGACAGCGTGACCCGCTTCGCAATGGCTCAACGAGAGATCGGTTTGGCCGCCGGCGAGCCGCCAACGACGAAGGGCTATCCGCCGTCGATGTTTGCCTTACTGCCGCGCCTGGTCGAACGAACCGGACGCACGGCACAGGGGAGTATCACTGCCTTTTATACCGTGCTGGTCGAAGGGGACGATACCAACGAACCGGTCGCCGATACGGTGCGAGGGCTCCTGGATGGCCACATCGTGCTTTCCCGAAAGTTGGCTGGCAAAGGGCACTATCCGGCGATCGACATCATGCAGAGCATCAGCCGTTTGATGAACGACCTGGTTAGCGACGAAGTTCGCACCGGCGCGCTGGTGATTCGCGATTTGATGGCGACCTATGCCGAAAATGAAGACCTGATCAACATCGGAGCCTACCGCCAGGGAGCGAATCCTCGGATCGATATGGCGATTCGATTGAAGGACGAGATTGATCGTTTCCTGCGACAGCGGGTGGACGAACAAGCCAGTGTCGAATCAGCCCAGCAGCAGTTGCTGGCCCTGGTTCGTAAATGCAGCGCACCGCAGCCCAACCTGGGCGGCGCCCGAGTTAACTCCAAGTAGCTCAGAGAACCTGAATGGCCAAGTTTCGCTTCCGACTCGAGACCTACCTCCGGCTGAAGATGGCCGCGCGCGATCAATGTCGTGCCGACCTGGCCGAGGTGCTGCGAGCGGAAGATCAACTGAAACAGCACCAGGCCGACATCGAACGCGAGATGGAAGAGCACAACACATACGTTCGATCAGTTTCACAAAAGGGAACCTTGAACGTCGACCTGATCGCGGCATCGCAAAGCGAGTTCGTATTTTTGAAAGCCCTGCGGCAAGAGAAGTTGAATTTGATGCAGCAGTTGCAGCCGCACATTCAACAACGTCGTCAAGCATTGATCGACGCCGACCACGAAGTCCGCACCCTGGAACGATTGAAGGAACAGAAGCACGAGCAGCACCAACAGTGGGAGCTCGCTCTGGAAGCAAAACAAATGGACGAAATCGCCCTGGGCGGTTTTCGGCGTAAAGGAGACTAGACGTGGCTTTGGTACGTATGGCAGGAGCATTTATTGCCTACCTCTGCGTAGCGACCGTCCTGGCGCAGGTAATCTGCGTGGCGATGTTCGCCAACTCCGGGACGTTCACCAAAGAGCGTTTCTACTCGCTGATGGCGATCGTCTATGGCATCGACGAAGATGCGATCCGGGAAGAAATCCAGAAAGAGGACGAGCCGGAAGAAGACAACGAAGAGCCGGACATGCAGCAGATTATCGACGAGCGTGCCCAGCGACATCTGGCACTCGACTTTCGCCTGCAAGCACTGGATACCGGGATCGAGAACCTGCGGAACATGCAATCGAGCCTGATGGAAGAACGTCGGCGTTACGACCAGTTAAAGCAAGGTTTCGATCAGCGTCTGAAAGCCCTGGAAGATGGTGTGCTGGATGAAGCTATCGTGGAAGTGCAGCGGACGCTGGAAGCATTAGATCCACGCCAGGCGAAAGAACAAATTCTGATGATGCTCGAGCGGGACGACAAGGCGATGACCGACGTGGTGAAGATCGTCAAAGCGATGTCGACCGACAAGCGTAAGAAAATTATGGGCGAGTTCCGTAGCGAGGAAGAACAGCAGAAGCTGGCCGATATTCTAGACGAGATTCGCCGGGGCATGCCGGATACGGACATTTTGGGAGACGCTCGCGATCAGCTTCAGCAGTTCGCGCCGCCGTCCAAATAACGAGGAAGCAGATGGAAACCTCATCATCGAGTTCGATCAATTCCACCTCCAACTGGGCGGGGAATTCGCGCAATCAGCAAGCTTCGGCTGCGGATCCGATGGCCTTCTTCGACTTAATCATGAAGACCTCGCAGTCGCTGTCGGGGAAAGGGAAGAACATTTTCGACCCAGCCGCGCCCGCCAGCGGTAAAACCAGTGTCGCCGACGAACCCTACACGGCGGTTACCGACGATCCCAGTCTGCACGACGATCACTACGAAGAAGCGGCGAGTGCCGTTCCGGTTGAAGCGGCTCGGAACGATGTGTCTGACAGCAGTCAGCGAGCGGATGACTCGATCGATGCGGAAGATGTCGCTGCCGTGGCGGAACTTTCGGAGAAGGGTTCCAACGAAGAAGATACCGACAACCCTGATCAAGCCGCGCTCGAAACGGCCGCTGCTAGTCAACAAGAACAGACTCTCGCCACGCCAGAAATCGTGGCCACTACCGAGGGAGACGAATCAGAAGTCGCCGCAGAGCAGGGCGGGGCGGTCGAAGTCAACCAACAGAAGACATCACAGGCCAACGCCGGCAACATCGATACCGACCAGCCGCTCGATACCAGTCCGATCGAGGAATCAGCGACAGACGCGGATCAGGAAAATCTGGGAACCGATGCCAATGCGGTTGCTCAGAAGAGTGATGGCAAGGATCAGGCCGAAGCAGCCCAACAGGCTGAACAGATTACCACTGAAGTCGCCGCGACCGACGAATCGCAGGCTGATCACGAGACCGTGGCCAGTGCAGACGAAACCAACGGCGAAGAGCTAACCGCGGAGCAAACCGAGGATGCCAGCGCGCCTGAGATCGAAACCACTTCGGGTGAAGAAGCGAGCGGACACGATTCGTCACGCGACAACGAGTCCCGTTCGGTGCAACGCCGAACCGACAAGCCGGATGCGAAAGTTGACGCAGCGAAGGCACCAGCAGAGGTCTCCGCCGAAACCACTTCGAACATCGCCGCCAGCAGTGAAGCAAGCGAAGCGGTTGCCGCAGCAGCGGCAGCTTCCGCCGCGGCGCGAACAACAACGACGCCAGGCGGCAGCACGTCCAATACCAACGGTGGCGTGAACAACATCGCCTCGCTGCTGCAACGCGGGATGCAACGTGGAACGCTGCAAAAGACCACCGAAGGAAAGCCTTCAACGCAGCTCGATTCGCGTCAGCAAATTCGTTTGATAAACCGAGTTGCCCGAGCCGTTGAATCGACTCCGCCAGGCCAGTCGATCAAGATCCGCTTGAACCCTTCCGAATTGGGGCAACTCAAGGTCGAGATCAAGGTTGAAGATGGGAACATGATCGCCAAGATCGAGGCCGAGAACACTTCGACTCGCCAGGTGTTACTCGACAATCTGCCGCAACTTCGCGAACGATTAGCCGAGTCGAACATTAACGTGCAGCAGTTCGAGGTAGAGCTAATGGGGCAGCAGACGTCGCATGACGGGGCTGCTTCCGACATGGCCGGTCAGTCATCCGAGCAAGGAAATCAACGCACGCCAACTGGTTCGTCGTTAGGCAAATCGGATGGCGAAGAAGCAACTCCGACGATGACCGAAACGGTCAACAAAGAAGCCGAACGAGACAGTCGAAATTTGAACATCACCATTTGATGTTCGCTGGCAGCAAGACACCAGTAAACAGATCGCATATTGTCCGCATTTCATGTTGAAGTGAGCGAATCATGTCAAGAGTCGATTCGAGTACGTCGACCAATACTACGAGCAGCGGTGCTTCGAAACCGACAGATCTTCGTGAACTGTCGATGGACCATTTTCTGCAGCTGATGATCACTGAGCTTCAAAACCAGGATCCGCTCGATCCGATGGAGAACTCGGAGATGTTGCAGCAAATCAGCCAGATTCGTGAGATCGGGGCGACCGATCAGCTTCGCGAGTCGTTGGAGTCGATGCAGCAGAGCCAAGGCATCTCGACGGCCAGTGGGCTGATTGGCAAACAAGTCCAAGCCCTGACCGATGACGGGTACGTTTTGTTTGGCGTGGTACAAAGCGTGCAACTGGCTCCGAATGATGATGGAACTCGTCAGTTGACCTTAAAGGTGAACACTGGCGACCAGACGGTTGACGTGAATATGGACGACATCTTCACGATTCTTCCGGCGAACGTCAGCGATACCGACGTCGATGGAACGGATTCGACTGGCAACGGTACCGGAACGGATGAAACCGATACCGACAGCAGCGACGATTCCACTAGCGACGAAACTGAAGAAGTCACTTCCTAAAACAACCACGCTCTCCAAGGATTTGGAGAACGCATCATATCTTTGAAGGAGTTTATCCATGGGTCTGGCATCGGCACTATCGACCGCTTTGACGGGGATGACCGCCGCGGAAACGCAGATCGACGTTACCGGCAATAACCTGGCCAACTCGCAAACGGTCGGCTTCAAAGCGTCGGAAGCTCGGTTTGCGACGCAGTTCCTGCAGACCCAAAGCTTGGGGTCGAAGCCGACTTCTTCCAACGGTGGTACCAACCCACGTCAGACCGGTCTGGGTACGAAGGTTGCCGAAATCACACCGAACTTCACTCAGGGTACGATCGAAGTCAGTAACAGCCCTTCCGACCTGGCGATCCAGGGAGACGGTTTCTTCATCGTCGAAGGTGGCAACGGCGAAACGCTGTATACCCGTAACGGTATCTTCAAGACGAACTCGCAGAACGAACTGGTGACGATCACCGGTCAACGCGTGCTTGGTTTCGGTATCGACGAGAACTTCCAGATCCAGCGCACGCAGTTGGTGCCGCTGACCATTCCGCTGGGTGCCAAGAGCGTGGCCAAGGCGACTGAAAACGTTTACCTCGAAGGTACGTTAACTGCAACGGGCGACCTGGCAACGCAGGCTCAGGTGATTGAAAGTGCCATTCTCGGTAACTCGGCCGTACCACGACCCGATACGACCTCGTCTTCGGTCGGTGTCGCCGCGCAGCCTAGTATCGCCGCGACCACCTCGGCATCTGCCGTGACCCCAGGCGTTGCCACTACGACTGATGCGCAGACTGAAGGTGCCGGTGGTAGCGTTCCCGATGGTAACTTCAACTATCGCTTCACGTTCTCGAACGTCGGGCTGTCGGGCGAAACGTTGGCTTCGGCAGACTACGCCGTCGCGTTGGCAGATGGTAATGCCTCGGCTAACGACAATACGGTGACCTTCACCGATCCTCCGCAGTCGAGTTCGTTCTCGCAATTGAACATGTACCGCAGTAATGACGGCGGTGCGACCTATTACCTGGTGAACTCGTTCGCCATGGGCGCCGCCGTTGAAGATACGGCCGCCGCCCCGACCGCTACGCAGTTGTCCGCTTCGATGATCGGTGGAACCGGTGTCGACGGTATGCTCGATGGCGGCGACGTGTATCAGTACCGCTACACTTACCTTGATTCCGACGGCAACGAAACCGCTCCGTCGAACTCGCACACTGTGACCGTGTCGGGCGCTCCTGCCGATGGCAACGGTTACTCGATTCTGCTGGATAATATTCCAACCAGTGCCGACTACGATTCGGTTCGTATCTACCGCACGCAGCCAGGTGGATCGGACTTCTACGAGTTGGACACCCTCGACATGGCGACCGCTGCCGGTGGTTACGTCGACGATGGAACGACGGTGCTGTCGACCAACCAGCTTGATGCCCAGACCATCAATGGCAACTACACGTACCTGGTCACCTTCGCTCGTTCGGGTGAAGAAGAAAGCCGACCATCGCTGGCCCTGGGGCCACAAAACGTGGTGAATGGTCGTATCGAACTTTCCAACTTGCCGATTCCACCAACCCCGCCAGCTGAAGGTGGTTTTCCGGCTTACGACAAGGTTCGCATCTATCGTAACCTTTCCACGGACTCGTCGTCGTTCTACCTGGTCGATGAACTCGATCCTGGCGAAGACTACATCGACACCAAAGCCGACTCCGAAATCTCGGACTTGTCGATCACCGGTAACAAGACGATCGACCTCGATGGTCCGAAGATCGACTCAAATACCTTGCTGGTCGACGTTGTCAAACGTGACGGTCTGAATTTCGAGAACGTCTTTGAAGTGGGCGAGCTGAGTTTCACTGGCTACAAGGGCGAACGTAAACTGGATGAGCAGACGTTCACGATCACCGATACGACGATCGTGCAGGAACTGCTCGAGTTCATTCGGGCATCGACCGGTATTCAGCCATCGGTGAATGGCAATGCCAACCCGATCCCTGGTTCCGAGAACTCCATTCCTGGAGAATCGACTGACCTGACCCAGGGGCTTTCGATCCAGGATGGTCGCATCCGAATCGTCTCGAACAACGGTGTCGACAATGGCGTCGATATCAAACTGTCGTCGTTCACGCTGGACAACAACAGCGGCGTGCTTCAGAACCCGAACCTCAACTTTGGTACCGTGCAAGAGGCGGTCGGCCAAAGCACGGTTTCCGACTTCGTGGTTTATGACACGTTGGGTATCCCCGTCAACGTCCGTGTGACCGCCGTGCTGGAACATCGCGATGGTACCAATACGGTGTATCGCTGGTTTGCCGACTCGCCGGACAACGACGCCGCCATGGACACCGGCGATATTGGTGAAGCCCAGATCGCGGTTGGTACCGGTCTGATTTACTTCGACGGCGATGGTAACTTCGTCGGGAGCGATAACAACACGGTTACCATTCAGCGTCGCGACGTTCCTTCGCAGTCGCCATTGGAGTTCGACCTCGACTTCACGCAGTTGTCGGGCCTGGCCCAGGACGAACCTACCCTCAACGCTTCGCGACAGGATGGTTCGGGGACCGGTACCCTCAACAGCTTTATCATCGGTGAAGATGGTGTGATCCGAGGCGTGTTCTCGAATGGTGTCGACCGCGACCTGGGGATGTTGCAGTTGGCTCGTTTTGGTAACCCGGCCGGTTTGGAACAACGTGGTGAAAACCTGTTTGCCACCGGCGTGAACTCCGGTTTGCCGGTCACCGGCGATCCGGGGGCGGATGGCCTGGGTGATGTGATCGCTGGTGCGGTCGAACTGAGTAACACCGACATCGGTGGTAACCTGATCGACCTGATTCTGGCGTCGACGCAATATCGTGGTAGCTCTCGGGTTATCACCACGGCTCAGCAGTTGTTTGACGAACTTCTGAACCTGCGTCGATAAAACGCTAGCACGCCACTAATTCTGACCTAAGTTTGAACGCCTAGTGCGCACCAGAAGTGCACTAGGTGTTCGGTGCTTCGAACGGGAGCGGTTTGCGATGATCAAGTTGACCCATCTTGCGGGCGAACCTTTCGTCTTGAATGCGGAACTGATCCGCTACATCGAGGCCAGCCCCGACACGTTCATCACCCTGGTGAATGGGGACCGAATTGTTGTCCGCGAGGGAACTGACGTTGTGGTGGATCGTGTAATTGAGTACCACCAACGCAAAAATCTGTTGCCTCCTGGTATACCCAGGCCCAATTCCGGGGAAACTTAGAACAAAACGTTATGGATATCGCATCCGTCGTCGGACTGCTGGCTGCCTTTGGGCTGATCTTGGTCGCGATCTTGATCGCACCAGGTTCTTCGCTCATGGCGTTCATCGACGTGCCATCGCTTTTGGTGGTGTGCGGCGGGGCCCTTGCGGCGTGTCTGATCGCCTTTCCGCTGAAATCGATGCTCGCGATGCCGATGACCATCAAGGTGGTCTTTCTGAACAAAGCGGTCGACTACGGCGCATTGATCAAGCAGATCGTCAGCCTGGCTGAAACTGCCCGTCGCGATGGTCTTCTGGCCCTGGAAAATCGCATCGGCGAGATTGATAACCCGTTTATCATCACCGGAATTCAAATGGCAGTCGACGGTACGCGGCCCGATGCTATTGAAGATATCATGCGCACCGAAATGGACGCCGTGTCGACCCGGCACCGAGATGCCAAGGCTGTCTCGGACCAGATGGGACGATTTGCTCCGGCGTACGGGATGATCGGGACGCTGCTTGGTCTGATCATTATGCTCGGTAACATGAGCGATCCGAGCTCGATTGGTTCCGGTATGGCCGTGGCGTTGCTCACGACGCTCTACGGAGCGGTCGTGTCGAACGTGCTCTTTCTACCATTCTCGGAAAAGCTTGGCTTCCTCAACAAGCAGGAACTGCTGGGCATGGAAATCGTGATCCGAGGCATCATGTCGATTCAGTCGGGCGAAAACCCGCGCGTGATCGAACAGAAGCTACGCACGTTCCTGCCGCCGTCAGTTCGCGCCAAGATGGACGCCGATAAGTAAAGGGGCTGTGCCGTGGATGATGATGAGGGAGACGCAGGGATTCCTGAGTGGGTCGTGACCTTCGGCGATATGATGTCGCTGCTGCTGACCTTCTTTATTATGCTCGTCTCGATGAGCGAAATTAAAAAAGACGAGCAATACCAGGCCCTCGTCGAGTCGTTTCGACGTCAGTTTGGCCACGATAGTTCGATGGAAAGTGTGATCGCCGGCAACGCGAAGCCACGTAACTCGAATCTTGCCAAGCTGGCCACCATGGGGCGTGCCAAGCGATTCTCGACCCACGCAGGTGGCGACAAAGTGAAGGCTCCGGTCGGGGATAGTCCGCAGGTGCGGATTATTCGGCCTGGATCGAAAACCGCGATTGGAACGGTTGTCTACTTCGACGAAGACAGCGACAAGCTGACCGACGCCGCCAAAGAAGCGCTTCAAGCCCAAGGTCTCGAGTTTGGTGGGAAGCCGCAGAAAATCGAAATTCGCGGCCATACCTCGCTCAAACCACTGCCGAAAGACAGTCCCTTCAAATCGCATTGGGACCTGGCTTACGCCCGCTGCGTAAAGGTAAAGGAATTTTTGATCTCGTTAGGGATCGACGAACGACGCATCCGGGTCGCGGTTTCGGGCAAGAACGAACCCTTCCACATCGGGACCGATCCGCTGCTGCTGAAGCAGAATCCAAGGGTCGAGGTCTTCCTGTTGGACGAGGTTATCGACGACCTGGTCGGCACCGCCCAAGAGCAGGCCAATCGCCGGGCTCCGCCAATCGAGGCAACTGGAAAATAGCGCCGGACGCGCACATTTTCGCATGCTACGTTTAGGAAGCGTAATAAGAATTGACCTTCCAATAAGCGGAAATCATGTCCGACTCAGCGACAAGTCCGGTACCTCAGGATGCGAAAAAGGGCCCACCCATGAAAGCGAAGTTGCAAATTCTGGGGGGTATCCTGGTTCTGGTGATCCTTGAATGTGCCGTCGCGTACATCGTAATCCCTAGTCCGCAAGATGTGATTCGGGCCGCAGAAATGCAAGCTCAGGTTGCCGAGGCGGAAGGGGAAGAGAACGTCGACGAACCGAAGCCATTGGCTCCGAATGAAGAGACCGTCGAGATCGATCTGGGCGATCCGTTTGGCATTACGGCCTATCGTCCGTTGAGCGAGTCGACCATGCGAATCGACTTCCACCTGTATGCTACCATCCGTGCCAGCGACCAGTCCGACTTCGAGGCTGCGATGGAAAAGAACAAGAATCGCTTCCGCGAACAGGTGATCGTCACCGTCCGCAGTAGCGACGAAGGCGAATTGACCGATCCAAGTTTGGGGTTGCTCAAGCGTAAGATTTTAGAGAAAACCAACAACATCCTCGGAAAACCAATGGTTCACTCCATTGTTTTCAGTGAGTTTTCTTTCGTCGAGCAATAAGACGCCGACCGCGACATTATCATCTGGAATGGAATCCGATGACTGACGATCAAATGGGACAGGACGAGATTGAAGAACTGCTTCGTCAGGCCCAAGGGGCTGAATCGAGTGCCAGTGCTCCTCCGCCCCAGCCCAAGGAAGAGCTCGAATCTCTTGATCAAAGCGAGATCGAAGCCTTGTTCCAGCAGCCAGGATCTTCCGGACCTCCGAAGCCAGCAGCAGCGCCTCAGGCGGCGCCTGCCGCCGCACGTCCAGCTGCACAAGCAGCCTCGGCAGCGGGTGGCAATGGTCCTTCCGACATGGAATACCTGCTGAACCAGGCCGAAGCCGCCCTGGCTTCTCTCAGCTCTCCCAACGAAAACCTGCCAGCCGGGATTGCTCCATTTACGCTGCGTGATTTCGGCGGCTCTCCTGCGAGCACCGATAAGGCCACCCTCGATCTGGTTCGCGACGTCGAACTGGAAGTGAAGATCGAACTGGGCCAGGCTGAAATGCACCTGCAGGAAGTGCTGCAGATGAAGAAGGGCTCGGTCGTGCCGCTCGATAAGCTGGCAGGCGACCCGGTCGATGTCTTCGTGAATGGGCGTCTGATTGCCCGCGGCGAAGTGTTGATTCTCAACGACAACTTCTGTGTTCGTATTACCGAACTGATTGTCGGAGACGCGGTGGTCTAAGTGACAATCGCCATTTGCTAGCAGAATCGGCCAGCCAGTCTCTCGGATTCGTCTTGAGCCAAGTCGCCCCAGTTCCTAAGATGCCACACCCCTCGTTTTCGAGCGGGTGATGGGAGGCGGCAGGAAGCTAACTCCCCACTATCTTTTTCGGCCTGATCGCTTCGGCGACTTGAGGAATATCGGGAAGATTTTCATGCGGAACGGAATCCTGGGCGGGTGTCTGGCGTTGCTGGTGTCGTTGACCTGGTCGAACATAGTCGTGGGGAACGATTACGCCGGCTCGCAGGTACCGCCGAATCGTCCTCTTCAGATTCGCGAACAGCAGCAACAGATGCCGGCCGAATTTCCTCCGTTGGCTCAGGCCCTGCATGTCGAGCAGCTTCCTCCTGAGCAGGCCGGCCACGCTCAACCAGTCGTCGCCGAACTTCCTCAGGCTGGCGAACCGTTGCCATTGCCGAAGCGCAACGACACCCCTGCGGAATCGATGTCGTTGCCCTCATTCAATTTCAAAGGCAACCAAACCGCCAGCATCGCGGCCAGCTTGTTCGTGGTGGTTGGCTTGTTTCTGGTGTTTGCCTGGGTTGGTAAGAAGAACATGAAGCCTGGCTCGACCCGGCTTTCCAAAGAGATTCTGCAAGTCCTCGGTAAGAGCCAACTCAGCGGCAAGCAGCAACTCGAACTCGTTCGCGTGGGTCAGAAACTGCTGCTGCTGTGTGTCACTTCCAGCAGCGTCGAAACGCTGACCGAGATCACCGACCCGACCGAAGTCGAACGCCTGTTGACGATCATTCGTCAAGACTCGCCGGGCAGCATGACGGCGACCTTTCAGGAAGTGTTGACGCAGATGGGACACAAGCCAACTCGCGGATTCCTGGAGGCTTAACGATGCGAACCTTGCTGCTGATCGCCATTGCTCTGCTGGGAACACTTTCGCTCGATTCGATCGCGCTGGGTCAGAATGGCACGTCGATCCCCGACATGCTGATCGAGTCGCCGCTCGATCGTCCGGTACAGAAAGAAGTCGAAGACCTGAGCGACTTCGTCAAAGCGGGACCAGAGCATTGGACCAGTCCTGAAGGACTTTCCAGCACGATTCAAATCATGGTGCTGTTGACCGTGATCAGTATCGCTCCAGCGCTGCTGATCATGACGACCAGCTTCATTCGCATCACGATCGTGCTGGGGCTTTTGCGACAAGCAATCGGCACGCAGCAGTTGCCGCCAAGCCAGGTGATTACGGCGCTGGCGATGTTCATGACCTTCATGGTCATGCATCCGTACTGGCAAGAGGTTTACCACGAGGCGATCGGTCCTTACACGCGTCAGGAAATTAATCCTGCCACCGGACAGCCATTCAAACTGTTCGCGGAGGACGACCCGGTGACCGGTGCCCCAGGGCCTGACGAAGCTTGGGAACGGGGTGTCCTGCCGATTCGCCGCTTCATGTCGAAGCAGATCGATATCGCCGGTAATAGCGACGATGTCTGGATGTTCTACGAGTTCCTACCGAAGAAAACTCGCGAAGAAATCGGCGAACCCAAGTCGTACGACGACGTTCCGCTGCAGGCGCTTGTACCTGCCTTCATGCTGAGTGAATTGAAAACTGCCTTCCTGATTGGCTTTCAGATCTACCTGCCGTTTTTGATTCTAGACATTGTGATCGCCAGCGTGACGATCTCGATGGGGATGATGATGTTGCCGCCGGTGATGATCTCGTTGCCGTTCAAAATCTTGCTGTTCGTGCTGGTCGATGGCTGGACGCTGATTGTCGGCATGTTAATGCAAAGCTTTGCCCCCACCCTTTAACGAAAGCCTCGCCGCATGGATGCGCAAACGACAATCGATCTTACCCGTCAGGCGATGACGATGTGCCTGATCATTGGTGCCCCGGTGCTGATTGTCGGGATGGTGGTTGGTCTGCTGATCGGTTTTCTGCAGGCTTTGACCCAGGTCCAGGACCAAACGGTGTCGTTTGTCCCGAAGATCCTGGCGATGGCGATCACCCTGGCATTCACCTTGCCTTGGCTCTTTCAGAAGTTGGCGAGCTACAGCATCGAATTGTTCAGCCACATCCCCGATCGAATCGCGGGTGGTTAATTGCAGGCGGAAGGGGGCGTGACATGGAATTGCTCCGGTATCTGGAACCGAGCCTGGAACAACTGCTGATTTTCGCGGCAATCGTGACGCGAGTCGGTGGACTGGTGGCAACGGCGCCGGTGCTGGGAGCGAGCTATGCTCCGATCCAAATCAAATCGTTCCTGGCGGTCGCCATCTCGCTGATGCTGACGCCTGTCTTTTGGGACTATGACTTTCCCGAGCCCGGCAACGCGGCGAACCTGCTTCTGATTATGGTCGGCGAGCTGTTGATCGGCTTGTCGCTCGGGCTGGGGATTAAGATTCTCTTTGCCGGCGTGCAGATGACCGGTCAGTTGCTGGGACAGATCGGTGGTCTTTCGATTGCCGACGTCTTCAACCCGGCATTCGACGACAACGTGCCGATGCTGGCGATCATTTTCGATTTGGTCGTGTTGGCCGTGTTCCTGGTGATCGGTGGGCATCGTTTTTTGATGTCGGCCCTGCTGGGCACCTTCACCGAGATTCCCCCAGGGATTGCCGCCGTCGACGTGCAACTGGTGCATGTCATTCGCGAAACGTTGGCGAACTCGCTGATGTTGGGCGTTCAGGCGGCCGCACCCGGAACGGTCGCGCTGCTGGTCGGCGTGTTGGTGATGGGCGTCATCAGTCGAACGCTCCCGCAATTGAACCTGATGGCGGTTGGTTTCAGCATGAACACAATGCTGCTAATGGCATTTGTCATGCTGACCATTGGTAGCGTGGTGTGGATCTTCCAGGGTTCGGTCGAACCGACAGTCGATAATATTCGATCGATGTTTCATACGTCCGTCGAGGCAGCGAAGAACTAGGCCATGTCGGACCAAGAAAAAACAGAAGAAGCAACCCAGCACCGGCGCGATCAAGCGCGCGAGAAGGGGCAGATCCCGAAGAGCCAGGATCTGATCTCGGCGGTAATGCTGGCGGTCGCCCTGGGATCGCTGATGTATCTCGGTCGCGATATCGTCGACTTCCTGGGGCAGTTTACCCGTGACGAACTCGGGACCGTCCCACCTTTGAACCCTTCTGAATTGTGGGCCACGAACCACACCGCGACCGCGATCTGGCGGATGTCGATGGTTATGGTACCGATGCTGGTCATTTTGTTCATCGCCGCAATCGCGATCAACATGATGCAGTCAGGCGTGTTGTTTCTGCCGGATAAGGTAGGCTTCGACTGGAGCCGCATCAATCCGGCGTCTGGCATCCAACGCATGTTCTCGCTAACGAACCTGATGAAGCTGCTCTTCGGCATCGGCAAGGTGATTATCGTTTCGGTAGTGGCCTGCGTGACGTTGTACTTCGAGATGGAAACGATCCTTGGTCTGTCGGCGATGAGCACGATTGAGGTGGCCAGCTATCTGCTGGATACTGCGCTATGGACCTCGATGAAGATTGCGATCGCGTTAGTGATCCTGGCGATTCTCGACTACGGCTACCAGGTCTGGAAGCAAGAACAAGACTTGATGATGACCAAGGAAGAGATTCGCGAAGAAATCAAATCGATGCAGGGGGATCCGCAAGTGGTCGCTCGGCGTCGTCAGGTGGCGCGGCAGTTGGCCATGAGCCGCATGGCAAGCGATATCCCGAAAGCGGACGTCGTGGTGACCAATCCCACCGAGTTGGCGATCGCTTTGAAGTACGACCCTTATGAAATGTCGGCGCCCGTGGTCGTGGCCAAAGGGGCCGGGACTGTGGCCCAGCGAATCCGACGCCTTGCTCTCGAAAACAACATTCCGGTCGTGGAACGCAAAGAACTTGCCCGAGCACTTTATCAAGAGGCTGAGATTGGGCATCCTGTGCCGGCCGATCGCTACGCGGCCGTCGCCGAAGTGCTGCGTTATGTCTATGAACTGCAAGGGAAGCAGCTGCCGACGATGGCCGATCTGGAACAAGCCGACCGAGACCGGGGCAGGGCAGCGTAAGCGAACAGGCTGCTTCTTTAGGCTGCTTGCGAGCGACGAGCCTTTTTCGCCCACGCAATCCAATTCGTAACCTCGGCCAGGTCGGGCGGATTGCTACTACGGATGATCCGTTGTCCTTCGTTCGTTTCGGCGAACTGCGCGACTTCGTCCAGCAACTGTTTCGCCGAAGCCCTCGCGACATCTTCCGGAGCCTCGTAGCCGCAAGCGGTCAACAGTTGAGCGTCGTGCCCGCGAAGCATCGGGATGCGATAGGCCAATTCGGCTTGGGCTTGCCACTCGGCGAACAACTTCGGTGTGATGTGTTTTGCCTTCAGCTTGGGAGCGACCGCTTTAGGATCGGCGGAAATCAACTGAGCCACCGTGCGGATGCCAACCGCGGTCAAACGCTTGGCGGTCTTGTTGCCGATGGAAGGGGCATCGACGACGTCGTCTTCCCAGTTGAGGTAAAACTTCAGCGTCGAATCTTCGACCGGCTTCTTCTCTTGAATCGCTCGATCAGCTCGAACCGTCTCCGATGCCTGGTGCGTAGGCTTGGTGCCAGGATTCGGCATCGGCCGCGATGGTTCTGGCCTAGGAGCTTCCGCCGATTCGTCCTCGTCGAGCTCGGGTTCCGACACACGCAGATTGATGCGGTTGCGTTTGGCGGGCCGAGGATCGGAGTGAACTGGCAACTCTTCGTCGTCCGGTTCGTCGCTCTTTAGCTTCGGGCGAATGGTCACGCCCTTGGTTGGATGAAACTCCTCTTTTCGCTCGACGGTCTCTTCGCGAGGCGGCTCGGGGAGAGGCTTTTCAGCGGCTGGCTTCTTCTCGGCAGCGACCGATTTCGGCTCGACCTTGGGCGGCTCTTCTTCCACCGAGGGCAAGGGAATCGAAATCCGTGGCTGGGCAGGTTCTTCTTCGACCTTTGGTTTGGGCTTTGCCTTGGGAGCCGTCGGTTTAATCGATGCAGCCTTCGGTGTCCCGGCCAGCCGCAAGCTCGAAAGGCTGACTTCGGGGAGCTGCGGTACTTCGTATAGCGGTGTGCCTGATTGCTCGGCAACCTTATCGGGATTCATGGCTTCGAACAGTTCGTCTCGAACGGTTCGGACGTCTTCCGGCAGGTACTTCTCGACTTTGCCGCACTTCTGGTACTCGCGGAACATCCGTTTGACTTCTTCGGCTTGCTCGGCGTTCTCCATGCGGTTGGTGACCCACTGGATCGGCATCTCAAGGGTCGCGAAGACCGTTTCAACCACCAGAAAAACGGCAGGCGGTTCGGTGGCGGCTTCCTCGAAGGCTCGAGTCAAAATCTTGGCGATGCCAGCGATCGCATGCCCTAGAAGCTCGGCGACCAGATCGCGACAAACGACATCGAGCCCGCGCGGTGGATTGCGACGACCAAGTTTGAAGTTGTAGTGGTCGATCAGCGTCTGGTAGTGCTTGTGCGATTTCTCGGCCCCATCGCGGACCATTCTCTCGAGCCAGTCGGAACCGCTCGGAACGCGAACGGCCGGCAACCCGCGTAGCTCGGCCGTGGCTCGAAGCCGATCGTACGAGCAACTGATGCTCCACTCAGCAGCTCGGTGAATGTTGTTCTCCGCTTCCGACTGCGCGGTATGAAACGGCATGATCGGGTCCGAGTAATAATGAGAAAGCACGCCAGCGTTATAAGCGACTTCGCTCCAGTTACCACTGCGAATCGATTCGACCAGCGTGTCGTACCATTTGCGAGCGGCTTTCTCCGCGCCACCCCAGTAGTTTTGCGAGACATGCAAAACGTGATTGCGGAAGTCTTTGAACTTCTTATCCGGATCTTTCGATCCGCGAAGGTAAGCCTCGTGATGCTTCAAGAAGATATTGCGGCGCCGATCGGCCTGATCGCTAGTCAGATGGTTCAAAGCATCCATGGCCAGCTTGTGGTGCGTCCCATTGGCATGGGCGGCGTACAGAATATCGAACAGCAAATGCATCCGGGCGTCCTTTCCCGTCCCAACTCGGCGTTTGCGGGGTAAACCTAATCGATCGGTGACTTGCTATTCTAGCGAAAATAGGCTGTTTCCCCCAAGTCGGATTTCCGGACTAAACCTCGTCGAGCGGGTATCCGTTCGCCTCGAAGTAACCTCGCCAGCGTCGCTGGATCTCTTGGCGGGTCGCATCGTCCATGGTGTGACGGTTGCGGCGGAAGTCTTTGGTACGCTCGGCGTAGGCCCGGACGCCTGGTTCGACCTTGTCGAGGCCATCGAGCCCCAGTTCGCCATAGATCTTGCCGATCACGGCCATCGGGTCAGCGACCAGATCTTCGTAACGAATCTGGCAGACACGATCCTGCGGGACGGTTGCCAGGCCCCGATCGTAGGCGGCATACATCCGCTCGAAGCAATCGAAGACATACTCGCGGTAGTCATCTTTCGAGAACTGGAACGATTGAACTTCGTCCATCGTGTTCCACAAGCGGACCGTCGACGCGAAGACGTCGTACGGATCTCGGGCAATATGGATAAACTTGGCGTCTGGGTAGCGCTGGGCAAGCTCGCCAATACGGCCGGTATGGGTAGGAGACTTCAGGATCAAAGGCTTCTTTTCCTGAACGATCACCATCCGCATGAACAAGTCGAGCGTGTCGAGCCACTCTTCGCGGTCTTTTTCCGGCACAGCGGCTAAATCGAGGAAGTCTGGATCTGGCTTCGCGTTGTTGGGGAAGGCCATGCGAATGTAGGGGGACATCTTTCCCAGGTTCAGCACGGCGAATTCATCTTCCTGCGGTTTGTCCCACCCCATGGTCATGTTGTCCATCGGGCGATTGCGGGGCATGAAGAAGCTGAAGTACTTCTGGATGATTGGCCCGTAGTTCAGGAACAAGCAAGGAGCAAAGCACTGGATGGTGCTGGGAGTCGCGTACCGATCGTCGGAAGACATTAGTTCGTGCAGCAGCGTGGTGCCGCTTCGCCAATGTCCCAGAATGAAGATCGGGGCTTCGATCTTCGCCTCGCGGATCTTCTTGCCGAAGATCAGGTTCTGCAGTTGATAGCTGAGGCTGTTATTGATCGAAAACAGCGTCGCTGTGGCTGCCAGGCCAAGCTTGAACGGATGGATCTTGCATTGATTCTGGAGAACCAGCTTCGACCAGGTACCAAACCGCATGCCATGCCAAACCCGCGGACTGTACCAGGGATAGCTGTTGGCTTTGGGCTTCTTGCCACCGGCGGTAGCGTCGGATCGGCCCTTGGAATCGGCAGCGGAAGATGTAGCGTTCAAGTCGCTCGTTGTCCTGATGGCGGCGTGAATTAAGTCTTTAGGAACCGAAGTTTACGTCAAAATCGCCGGATCGACTAGCGAAGCTCCCCTCATGGGGAGTGCTGGCGAGGGTGACGATTGCGCCCGGAAATCGCCGTGAAGGCCTAAGCCAGCAACCGGCTTGCCCGGGCGAACTTCGTCGACGGGACTGCATCCACGGGCTAACCGCCGCCAGGAAGGCACGGAAATGCTAGCAGGCGAGGCCGTGGATAACTCGTCTGAGAGCAACGACTTCCACTCGATTGATCGCTCTAGACACCCAAAGTGGGTTTCAGTAATCTTCGCCACGCTCGATGTCGGATCGGGCCGCAGAAAACTTGACACAAACCTCAAAAATAATCGCAAATCGTCGTGGATTTAAGTCTCAGCAGACTCAAGGACCTCATCTTACCGATTGGTATCATCACCAGCGTGCTGGTGATTCTGATGCCATTGCCGGCATGGTTGATGAACTTATTGCTGACCGCCAACATCACGGCGGGGGTCATCATTCTGCTCACGACGATCTACGTGAAGACCCCGCTCGAGTTCAATATTTTCCCGTCGCTACTGCTGGCCACCACGTTGGCTCGGCTCGTTTTGAACGTTGCGACCACTCGATTAATTTTGACAGGGGCCGCTTCCGAAGGGATGGATGCCGCCGGCGGGGTGATCCAAAGCTTTGGCGAGTTTGTCGCCGGCGACCGGGTCGAAGTCGGGATCATTATCTTTATTATTATCGTGCTCATCCAGTTTCTGGTGATCACCAAAGGTGCGACCCGTATTAGTGAAGTCGCCGCCCGCTTTGCGTTGGATGGTATGCCGGGTCGTCAGATGGCGATCGATGCCGACCTCAATGCAGGCATCATCGATGAAATCGAAGCCCAGCAGCGCCGAGCCGAAATCACGCAGCAGGCCGACTTCTTCGGGGCCATGGACGGTGCTAGTAAGTTCGTCCGTGGTGATGCCATCGCCGGTATCGTGATCACGCTGATCAATATCATCGGTGGTCTGATCATCGGTGTGACCTCGGGAATGGAAGTCTTCGAGGCGGCACAGGTCTATACCAAGCTGACGATCGGTGACGGTCTGGTGAGCCAGGTTCCCGCGTTTCTGATCTCGTTGGCTGCCGGTTTGCTGGTGACTCGTAGCACGGAAGAATCGAACCTGCCCGTCGAATTCATCCGCCAGCTGTTCTCGCGCCCCGAAGCCTTGAGCGTCGCAGGCTGTTTCCTGGGACTGCTAGTGTTCTCGGGGCTGCCGACATTGCCGCTGCTGATCATTGGTGCCGGCTGCGTGGGTATCGCCGTGATGACCAAGAAGGGGCAGACCGATCAAACCAAGGCCGAGACCGAAGCGGTCGAGAAGAAACAGAAGGAAGAACAAGAGGCTGCCAAGAAGGACGACCGCATCGAGGATTACTTGACGGTCGATCCGATGGAGATGGAGCTAGGCGTCGGCCTGGTGCGTTTGGCAGCGCCGGCACGCGGAGGCGACTTACTGCCTCGCATCACCGGCGTGCGGCAGAACGTGGCGAGCGAAATCGGCTTGATCCTGCCGAAGGTTCGTATCCGCGACAACATGCGGCTGCACGAGAACCAATACCGAATCAAAATCAGCAACAACGTCGTCGCCGAGAATACCGTCTATCCCGATGGCCTGTTGGCGATTGCCATGGGCGGTGCCAAGGGAGAACTGCCAGGCGAAAGGACTCGCGACCCTGCGTTCAATCAGCCAGCCGTCTGGATCGAACCTGGCATGCGGCCTCAAGCCGAAATGATGGGCTACACCATCGTCGAGCCAACTTCGGTCTTGGCAACGCATCTGCAGCGGGTCGCTAAGAAGCATGCCGACGAACTGTTGACCCGCGACGCGGCGAAACACCTGATCGACGAACTTCGCGAAACTTCGCCGGCTGTGGTCGACGAGCTAATTCCGGGCGCGATGAAGGTTGGCGACGTGCAGGCCGTCCTGCAACTTCTGCTTCGCGAAGAAGTCTCGGTTCGTCAGCTGGCCCGTATTCTGGAAACCTTGGGTGACCATATCGGCCGCACTAAGGACCCTGTATGGCTGACTGAGTTCGTCCGTCACAAGCTGGCCCGGACGATCTGCACCAAGTACCGCGACAAAGAAGGCCGCATCTACGTAGTGCCTCTCGACCCGGCGATGCAGGACCGTATTGCCTCGGGCATTGATATGGAACGAGGAGCCTTCGCTCGCATGAGTCCTCAGGCAATCGAGATGACTTGTAAGTCGATTGCTTTGGGGATCGAGAAGCTTCGCGAGATTGGTAAGCCACCGATCGTGTTGGTGAATCCACAGATTCGACCCGCTGTGAAACAACTGACCACGAACTTCATTCCCGATCTGATTGTGCTGAGCCACAACGAGATCACCAACGACACCATGATTGAATCGATGGGCATCATCAGCGACGCGATGCCGAACAATCCGCCGCCTGGGAAGGGCCCCAAGCCGCAGTAGTTAAGTGACCGCCATGAATATCAAATCATTTCGCGCCAAATCGATGCACGAAGCCCTGGAACTGGTTCGCCAGGAACTGGGGCCTGATGCCGCACTGCTGCATACGCGAGAAGTTCCCCAGCGAGGTATCTGGGGTCTGCTCGGTGGCAAGGAAATCGAACTGGCCGCTGCGCCCGATTCCAATTTGAAGAGCCGCTTCGAAATCGAAGAGCCAGAGCCTGAGCCCGAATACGAAGAGGGTGACCTTCTCGAAGAACCGAACGATATCGAACAGACGTACTCTTCGGTCGAAGACATTCTCGAACAAATCGAACCTGCCATCGAAATGTCGCTGGCCGATAACCTGGGTATCGATCTTGAATCGCTTGAGTTCAGTCAAAGCTTCTTCAGCAATACACCGGCGTTGCCGCCAGAGATTCAGCAACTGCGACAACGATTGATCGATGCGGAAGTCCCGCCGACTTTGGCAACGACGTTGTGCGAGAAGTTGCTGGCGACGTACGAAGGGCAAACCAACTTCGACGAGACGACTTTGCTGGAACAACTGCGTCGGCAGATTGCCGGCTCGATCAATATCGGCCGCGATATCGACGATCCGCGTCTCTACCCCCGAGTCGTCGCTGCGATTGGGCCGACCGGGGTGGGTAAGACAACGACGATTGCCAAGATGGCGGCCCGAGCCAAGTTCGATCACAAACGTCGCGTTGGTCTGGTAACGGTCGATACCTATCGGATTGCCGCGGTCGATCAATTGCAGACCTATGCCGAGATCATGGATCTTCCGATGAAGATCGTGTCGACGCCGATGGAAGTCCGCAATGCTATCAATGAACTGTCGGATTGCCAGCAGATTTTCATCGATACGGCCGGCCGCAGCCCGCGCGACGAGGTGCAAGTACAGCAGCTTCGTTCTTTGATAAAAGCCGCTTCCCCTGATGAGACCTATTTGGTACTTTCCGCCCCCAGCAGTTGCAAGAGCCTGGCGGACGCTGTCGAAAAGTTCGCTCCGGTTGCACCAACTAGTTGGGTACTTACCAAGATTGATGAGGTTGGATCGTTGGGTAATACGTTGAGATTTCTACAAGATCCGCAGCTTCCGCTCGCTTATGTGACCAATGGACAGGATGTCCCTCAGGCCATTGCCGCGGCCGAAGCGGACGACCTGGTCGCTCGGATCGTATAGCCCTCACCCAACTCACCAAATCACCGCGCTTCTGAAATCGTTATGTCGTTTGAACCTTCCTTTCCCCGCGATCAAGCTACGCTGCTGCGAATGCTGGCAAAGCGTGCGATGATCGGCGGTACACCTGCGTTTGCGAAAGCCAAGACCTTCGTGGTCTATGGCGGCAATGCGCAGCTAGGAACGACAACCGTCTGCCATAACCTGGCATGTGCTTTAGGGCTGGCCGGGCAGCGTGTGGCGACGATCGATTTAAACCCGAACAATCAAGGTCTCGCGCAGATCGCAGGCAGAACGCCTGCAGTCGCGATCGACGAACTTCTTACCGGCCGACTCGATCTTCACGAGTACCTGGTGCCGGGCCTCGCTGCCTCGCTGCTGCTTCCCACGGATGCAAGCGATGGAAACGGCGGCTGGCCGGTGGCATCGGTGGATCGGCTGATCGAACAAATCATGGGGCTGGGCCGCCATGCCGATATCGTGCTGATCGATGCTGGCAGCGACCTGACCTCTCTTACCAGAGAACTGTGGCGGATGGCCCAGCTCTTTGTTGTGGTACTGAATCCGACCGCCGATGCGATCACCGCCGGCTACGAACGGATTCGGACGCTGCATAACGGATCACCTAGAAAAGTGGCTCACGTTGTCATGAACCGAGCTGCCAGCGAGACAGGCCATGTCGACCTGGTTGCCGGAATGGATACGACGTCTCGCAAGTTCCTTGACCTGGCGATCGAATCGATCGGCCATGTGGAAGTCGCCTCCGAGATCGGAGCTGCGGCGCGGGCCTCGCAGCCGTTTGTCCAACGTTACGCCGAACATGCCGCCAGCAAGTCGATCCAACGCATTGCGGATCGTCTGGTGCGACTGTCGTTAAGCCTTTCCCAATCGCCAACCTCGAAACGGGCTGCTTAACACGTCATGCTATCGTTGCAATCACTTCAGAACTGGCGACAAGTTTTTCAAGCAAAACAAATGATATCCGTAAAATTACCTCAATTCTCGTTTTTGGAGCGTCGATTCAACGAGATAACGTCACGTGCGCACGTGACGAATGAGGTTTGCGGATCGATAGAATTCAACCAACCTGGAATCGATGGGACGCGACTACGCGGGAATCTTGGCTTCGACGGCATTCGTCACCGTAGTGATGCGGGGACTGATTACGTCGGGCGGGATCGAATCCATCCTTCCAACTGCGATCGGGGCTATGTTCCTGTTCGCGGCCATCGGTTGGCTGATAGGAAATGCTGCAGCCCGTATTGTGGACGAATCGGTGCAGCAGCGCATCAACGCGGAGCTGGATGCGATGGAGCAAAACGAGAAACTCGTGGCTTCTTCCACCAGAACCGCGTAACCCGCGAGAAAGGCAGACAACGAAATTCCTCCCCGGGAATCTCTGAGTCCCTAACGCGAGATTGGATAACCTGATCGATTCCCTTTCCGAAGTGGCATTTTGCCAACAACGGGGAAGTGACCTGAAGGATTCAGGTCCGTCGATTTCATAAGAAATACGTGGTAGCTCAAGATGGGCATTCACGGAGGAACGCATGGCAACGACGACCGCGACCAGGGATGACGTGTCAGAATTGTGGCAGAGCTACAAGGAAGACCCGTCGCGGAAAGAACTACGAAACCGACTAGTTGAACGCTATCTGCCGCTTGTTAAATACAACGGCGAACGCATTTGGGCTCGCCTGCCAGAAGGGGTCGAACTTGACGACCTGATCTCGGCAGGGGTCTTCGGCTTGATGGACGCAATCGATGCGTTCGACATGAGCCGAGGCGTGAAGTTCGAAACGTATTGCGTACCGCGTATTCGCGGGGCAATGCTGGACGAACTGCGAACCATGGACTGGGTACCCCGTCTGGTTCGTTCGAAGGCGAGCAAGCTGAACGAAGCAACCAAGCAATTGGAAGCCAAGTTCGGTCGCCAACCGACACACGCCGAGCTGGCTGACCACATGGGCATGCCGCTCAAAGAGCTCGAAAAGATGGTCTCCGACGCAAACGCGGTCGGGCTCATCAGTCTGAACAAGAAATGGTACGAAACGGACAGCTACAAAGACGTCCGTGAAATCGACATTCTCGAAGACAAGAAGGGTGAAGACCCTACGCGTCGCATTCAGAAGAACGATCTGATGCGTCTGGTGACCAAGGGGCTTAATCGCAACGAACGTCTGATCATCATTCTGTATTACTACGAAGAACTGACCATGAAAGAAATCGGCGCCACGCTCGATCTGAGCGAAAGCCGAGTCAGCCAGATGCACAGCAGCATTGTGCAGCGGCTGCAAAGCCAACTCGGCCGTCGCAAGCCAGAGTTCGGTACGGTCTAACTTCGTTCTGAAGACAGAAGCGACAACAAGACACGGCGACCTGTTCACAGGTCGCCGTTTTTTTATGCGCCGGACCGACTACGACATACGGCCAATATGAACGATGCCGTCTCCTTGATGGGCGATCGGATTGTGCGAGTGACCAATCACGATGCCGTCGAACGGAGCCTTCAGCTTCTGCGGGCCATCGCCAAAGACGTCGGTGATCAGGCCAATCTGTTCGCCAGCCGAGACCAGGTCGCCCAGGTCATGACTTAAACGCACGATTCCGCTGCGTTTGGCTCGGACCCATTTCGATTCGCGGATTAACGCTGCGAGTCGCTTGGGTGGTTTGACGGGGGTCTTCAGCATCTTCAAATACGAAAGCACCCGCATGATGCCGCTGACGCCCAGCTTGATGGCTTCATCATTGAAACGCATCGGCTCGCCTGCTTCGTACAGCAAGACCTTGATCCCTTCGGCCGAAGCCGCCGCGCGAAGCGAACCGTCGCGCATGTCGGAATGCACGACGACCGGCGTTCCAAACGCCAACGCACACTCGTACGTTTCGTCGTCATCCATATCGCCTCGTATCTGAGGTAAGTTCGTACGGTGGTTCGCTCCGGTATGCAGATCGATACCGTATTGGCATCGCTGAACTACTTCCGTCATCAGCAGTCGCGCCAGTCGCGAGGCGAGCGAGCCTGTTTTCGAGCCCGGAAATGAGCGATTCAAATCGCGCCGATCCGGCAGGTAACGACTTTGATTGATCACGCCAAAGCCGTTTACCATCGGAGCGATGATCAACGTGCCGAACAGCTTATTCGGCTTCAGCTTCTCGGCCAGAAGACGTGCGATCTCGACGCCGTTCAGTTCGTCGCCATGGACCGCAGCGGAAACCCAGACGGTTGGCCCTTCGAACGCACCATGGAGCACTTCAATTGGCAGGTTGATGTGCGTGCCGGTCGGCAGACGAGCCACGGGGATGTCGAACCGAAGCCGATTGCCAGCGGCAATGGTTTGGCCGCCAATCAAAAAGGTGCGACTGGTGGGGGGAAGCTTTTCTTTCCGGGAACTCGCGTCCATACGAGCTGGCTCCTACGCTTATCGCGAGATTAAATTCCTTGAGAGATCTGCATGAACCGGTTTCGCAATTCGCTGGCAGCCGAGTCGAGTGGGCTGGAAGCGGGAACCGAAGTCATTTCAATGGGGCCGACCGAACCGCCCGCGGTGTGCGCGTCGTTCTGATCCGAGTTCGGCCGAGGGATCGAAACCGCATCAGTTTGCGTGCCTTCGATTGGCAACAGCGAATCGCCGTTGTTCACAAAGCCACAGTTGCGACCGTTGGTCTTGGCCGCGTAAAGTGCTTCGTCGGCACCCTTCAGAAGTTCTTCGGGCGACTGGGCATGGATGGCTGGCATCAGGCCGCAGCTCATCGTGATATCGATTTCAAGGCTGCCATAAACAATCGGTGTCGAGCGAACTGCCTGCAGCACCTTGTGGGCGACCGACACGATCGAGTGCCAATCGGCTTCCGGAATCAGGATCGCCAGTTCTTCGCCGCCAATCCGTGCCAGGTAGTCGGTCTGACGCATCACGCTACTCAGGCGAGCCGCCACTTCCTGCAGCACTTTGTCACCGGCATCGTGGCCGTAGCGATCGTTAACTTGCTTGAAGTGATCGATGTCCATCAACATCAAGCTGTAAGGTTGTTCCTTGCGTTGCCAGTGAGCCCAGCGGCGATTGCTTTCTTCATCGAACGCTCGGCGATTGAGCAGCCCGGTCAATGCGTCGGTACGAGCTTCCGACAGCGAGTCTTCCAGGTCGCGGGCCTGGGTCTTCAAAGTGGCTTCCGCCGATTCCAGACGCTGCTTGAGCTTTTGATTGGCCGAGGTGATCTGAGCGATCAGTTCGACCGCCTTCGACGAGATCCCGCCACTTTCATCGGCCGACTTCTCGCCGGTTGGCGTGGCCAGCTTCTGTTCCAGATTTTGCAGCAGTTCAATATGCTTCGAGATGTCGCCCGAGAAGTGCGTGGTGAACTGGATCATGCCAGCCAACTGCTCGCGATACGCTTCCGATTCAGGATTGGCAGACACTTCTGGAGCCGAGGACGGCGTAGGCGTCATGAACTTCGCCCAGAGCCGCCCGAGCCAGAAGCCAATGAAAATGCCTACCACCAGGGTGATGACGCCAAAGACGTCCCCTAGAACAAAAGTCAGTAACTCGGCCATAGTTCGGTCAATCGTGATGAAGCTGGATCGTGTGTTCGGGCCTCGGATCGCCAAGATCGCCCGCACCTGTCTGGCCTCGTTTCGGGGCAAAACAGTTGGGAAACCTTAGGTTACAGCTTGAGGAATGCGACAGGGCAACAGTATTTGAGGGGGAATCGCTCTGCGAAATGTTCGGGTACAACCATCTAGCAGGGAATTGTAAGCAAAGATTACAAAAATATCGGTCGTAAAACTGCCTTATGTCTCTGAATGCGTAGGCGGGTTACCACCGAGTTCCCAAAATAGCCCTTTTGCGGTAGCAGATTCGCTACCACCGGAACCCTAACAGTCACGTGGCGGGGGGCCGAGGAAGACCTGTGGCATGAACTGCATCCTATTTGAAGACCGAGCCGTCTCGCAGATGTATCCCATCGTGTTGGCCCGCCCAGCCTATGGAATTACGTGCGGTGGCTTCCGGCTGGCCGAACTCGTTTCGCAGGCCTTCCAGGCTTGTCGAGGTGTCGTCCGCCATCATCTAGGAGCATTGCAGGCCCAGAACCAGCCTCAGTTGCACGAAACGCCGCTGGCCGACGATCAGCCGACGCTGCTGCTCAACGCCCGGCTCGTGCCGCGTGTGCGAACCCTGGCGGCGTTACAAAGCTGGATCGCTTCCGGTCAGCCAGGAATCGTGCAGCATGAAGGCCAACTGGTTGCCGCGTTATTGCCAGCCGGACATCGAGTCCCTTCCGCGAAAGTGACTTACGACGAATTCCTGGCCTTTGCCGAGGCGTTGCAGCCCGGGGCAAAGCTGCCGGCCCGCGACGAAGCGTTCGAGGTCTTTCAATATGCCCACGACGTGGTCCGGTTTAACGAAGAAATCATTCACGAAAACTTAGAATTCCGCCTGAAGCAGGGAGCCTATCGCGAGATCCGCGACGGGCTGTTTGCCGCTGGCGAAATCAGCCTGGGCGAGAACGTCGTCATCGATGCCTCGCACGGGCCAATCCTGGTAGAGGAGGGGGCCTCGATCGGGCCGTTTTGTTTCCTCCGTGGTCCTGCCTATCTTGGCCGAAACGTCAAAGTGATCGAGCATTCTGCGATTAAGGATGCCGTTTCGCTCGGGCATACCACCAAGATCGGCGGCGAAGTCGAAGCCACCATCATCGAGCCTTATTCCAATAAGCAGCACCATGGTTTCCTGGGGCACAGCTATTTGGGAAGCTGGATTAACCTGGGGGCAGGCACTTCCAACAGTGACCTGAAGAACACTTATGGCACCGTTAATATGGAGTATCCCAGCGGTCGCGTCGCCACGAACATGCAATTCGTGGGATCGATTTTCGGAGACTACTCAAAGACGGCGATCAATACCGGTATATTTACGGGCAAGACCATTGGCGTGTGCAGCATGCTGTACGGGTTTGTGACCACCAACGTCGCAAGCTTCGTCAACTATGCCCGGTTGTTTGGCCAGGTGACCGAACTTCCCCCCGAGGTCATGATTTCCACCCAGCAACGAATGTTCCAGCGGCGAAGCGTCGAACAGACCCCCGCCGATATTCAACTCATTCACGATATGTACCTGCTCACTCAGGAAGAACGTCAACTGACGGGTGAGCCCCTCGTTTTTTAGAACTGCCCCATGCTTTCCGACTTTTACAAACCGGGCGAACTGCCGGTCTCGTTTGAACTGTATCCTCCCAAGACCGACAAGGGATTGCGGTCGCTCATGCTGCAGGTCGAGCGACTCATGAAGTACAAACCCGCGTACATCACCTGCACGTACGGAGCAGGCGGATCGACGCGTGGTAAAACGCTCGAGATCGTCGAGAAGGTCAAAACGATCTTCCAGGTCCCCGTGGCCGCTCACCTGACGGTGGTCGGTTCCAGCGTGGCGGACCTGCGCAGCTTTCTGGCGGAAGCCGAACGCCGCGGCGTCGATTTCATCGTCGCGCTGCGAGGTGATCCACCTCAAGGCGAAACAACCTTCAAGCCCAACCCGAAAGGCCTGAAGTACGCCAACGAGCTGGTCGAACTGATCAACGACGAGTTCAGCGAGCTGGGAGTGCTGGTCGCCGGTTACCCGGAAGTCCACCGCGAAGCACCTAGCCCGCAGGCCGACCTCGACAACCTCAAGCGGAAAGTCGACGCCGGTGCCCAGGTCGTCGTCTCGCAGCTCTTCTTCAACAACAGCGACTTCTACACCTGGCGAGAGAAGTGCGAGAAGGCCGGAATCACCGTGCCGATCGTGCCAGGGATCTTCCCGATCAACAGCCTCGCTCAGATCTCGAAGATCGCCAGTTTGTGCGGCGCTGGTATTCCGAAGAAGCTGCTGGAGAAGCTCAGCCAGAAACCGGACGATGCCGAGTGGCACTCGGCCGTCGGGACGGCGTACGCCAGCCAGCAGGTCAACGACCTGGTCGACAACGGCGTGCCAGGGTTCCACTTCTACGTGCTGAACCAGGCCGAAGCGACCGGCAAGATCCTCGAGAACCTTGCCGAGCACCGCAAAAGCAACAAAGCGGAAGCCAAGTAAGGCGACCGGAAAGCAGGTACGGTAGCCCAGTCCCAGTTAGCGACAGCCTCTCTTCCCATGGAACGAGAGGCCTGGCCCCTGGGACGCCGGGCGATCGAGCTCGCCACTGGCAGGCTTTCCGGCGGGAACGACCCGATTTAAGTGACCGCAGCAACAAAAGTTAGCACCGGTCATTGCCGGGATTAAGATTTCCGTTTAAAATCCTCGGTTTCCACAGCAAAGTGGCCTGAAACCAGGTCACCCGATGTCCGCTGACAGGCCCCAAAGCCTGATTTTCTTAAGCGGCCATCCCATTGTGCCAGAGTGGCGGAATTGGCAGACGCGCTGGATTCAAAATCCAGTTCCCGCAAGGGAGTGGGGGTTCGATTCCCCCCTCTGGTACTTTTCTAACTAGCGTTCTTCGCTATACTTGTGCACCTGCCACACGTAGGCAGGGGATCTCTCAATTTCGAGGTGTCACCAAAAGTGTCACCTGCGTCAAGTCAGCAAGCCTTCTCGTGTCTTTTTAAGTAGATGCTGTGGTTAGTCCAGACGCGTTTAACAGATCACTAGCAAATCGCATTGAAAATTTTCGCCAGCAACTCGATGCGTTAATAGTTGTATTTGCCGATTCCACGAAGACACCCGGGCAGCGGGCCGCCCAAGCTACAGAACTCGCGAAAGCTGCCCAGGACATCTTCGATATTCTCGATGCGAAAGATCGTCCGACTTGGATTTTGCCGATCATGAATGCCGCGAGTCATTACGCTTCTTCACGCAATACAGCATCGGGAAAAGCACTCTTTCAAACGATCTTGAAGCACCATCCAGATATTAAGCCGATCCGTGCATCAGTTGACGCAAGCAATGTTAGTTTTGATCAAGTTTTCCAACGACTATTGCAGGAAGGTAATCTGCCCGAGTTGTTTCAAACTTTGATTGAGCAAACAGAAGTATTGATTCGGTCTGGAAAAATCGAAAGTGTTACTGCGTTAAACGCCTTACAACGCCTACTCGACGTTGTGCGTGGCAATCAAAATGGCTCCTTTGTCGCGATCACTCAGACATCGTTCTTGGCGCGATACGTGAAAAACTTTTCCGTCGAATACCTAAAAGTCGTTCCTGGACTGGGGCCTGCTGTCTCTGCTTGGGAAAAAACCATCGATCAGATTGATCACGAAAGAGATCAGCTTCAGCAACAACTACAACATGAGTCGCTTTTGGCAGTGCTTGATCAGCGCACCATGTCACGGATCGAATTGCTCCCGAGTCAGGTGCACCTGATGCTCGACGACGGCGGGGAATCATCCCAAACTCTACAGATCGAGCAACACACGATGAATCACAACGATCCTTCGGAATCCGACGGGGACACCACGCAAGGCCAAAGTGATTGAGCAGTTCTCGTGGCATTTGCTCCGACGTAGAATTTTAATGTTGTTTCTATCGCCTCATGCCTCGTCAATTCCATCAATTGTTGCGGAAGAAGTCTTTGAGCCCAACGCTCGCCAAATGATCACCGAAGATCATGTAGTCCGGCATATCTCTCCTTGCCACTCTCGGGATCTTTTTCGACAGCGATTCCTGCGGCTTTTCCGATCAAAGTGCCAATCTTGGAGTAGTGCGTCCGCTGCCGCTCGACGCCAGGTCCTGCTGGCTCAAAGATCTTCCCAATTCGTTCACCCGTCGGTGTTCGTTCTAGGAACTTGGCAAACTCCGGGGCCATCGGCAAAATACGATCCCGCTTTCCCTTCTCGAACTCTGCCAGAATCCGAAACATCGGATATTCCCCGCTGAAGTCGACGGACAGCCGGTCCCGCCGATCCCAGTAGAGATCAATTGCCTCACTGACGCGAAGGCCTGACCACCACAATCCCTCAAGGAAATACTTCCAGCCTTCTGCCAGGTCGTCGCCGACTACTTGGGGAACGGCATCCCGCATTCGTTGGAATTCCTCATCTGTCAGAGGCCGCCCACGCATGAGCTTGGCCCCTTTGAGTTGCTTCGGGATCTTGATCTTGGGAACGCGATGGATATGCCCAACGTCCTTGCCCCAGTTAAGCACCGACTTCAAATGCCGAAGATGCCGGGCTACCGTTGCTGGCCGTTTGCCATCTTTGATCAACTGAGCCTGGTAGTAGCTGATCCGAGACGCGGTTAGGTCGCTGACCTTGGCCGGATTCAAGTAACGCTGCATCACATTCAAGCTGGCGGAATAGGCATCCATCGAACCAGGTGCCAGGATTGCGAGTTTCTCTTGCTCGAATCGTTCGCGAAAGACTTCCCAGCTTAGGCGGCTGGGAGCCTCGTACCGACCTTTGCGAAGATCGGCTTCAAGTTCCCCTGCCAGGCGTTCCGCCGCCTTTCGGTTGGCTGTCTTGGCGGACTGTTGTGTTTCTCGTCCAGACTCGGGATCGACCCAGCGCAGCACGAGATTCTTACGGCTGTTATCAGATCTTTAGTGGCGAGTCTTTGTACAAGACATCGGAGAGATATTTTCTAAGCTCATCCGTTTCGACCAGCGCCTGATCTCTTTGCTTTTCACGCGACAGCGATGAACGCCGCAAAGTATCTGTTTCGGACGCTGCTTCTTCTAACTTGGCGGTATGATCTGAATTTGACAAAGCAGCACTTGTGGCAATCAAAAGGTCGCATAAATCGCAGACTTGGGTCTCATGGTCAAATAGACGGTCGAGAGCGTTTAGAACGTTTTCGAGGAGCATTCTTTCAGTTTTATCCATGATGTCTCCAAATTTGGGAGTATTAACGTTCGCAATCACTGCGCCGCATGATTGTCCATTTGAAAACGCCCGGCCTTGCGGCTCCCGTTCATTAAATTCTGTCCGACCGGAATTTGTGGTCAGGCCGGATCTGCTAGATGCGAGCGGATCCAATCTGCCATTTGATCGACCGTAAGCTGGCCTTCGGAGAGTTGCATGATCGTGTGGTATTTTTCTTCATTGGTTGCGATCAGGTTCTGACCGTTCAAGAGAAGAAAGGTTCTGTAAACGACCAGAGCGGTTCTCTTGTTGCCGTCAACGAATACCTGATTGCGGGCGATGGCAAATGCGTACTGAGCCGCTAACTCAGCAATATCAGGTTTCGGATCTCCGTATGCCAAGAGATTTTTGGGACTGGCAAGTGCGGACTCCAGTCCGTTGCGATCCCGCAGACCATCTAACCCTCCATGTTCTGCAAGCTGCGCATCATGGATTGAGATAACAACGTCTAGTCGGATCCACTTCGGTTCCATCACTTCGACAGTGCCCTAAGGGCGTCGCGATCTTCGCGCATTACCATCTCGGCAATTTCCATTTGCTTTTGGAACTCAGGATCGTAAGCCGTTAAGCGAATGCCATCGGCCGTTTCCTGAACAAAGAGCTGATCCCCCTTCGAGACCCGCAAGCGCGCAATCAGTTCCTTGGGAAGAACCACGCCCAAGGAATTGCCGATCTCTCGAATTTTGATTGTCGTCATCGGGACGCTCCTGTGTAGCTACTGCTGTAATAACTTGCGTTGACACAATAGTATGCACTGAGGATCGGCGGGGGAAGCGAGCAAATAAAGGGTTTCAGCGGGTTTCCAGTGAGAAAATCCCTCAACAGTGGAGCATAAACGTTTGTTCAGAAAATTAATCGCAAAACTAGGTATTGCTCAGGGGCTTCTGTAAATTAGCCCTACCAACACGGGATCATTTTGCGAAATCCACTCCCATCTCGGGTAATCCAAGCGTATAGCAAGCATCTCCTGTGGGAGTTTTTTCTGCGTACCCAGTCATCCAAATGATCTACACGGTAGCCAGGAATTCCCATTTGTTGGACTGTCAACGCGAGGCCTTGCTGGCTAGGGGTTGGCCGAGGGGGGAAAGGTCTTTGTCGGAGAATACGCGGAAAATCGCATTAGCGCGAAGCGCTCAAAGAGGTTGGAATGAGGCTCTTGGAAGGACGTACGAAAACTCCCTACTTAACCCCGTCCAGCAGCTCCAAGAACTCAGCCTTCCCAACCCCGCCTGCTTTCCACTTTAAGGCTTTGCCTGCTGGGTCGGTGACGATCGTTACCGGCGGGCCGGTTACCTGGTATTGGGTCATGATGTCGGCGTTCTCGGGGGCGTCGACGTCGATCGCGACGGGGATGAAGTTCGCGTTGACCAGGGCGGTGACTTCTTCGTCGGCCCAGACCTGGCGTTTCATGATCCGACAGGGAACGCACCAGGTGCCGGTGAAGTAGAGGATCATGGGCTTGCCGCTCTCGGCCGCTTGTTGCTGGGCGGCGTTGTGATCTTTCGCCCAGACAATGTCATTCGGCGGCACATAAAAGCTGTACCACGCAAATGCCAGCGACACGACCAGAAAGGCCAGCCAGAAGCATCGCCAGAAATGAAAAACTCGCTTGGGGGCACTCGGCGTTTCGGTATCGGCCGAAGGAGAAGCTTCGTTCATGAATCCAGACAAGCCAAAAGGAACAGCGGACAAGAGACGCGGTCAAAGATCAACCACGTTCGATCAGTGCCACACCCTAAGTGGTTTCGCCTGACGATTCAATCCGCCCAGAGCCGGAAACGGCGGCCAATCTCGATAAGGTCGTTGCCTCAACATCATCCCGCATGTCTTACTACAAGAACGGGAACCTCGTTCGCGCCTACGTGTCTTCCGGGCAAGACGATGCCGCGATGCTCCGGCGTTGTTACGATTGATGCCAGAGAGCCCTTCTACCAGCGAACCATTGCGATGAACATCGAATCCACAACACTCCAGCAGCGGGTGCTAGAACTTCGGCAGCGACGCGCCGCGAGGGCTGCGGCCGAAGGACCATTGGCAAGCCTGCCTGGGGAAGGGCAAGCGTTCCGGCTCGACGGTTCTCGGCTGGTCGATGTCGCTGCGGTCTATCTCGAGTTGGGGCAACGGCTGGAGCCGACCTTCGGCTATTACGGGGCGTGCCTCGATTCGCTGGACGATTGTCTTTCAGGCGGGATTGGTGGAGTCTGTGCCCCGTTCAAGCTAACCGTGACCGATGGGCAGACGCTCGCCGAATCGCTCGATTGGCAGGCCTGGTTTCGATACACGGCGGTGACCGACTTTGCGGAAGGGCTGCCGGAGATTTCCGACCTAGTGGAATCGGGCCGGCTCCCGGAGACCAATCCGGAGGAAGCCATCCAATTCCTTCGCCGAGTCGCAGAAGGTGAGCCGATCACCGAGGCCTGGGCGGAACGCTTCGATCTGAAACGGGTTTCGTTTTGGGAGAGCCTTGTCGCGCTGTTGCAACGACACAGTGTGGAAGTGGTGATGGTCTAGGTTCAAAGCGGAGACGTGCTGAGGGCATCAAAGCATATTCGGCCAGAGTTTGTCGAGCATTTGATTGACGAAACCTGACTCGCCGCTCCAGACGAGATAGCCAATCACGGCAATGTTCAGAAAGACCGTGATCCAAAACGTGAAGAGGAATTTCTTCTTACTCGATTTGTGCCGCACCAGCCGTTGGGCGTACAAGGCGCCTGGCCAACCGCCGAGAAGGCCCATCAGGTGCAGCGTCGCTTCCGGAATGCGTCGTTTGTCGAGCTTGGCTGAGAGCTTATCGAAGCTGTAAACGAGAAACGTCGCGATGCTCATCACGCCGCACGCGGCGACGACCAGCCACGAGATGCGATGGAAGAAGGCTGCCCCGATCAGGAAGCCAACGAACAGCAACGCCGCGGCCACCGAAGTTCCGCCCAACTTGCTTCGGCTGGAGGAGGATTTCCGAACCGGTTCCTTCTCGTCGGAGAATCGAACGTTCTCGGCCCGCGATTTTCCGTTGTCGCCGTTGGCAAGCTCGTACGTGACCATGTCCCCGACTGCTGGCCGTCGCGACGATCCTGAGAACTCTTTGATATGGACGAAGACAGAGTCTTCTTCGCCTTGCCAAGAGATAAACCCAAAACCACGTATATCGTCCCAGCGTGTTATTTTTCCCTCGGTTCGCATGTAATGGCTTTTCAAAAAGAGCTTTGTCAGATCGCGGCTGCGATCGTTCGGTGTTCGATAGGGTGATCAGCGTAACGCTGATTCGATTGATGAGCGAGACCGCCCACCGGCTTGCTACAGCACCACGCCGCCAATGGGCGGCTGCTTCGCCGGCAGGTTCTTCTCGTCGAGCATCTCTTTCAGGTTGCCTTCAATGGTGACGCTGATCGAGGTTAGTGGTGTATCGCCAGGGCGGTTCTCGAAAGGATCTTCCGTTCGTTCACCGATCTGATCGAGGCTGAGGAAGATGAAATTGATGACCATCGCCAGTGGAATGTTGAACATGCCAAGGTCTTCGATAAACGCGAATGGGACGAGCGTACCATGCAGGTAGACGAAGATCCGCGAGTAATAGCTATAGGCACGGGGGAACGGCGTGTTCTTGATGCGCTCGCTCTTCCCTTGATGGTTGTTGAACTCGGTCAGCGTGTTGTTCAACTGGACGAAGCGATAATCGGAAAGCCACCCACGCTGATAGGCCTCTTGCAGTTCGCGTCCCTGGATCATGAGGAGGTAGTTGGGGGGATTGTTTTTGGCGAGCACGTCGTTCGCTTCTTCGCACGGCAGAAAGGGACGAATGTCGTCATAGTCGTTGGTCGTTTGGATCCACTGCTCGCCAATCTCGTTGTACTCGTGCCGCTTACGCAGAAAAACTCGGAGGGAATGGACGAAGGCAATATGCCGATAGACGAGCTGGCGTTGCCATGTTTTCAGTTCTGGGTTATCGGAATGACTCTCGTCCAGGCTGAGGGTGAGCACTTCACGCCCCCACGCTCGGCTGTAGTTCACCAGCAAGCCCCAAATCTTACGCGCTTCCCACCAACGGTCGTACGCACTGTTGTTCTTAAAACCGAGGAAGATGGCCAAGGCCGTGCCCAACACGGCCACCGCGTTGAAAGGAACCGAGAGGGACGACATATCGAATTCGTGATGCAGCACGTATACCAGCACTGACAACGCGAAGAAATAAAGCATGCTCTTCCAGCTGTAGAACAAGACCTGGCGCCAGTTGAGGCTTCGACTTACGATCATAAACGTTAGTTACCGTGATTGTTGTCAGAGAAATCGAGGGCTTGTTTCAGGCCAACCATGACCGGAATGAGAACTGAGCAAGGCGACTGCGTATAGTGCAATCGGAGTGCCGCCTGATATCACCTTCGGCGGGGAATGCTGCACTTTCATCAGCATTTCCAGGCTTTCTACCTTGCTAGCTATGCCTCAGATCGAAATTCCCTTGTGGCATTCTGATATCCCATGTACATATCCCCCATCTGGCGTCGATGAGAATCGTAACGTGGCAAATCATTCGCTGGTCCCAGCGAGTCGCGATCCGCCGTTTGAGCTCAAGGAAACCAAGATGAAACGATTGATGATCGTTGCCGGTCTGGCTCTGCTCATGACCTGCTCTGGCTGTGCCGTGTCGGACATGCTGTTTGGCGCGTTCGGCAGCCACTATTCCGGCGGCGGAGAGACACGGGCCGAAAGGGAGTATCATTACAACCAGCAGCTCGGGTCGTACGGCAATTCCGGCTACTAATCTGCCGGCAACGTAACTGCCCCTCTAACCGAGTAGGCTTCTACCCTTGAGCCGCTCGCGCGTGCATGGTTTCATACAGCAAACCACCTCTTCCCGCACAAAGGGCTTTCGATGTCTCGGATACAGTTGCGTATTGTCTTGTTGATCGTGGTCCTGGCGGTTACCGGGATCGGTTCGCTGATCGAGTGGATCAACGGAGAGAAGCAAGGGGCCCGGCCGGCTCGCGAGAATGTCAATTCACCGTCGGGTGTCGTGGTCGATCTACCAGCTGCCAAGCCGACCAACGAGAAGGCACCTTCCGCAGAAGATTCGCTGTCCGAGTGGAACCGGGGAATCTTACGTGGTCCGGACGAAGTCGCGATCGTGCGGCACATCATGCAAAAGGGAACGCTTCCTGATTCGTTCGTTACCAAGAGCCAGGCTCGTGACTTGGGTTGGAATGCCTCGGATGGCAACCTGCGCGAGGTAGCCCCAGGCAAAAGCATCGGGGGCGATCGGTTCATGAACCGCGAAAAAGAACTGCCTGATGCCCCGGGTCGAAAGTACTACGAGGCAGACCTTGGTTACGACGGTGGGCATCGCGGTGCCGAACGCCTGGTCTACTCGAATGACGGTTTGATCTTCGTCACGCGCGACCACTACAAAAGCTTCCAGGAAGTGAAGACCAAACCATGAGCGGCACGAACCTTCCACGCGTGATCGTGCCTGACACGTTGAACTCGGTCGAAGCGATCCACACGTTTCTGAAAGAGGCCCTGGGCTTTCCGGATTACTACGGCAGAACGCTCGACGGGCTGTGGGATTGCCTGGGGGATCTCGATCAGCCGGTTTGCATTGTCTGGCCACATCGCTGGCAGACGGAAAACATATGGTTCGTGCAGCGATCGTATAAGCTGCTAGGTGTACTGATGGAAGCGGCTGAAGAGTTCGATAACGTTCATCTGGAAATCGCCGGCGAAAATCTCTCGTCGGAGTAGATTCGCAGGGCAGGGCATCCCCAAGAAATAGCGAAAGGACGGGGGCTTTGTCGCCGAGCCTTCCGTCCTTTCACACACCCAATTTGGAGAGCGGGTTTGCTGCTTACGCGGTTTCCGCGGTATCGGCAGCGAGAATTTCTTCGGCACCTTCCAGGAAGCTGGCCAGACCACGCGAGCGGTAAGGCTGCTGCAGCTTGCGGACCGCCTTCGATTCGATCTGGCGAACACGTTCGCGAGTGACGCTGAAGATCTTGCCGACTTCTTCCAGCGTGTAGGCATAACCATCGGTCAGGCCATAACGCAGGCGAATGATCTCACGTTCGCGATGGTTGAGGTGCTGCATCACTTCGCCCAGACGCTGCTTCAAGGCTTCCTGGTGGGTTTCGTACAACGGGTCATCGTTGCGGTGATCTTCCAGGAATTCACCGAAGAAGCTGTCGTCGTGATCGCCCACAGGCTGATCGAGCGAGAGCGGATTGCGATTCATCTTGGTGATGACCTTCGCATCGTCCAGCGAGATTCCCATCCGCTGAGCGACTTCTTCAGGCGAAGGTTCGCGGCCCAGTTCTTGAACCAGTTCGCGAGTGACCGCACGGACCTTGCCCATGGTGTCGATCATGTGAACGGGAACGCGGATGGTTCGGCTCTGATCGGCAATGGCTCGGGTAATGGCCTGACGAATCCACCAGGTGGCGTAGGTCGAGAACTTGTAGCCACGTTCATGCTCGAACTTATCGACCGCACGCATCAGGCCCGTATTGCCTTCCTGGATCAAGTCGAGGAAGCTCAAACCACGGTTGCGATACTTCTTAGCGATCGAAACGACCAGACGCAGGTTGCCAGCCGAAAGACGTCGCTTGGCGGCATCGTATTCTTCCTGGTACTCGGCGATCTTCTGGATACGACGTCGAAGCGTGGCTGGGCTTTCCAGGGTGACACGCATCAGGCCGTGCAGTTCGCGTTGCATCTCTTCCAGCGTCTGGCCGTTTAGGTGACCACCGTACTCTTTGGCCAGTTCGATGTTTTCGACCAGGGTGTCCATTCGCTGCGAGATTTCGCGAAGCTTGGACAGCTGCGGCATGATTTTGTTGGTACGCAGGTTCAACTCTTCGACAAGCTGGACTGCCTTCGAGCGGCGACGCGTCAGACGCTTCCAGGCATTCTGGCGAGCGGTCGGAGTAGCACTTTTCGAGATGGCCGTTCGCCAGTCGGCGGCGTTGGCGTCGAGCATGCCCTGCATGGTGATCAGATTCGGAACGATCCGCTTCATGATCAGCTTCTTCTCTTTGGCATTGGTCACCGAGACTTCCACGGTGCGATCCAAGCGAAGCTGGCCATCGCGGACCTTCGAGAGGAGGTCGAACGCGTTGCGGAGAATCAAATCGTTCGTGATCACCGCGTGACGGAAACGAGCTCGCCACTTGTCGATCTGGGTGGCGGCTTCCACTTCCTCGGTGCGGGACAGCATCGGAATCTCACCCATCTGCATCAGGTACATCCGAACCGGATCGTCGACCTGGCTGACTTCCTCGAACGTCTCTTCTTCGTCGCTGCTGTCGCTGGCGTTCGGAAGGCTGTTGATCGAGAGGTTGTCGAAGTCGTCGTCTTCGTGGAAAGCTTCGTGCGAGCGATTCATGGGTGCGTTCTCCATCGGTGATTTTGGGTTCGACCGTGTTGAGCACGATCGGGCGACGCCACCGTTAATCGCAGCACCTATGCCGAAAGCTAATTCCCGCGCCAAGGTATTTGCCTAACTTGTTATTGGGTAACACGTTGTGAAGAAGTCGGTTTGCCTAAGTGAAAATGCCAATGTTGTCGATTTGCAACAATTGGGTCTCAAAATTGGTGGTGAAAAGCCATCAATTCGCTCTCACTCGCTGCTCGGCACCGAGACTCTGGCAAGGCTTTTGGACGGTAAAACCAGGAGAAACGTTCCATCAGATTATCGCGATGCTCGATTCCGGCACCTCTGCAGGCCCCCATGTTGCGTTTGGGAAACATCCCCTAGTGGGCTAGAGCGGTAGGCGATTTTTGGCGGAACCTGTTACCATACGAGTCTTCTCTGTTTGTTGACTCCAGCCCCATACATTGTCGTGATCAAAATGACCGAGCCCACCATTCAGGTAAAAGTTCATCAAGCGGTTGGTACGATTTCGATTCACCGCGACGAGAAACGCAACGCGTTGACGCGGACGATGATCTTCGATCTGATCCAGGCCTTTCGTGACTTGCATGGCGAAAAGAAAGTGCGTGCCGTGATTTTGACCGGCGGCGGCTCGGCGTTCTGCTCGGGACTTTGCCTGGACGAAATGCACCAGATCATCCAGGAAGACGACAACCTGGAGCGTTGGCACCAAGACACGTCGACCCTGGCCGAACTGCTGCAATTGATGCTGCATTTCCCTAAACCGATCATCGCGGCGGTTAACGGACCAGCCATCGGGTTTGGGGCAGGGCTCGTGTTGGCATCCGACCTGGCGATCGCCGGCCCTGAGGCAACCCTCGGTTTTCCGGAGCCAAAGCGGGGAATCATCTCGGGCCTTTGTGCTCCGCTGCTGTTCTTCCGCGTCGGCGGACGTCATGCGGCCCGGCTGTTGCTGACCGGCGAAACAATCTCGGCCGAACGCGCCGCTCAGATCGGGGCTTATGACGAGATTGTGCCGGCCAAGAATCTGTGGGCCTACGGCGCGGAGCTTACCAAGCAAATCGCTCAATCGGCTCCCCAGGCGATTCAGCAGACCAAGCGGCACTTGAACGAGACCGTAGGCGAACAGCTCGAGATGTTGATCTCGCTCGGGGCGGCCGCAAGTGCCACCAGCCGTACGACCGAAGCAGCGAAGGAAGGATTGCAGGCCTTCATCGAAAAACGCGAGCCTGAGTGGCCCTAGCTTGCATAATGAGGCGATGCCCCTAAGTTGGGATCCACGCCGTTAATAGCATAGCGTTGGGGTGTTGCTGTAAAGTAACGGAAAAAGAAATTTCAAATATGGCAAATTCCTGGAATAATTCTGAGCCGGTTGGTCTACTGGGCCATTCTCGGGGTTCAACTCCGATAGATTCGTAGCGGCCTATGGAACTTAGGCCGCTGCAACAAGGGCAATGGAGAGGCGCCCTTGCCCCTTTTCGCATCTATGCCGGAACATAGGTCTTGTCATGCACCACCCTGTCTGTCGTTCTCGACGTGGGTTTACCCTCGTCGAGCTATTGGTCGTTATTGCCATTATTGGCGTGTTAATCGCTTTGCTGCTGCCGGCTGTGCAACAGGCCCGCGAAGCGGCTCGTCGCAGCACATGCACCAACAACCTCAAGCAATTGGGGCTGGCACTGCACAACTATCACGATACCTACAAGGCATTTCCGTACGGATCGCGAGGCACGACCGATCTGATGGGATGGCATGTTTCGCTGCTGCCATTCATCGAGCAAACTGCCCTGTTTGATAGTGCGGATACCACCCTCAGCTACGGAACGGGGGTGAACAATGCGTTGCTAACCGTGACGATCGATGGGTATCAGTGCCCCAGCGGAACCGAAAAGTTTGCCGACGATAGCCCGACCCAAGTCACGACCCACTACTACGGGGTGATGGGGCCAACCGGAACCAAGCCTGGGACGAGCAGCACAAACTATCCAGAAGGCTATTCTTCGAACGTTTATGGCGGCTTTTCTCAGGCCGGTATGTGGTACCATGAAGAAGTTCGTCGGATGCGTGACGTGACCGACGGCACTAGTAATACGCTCTTCGTTGGTGAAATCTCGTGGTCCGACCGCAACGGGAAAGATACCCGTTACCGAGTTTGGTCTCGTGGTGGTCGTGAAGGAAACTGGATGGCACCGTGCAAGAATGTTGCCTTCGCAATCAACTCGGATCAAACGAGTATCTTCAACGACATGAGCTTTGGTAGTAACCATCCCGGCGGATGTCTATTTGCCTTGGGGGACGCATCGGTGCGATTCCTGCCGGAAACGGTTGACTTCGACTCTTATCTTTCGGCTGCCAGCATGAATGGCGGCGAGGTCTATTCGTTCAATGCAAACTAGCTCTTCGTTTGGTCTGCGACAACTCGGCACGCGCGGGTTTGTTTTCTCGCTGCTACTCGCGGCGACAGTTACAGCCTTGACGGGGTGTTCGCAGAAGCCGTCCGACGCCTATCCGGTTTCGGGCACGGTCTTGTTCAAAGGTCGTCCGCTGCCCCGCGGCATCTTGCAGATGCGTCCCGATTCCTCGCGAGGCAACTCGGGGCCGGCCATCATGTTCGACGTGGTCCAAGGGAAATACGAAACGACCAGCATCGAACAGAACTACCATCGTGGTGGTGCCTATAAGGTGACCATCCATGGTTTCGATGGGATTCCACAGCCAGGCAAAGAAATGCCTCTGGGCGAGCGGATCTTCTCCGACTATTCGACTTCCGTCATGCTGCCGAACGAAGCCGCCTCGGAAATTGACTTCGAGATCAAGAAGTAAGTTCCCTTTCCATTCAACTACCGAAAAGAGCGGCCGCATCAGCATGGGGCCGCTCTTTTTTTGGTTGAGATGGCCAGCGTAGCGTTAGTTGCTCGCCGCCAGCTTCCGTTTTAGATCGTCGCAGTTGATCACTTTCTCGATCACATCTTGCGGCACATAAAAGTAATGATTCGAGGCCTCGTAACCGATGCGCGAGTCCGCCGCCACCACCGGATAGAAACGCACCGCCGTTTGCAGCTCTTGCTCGAGTGCTTCCAAGGCAGCAGCTTTGGCGGCTTCTTTCTCCGCGGGATCTTTCGCGGCCTGCCAGCGATCGCGCGCGGCGATGAACCGTGCTTGTTGGCTCACGGTTGCGAAGTGCATTTGAGCCGCTCTGGCAACATTCAAATCATCAGCAACAAAAGCCTGCTTCGCGGCCGTGGCTTTCTTCGCTGCCGCTTCCAGATGCTGGAGACCTGAAGCGAAGCCCTCAGCCATCTTCGCAAACTGGCTCGCGTAAACGTCGGCTGGGAAAGGTGCCGACCAGCGGCTCAACGCGTCGTAAGGATAGCAAACCATGCCGGGGGCGTAGCCGGTTGGTTGAAGATACAGCAGGTTGGCCGGACCGCTATGCTGCGGACCGGTGTACATGCCGGCGTAAGGAAACTCGGAGTAGCCATCGCTGAACTTCTGCCATGCCAAACGGACATCCGGTGCAGCCGCCTCGCCGTAGGTGCTAACCGCTAACTGATCGAGAGCCTGGTCGATCGTTTGGTTAGGGTTCTCGGCGAAGAGCCGAGCCAGTTCCAAGTTCGGCGAAGGATAGCCACCGAGTGACCAACTCAACATCTGGCCATCTAGCTTGGCCTCTGCGAGGTTGGCATTGTGCTGAGCGATCAAGTTCATCACCGGCACGTAAGGAACCGCGGCGATTTCCCAGGTCACGTTGAACTGAACCTTGGCCAGAGTTCGCAAGCCATGTTCTTGCGCGACTTGCCAATGCTTGGTGGCTCGCGGTCCAGGGCCGACCGCCGAGATCGCGTACTCGCCGATCGTTGCTTTCACGCCCCCTCGTTCAATCGGCAGCGACCACTCGCTGACCGACATCAACCAAATGTCTTTCGGCAAGCGAGCAACCGTTCCGCTGGCATCTCCGTGACGGGCCCAACCCCAGTCCCACGCAATCACCTTGGCATCCGGTGCCGAACGATGGACCCCTTCGGCAATCGCCGTGTTGATTTCGACGAGAATGTCACTCGGCGTGCGATCTTTGCAGCGAGGGCATTGGGCCTGGGTGAATTTCGATGAGCAATTGGTCAGGTTCTCCGACGCGGAAATTGTGAACACGCCGCCAAGGTGCGGAACACGCTCGAAGACATATGCCAGGCTATCGCTGACCCACGCTCGTACTTCCGGCGTGCTGGTGCACATGGCGAAATAAGGAACCGGCGAACCAGGATCAGGCACGCCACGAAGTGACTCGCGTTTCGAGAAGAACTCGGCCGGCATAGCCCGAGGTTCGTTCATGTAGAGATAGACATCGATGTTGTACTTGCGGGCACGTTCGACCAACTTCGCCAGGTTCGCAAGTCGCTCGCGGTGCTCGGCCCCGAACTCTGGAAATGCGGGCGAAGGGGGCGCCAGGTCACGTAAAACGACATGCAGCCAAACACCATTCACGCCGCGCTGTTGCAGCCGAGCCAACAAACCATCGGGAAACGGATCGAGCGAAGGGTCGCTGAGCGGATCGCCGAACATCGCAAAGTAGGAATAGATGAACCGGGGATGCTGATCGTCGCGGGGCAGGGGAGTGGCCGGTTCTCTACTGGGATCGACCTGGCTCAGTTCTTCAATAAACGAAAAGCGTGGTTCGGCTGGCTGCTGCATGACTTCGCCGAAGTTTGCTTCGACCAGCGACTTGATTTCTGCGGCGCGAGCTTTGGCTGAGGCGGACGGCGTTTGATAAACAACCTTGGGGCAGTCTGGTTTCAGGTTTCCCAGTTTGATCAGCAGGAAGTCATCTTCACGTAGTCGATGGGCGAACTCTTCTTCGGTGAGCGAGAGCAGCGGGAGAAGTTGTTCGTACGGCAGCAAGTGCCAGTTGCGTCGCACCAGCGTAATGTAGCCGCGTGTTGCCATTTCCGGCGGAACATTGACCGACGCAGGCAAGCCCATCGAGGTCGCGATTTGCGTGATGTTCTCAGGCGTCGTTTCGAGGACGGTTGCCAACCGCTCGGTGGGAACCAATCCCCAGTTTCGCCAGACGACGGCATGCAGCGTATCGGGAAAATGGTCGACGGGAACCGGTGCCTTGGAAGGTGTCGGAAGTTCGCTGGCCAGCGAGAACGCGGCAGCCCAAAGAACCATCGACCAGGCGATGGGGAATCGAAGCGGCGACATGTTGGCAGGTCTCAAAGAGTGGGAAGGGAGAGCAAAGGAGGGACGCACATCTTCCTTGTTTGAGATCGCCACGTCAACGTTTTTCAGTAGCGGCTGTCGCGGCGCATAAAAAAAGCGTGCCAGGTTGCCCTGACACGCTTTTCGGTTCAAGGGGATGAACCGGGTTCCTTAGCTGGTCTGAATCTTGAAGTCGATTGGGTTGTCACCGTTGGTGACTTCGACTTCTTGAGTCGTGTTCGAGTTGTATTCTTTGGGCAACTTTTCTTTGACGCCCGGTTCGGTCACGCGGCCGTTGTCGTCACGCGTTGCGTCACGAGCCGTGATCAGGCGAACGCGATGCTTGCCGAGCAAGGCACCTTCGGCATCGCCTTTGTACATCAGCTTGTAATTGCCGTTTTCGTCGGTCATCGCACCCGAGCTGCGACCACCTGCCAACGGTTCAAACATGACGTGACAGTTCGGCACTGGTTGACCATTCAACGTAACCTGGCCATGGACTTCGCCGACTGGCGGCGTGTTGGAACCGCAACCTACGCCCATCGAAAGGACAAAAACCGCGAGCAGGGCAACGATACGTTTCATCTCGGTAATATCTCCAGGGGATGCAAGCCACGTCGAGATGTCGATGACGTGGCTTGTTTGAGCTAACTTGAAAACTAGAACGACAGATCCAGTGGCTGGCCATCGAGGCTGTTCAGCAGTCGTTCGTAGGTCGAATCGGTTGGACCACCAAAGTTGTCGTCGATGTTTTCACTGATGAAGTGAACTGAACCATCCACGAAGGCGAACTGCGATCCACCAGGATGATTGCTGGAAAAGCCTTGGCGGCCATCGACGTCGTTGCACGAGGCACCGCAGGTGTCTGTCGTGTTGATGTGAGTCTTGCCACCACCGACCACGGCAATAAAACCATCGAGATAGTTGTGGCTGTTGGTAATGTCTTCGTTACCCGTGTGACCATAAATCAAGCCGGCACCCAGTTCGACACCTTGCAGCATCCAGGCCCGTTCGCCGACCATCGCCGTGTTGCTGGTGCCGTCCAGAATATGATGGATCGAAACCTGCATACGGGTGTTGCCCTGCACGTTGGTGCCTGGGCAAAACACGCCGTTGTGGAAGCGGGCACGGTCGATGTTCCCCTGCGAGTTCACACCCAGGTAGTTCGCCGTGGCGATCTGCACGTCTTGCGACTGATTGCCCGAGCCGTTGTTAATGGTCAGGTGGCTATTCAAGTCAGGACCGGTGTCCGAAGGACATCGCCAAGTGGTGATTGGGTTCTGAACAACGGCCAGCTTCGCTGGCTTGTTGACCGCTTCGTGCAGACGATCTGGACTGCTAGGTGCGAGGATGTCGTATGCGGCACCTTGTTCCATTTGAGGAAGAATGAGCGTGCCCCAGCTCCAGCTTGCGTGCCGGGTTTCGTCGCCGCCGTTGACTTCATGGTCGTAGCTGATGGCAGGGAAGGCGCCGAAGGTGTCGTGATAGTTGTGCAACGCCAACGCGATTTGCTTCAGGTGGTTGGTGCATTGCATGCGGCGGGCCGCTTCGCGAGCTTGCTGAACTGCTGGCAGCAGAAGGGCGATCAATACGCCGATGATGGCGATGACCACCAGCAATTCGACGAGCGTGAACCCTTTGTTCAGTTTCATCTTCATGAGAATACTGAGACCTCTTTTGTGGGGCATAAATAGGAATGAAAAGGAAACGAGAAAAAGTTGGTTAGATGGGACGGGCCACAACGGTTGGAACGACCCAATCTCTGTGGGAGCTTCCCAGTGGGCCGATCTCTAGTTCGCCGCCGTCTCGCAGAATGGCTCGCCAAACGCGTAGTGAGACGTCGACTGATTTGCCTGGGCCTTCTTCCTGATCCAGTTGATACTTGGTGGACGTGCGAGCATCCTCGTGCGAGCCCTTATCGAGCCCGACCAGCACGCCGGTGTCGGTAAATTTCTGGGGAAGCCAACTCGGAATCGAGAGTCGTTCGTCATAAAGCAGGTAAACGACTGCGGGACTATTGAAAACGAATGTCGCTTTGACGTTATTGCGTCGCTTCCAGTCTTCGGTGAACTTCAAGTCGTTGGGCATCTGCACGTAGTCAAGGTCGACCATGTAGCTTGGCAAGCCGCCTGCATCGATCCCTTTCCAGCGATGGACACGGTCAACATAGGCCAGCGCATCTTCGGTGAAGCCACCTTTGACGATCTTGTAGTCCTTCACTTCGCTGCCGTTGTTGAAACGAACTTCGCTGATCACCGAAGCAGGCACATCGGCTGGCTGCAGAAACCCGTCGCGATCGATCATGGCGACCTCTTGGCGCTCGCCATAGATCGGAATCGTGATCGCTTCTCCCTTGGACATCTTGTGCGTCATCGAGCCAGAGGACACGGAAACGCTTCCCTCGTAGACAACCACTTCCGTCAGATTTTTACCACTGATAGCGACGCCGAACTCGGTACCCAGGTCGACCACATCGGCTTGATGCGTCCGAATCGTGAAGCCATGTCCGAGCGGCGAAACCTTTGCCAGGACTTTGCCATGGAACATTCGCCACAGCATGGGATCTTCCACCCGAATACGTGCCGGGCCGACAATCTGAACTTTCACGCCGGACGAGGTCACCCCGTCAAACGTTCCCTCAGGAAGTTCGATCATCTGGCGACCGAAGTAAGGTGTCGGCGTGGTTTCGCCAGGGACACCATTGAGGACTAAGGCAGGGGGGACCGGACCGCTGTCTTTTCCAGCGATTGGTCCCGACTTCGAAGCCTCTTGAAACATCTGGACAATCAGCGGGCTTCCCAGAAAGATCATCGCCGAGGCCGCCAGCGCGAACGTCGCCACCGCGACCCGTCGCAGCGAGAACAACCGGGAATCTGCCGTGGGGGTGAGGTCTTTGAACTCGTCTTTGCTTTCCAGGTGATCCAGGACTTCGCGTTCCTGGGCTTCGTCCAAGCGGCTGACCATAGCCAGACGAGCACCGACGATCGCCTGGGCGGCGTAGTACTCGCTGACATCAGGGCGATTGACGATCAACTCGCTGAGCGTCTTCCATTGTTCAGGGCTCGCTCGATCAGTGAGGCAAAGGTCGACCAGATCGCGAATCTCGAGGTCGTCGATCATCTTGCCGACAATCGGTCGTGGCTCTTGCGATTGGCTCATTATCCTTCACCCCAGGCTGACAGCCTTATGTCGATACAGCGATGCAGTTGTTCTCGAATTTTCCGCAGTCGCTTATAGACGGCGTTGGCGGAGAGGCCGAACAGTTGCCCAACCTCTTCGATCGAAGCAGACTTGCGATACGAGGCCCATAGGATTGACCGTTGCCGTGCCGGAAGCTTCCGGACGCAATGCTCAAGGGCGGCCAGGCGGTCCTGAAGGCCATCGGCATTCTGCACGATGACGGTGTCGAGGGTTTCCATGGCCGAATCGCTCAGCATCTTCTGCTGTCGGTTTCGTTCCGAGAGAAAACGTTTCACCTCGATGCGGGCGATACCAAACGCCCACGGTAGGAATTCGCGATCCTGATCGAACTGTTCCCACTTCCGCCACAGCAACAGACTGGTGCGCTGGAAGACTTCTTCCGCGTCATTCCAGTTGGAAACCAACGAGTACACGTACCCTTTGAGCCTTTCCTGGTTCGAAATATAAACTTCCGCAAAACGCGACTGTTTCATCGCGTCTTCGTCTGAGGATGTCACCATTGGGAAATGAGGACCGCGCCACCTCCGAAAAATCATCGAGACGAAATCATTTTCGATCTCTTGCAAGCACTCGACGCCACTGGCCTAAGTTTGGCCAAAAAAAGCTGACGTTTTTTCGATGACTTGGGGAGATTGCGGTAATCGCTGCCCGAGTCCAGGGCTCTGAGGGAAGATTGATGACCGAAAAGGCCAACGATTGGTCATTCAGCGGGGCAGATCGGCCCGAAAGCCGTAAGTCATAATTTGACGTTAAGAATTCGCTATTTTGTACATTCGTAAGGGCATCGCACCGGATGGAGTACTTCGGTAGAAGGGGTGTGATTAAGTCACGACCCAAGCACCCACCATGCCCAGACCTGCAGCCAGCAAGATGAGAGCGCCTGCGCAGCCACTCGATGTCGGAAGAACTTCGCCATCCGCTGCCATCTTGGCCTGGATTGCTTCGACCTGATCTTTGGCTTCTTTCAGGCCGATGCCCGATTCTTCTCGCAGCAGCTTGATGGCCTCGATCTTTTTGCCTTCACGCAGCTTCTGCTTGATTGCTTCGAGGGACGATGGTTTTTCTGCCATGCGTTTGCTCTCCTGACAAGAAAAAAGAGTGCCCCGGCAAAGGGCACCCTTAGTTTAGATCAAAATTCAGAGATGGGACGACGCCAAAACCTGGATAAGTGGATGAGAATGGGATAATGACGTGCACCGACCTTTTACTAGGAGTTCGGTACTACTTTCGCCCAATCATTCAAACGATGCGATTTGGCTGTCTCGAAGTCATGGAATTCGAGTCGGAGTTTGACCAACTCTTTATCCATCCATTCGGACAGCTCCATGTAGGGGGCTAAGCCTACCATGATCGAGGCTTCTTCCCGATCGCGGGCATCTTCCAGCTTGATTTGCATGGTATCGAAAAGCGAGTCGTTCATTAGCGAACTCCCGGGGGAAAGTTCACTACGGTCCCTGTAGCTGACGGCAACGAATCCTGCGTTGCACATGCTGGTAATTTCTACATTTTTAGACGTGAAAAGGCCGTGGCGTGTTCACGTGATTCTTAGATTTAGTAAAAAAGGCTCCGCGATGCAATAGGACTAATGTGAGATGAAATCACATTAAAAATATTCTAGCGGGGGTGAAGTTTGCGAAAAGGCTATTCGAGGGATGTGGCATTCGCCCAAATAGGGTGGTGCGTACTGCCTGATCAACCGCACGTCTTGCGGATCCAGGGCCCTTAAGGTCATTCGCCGGGCACGCTGCAGTCTGGGGGATTATCTGGTCATTCAGAGAAGAAGTTGACAAGATTCCCTGTATGAAGAGTAATGTACTCCGCTACAGGTTGAATTAACCAACATCCGAAATAATCCCAGGAAATGGTTGGGAATGAATCGGAATTTCTCAAGATTCAGGCTACGACGGTCGCAATTGCGATTGAGTCGCTCTGCCAAATTACGTACTCTCGGGCACGTTTGCCTGGGAAAGCCAAATAATGGTGCTCCAGCAGGTGAATGCCGTATTTTTGGCAAACCATTTGCGTAGACCAGTCGTAACGATTGTGCGACACGCAAGGCAGGTGTTCGCCGTCGAAGCCAACCTTTGATGAGCCACACAAAACGATTATCCAGATTGTTTTGCCAAACTCGCAGAGGCTACCTGGTCGGCGACGTTGCCAGGGACTGCATAATAAGACCGTGTTGGTTATCGCTGAATGTCGAGTGCTAGCAAGTCGATAAGAAGGGTACTTCCTGACAAACTCTTCGCCGTGAGTCACTTGCTTCACACGGATGGCTAAACCTGACACGGAATACGGCACCATGGAAGACGCCAATGAACTATATTTGCGAGGTAGGGTAACTGCCTCCCTCCGGTGGCCTGTAGAAGCCAGGCCAATTACCTAGGGAAAACCCAGACCTCCAATTCCGGTCATGATTTTAGGGACGTCGCGATCGAGCGGACCCAATCCAAACAAGCTCGTTTAGAGACGACGTTCAAAGGGAGTTAGGATTCACCATGCACATTAATGGCCCAACCGCAGTTCACCCGGCACAGTCCATCCGAGGCCCGCACCACACCGCGCAGGCCCCGGCCGTCGATACACGAACGCAATTCGATACTGTGGATGAACTCGACATTTCGCACGAAGCCGACTTCGCCAGCCAGGTGAAGGACATTCCGGACATTCGTGCCGACCGTGTCGCGCAGATCAAGGCTCAGATCGCCGATGGCTCGTATCTGACCGACGATAAGCTCGACCTGGCGCTGGAACGTCTGTTGGACGAAATCGGCTAAACGCCCACGCCAGAACAACTTAGTAAAACGATACACATCGGGTCGTTTCCCTCGGGAACTCGGCCCGTTTTTTATGCGCCGATCACCGTCGCGGATCTCGCCAGAATCGCACCAACTGGGGCTTGTACCTCGATAACTTTGGCCTAGAATTCGGTGTTGAGACTGATAGCCACAGTGGTTGCGTATCTCGTTACTCCGCAATTAGATAGAAATAGCAACTCAGTCTCAATAAAGCGGAAGTCCTTATTGTTCCTGTTGAGATTCGAATGTCCGATCCGTTTGCGTTGGAAGCCGTAGATGTCGCTCTTACTCCGATGGAGCGATTCGAGGAATACCTCAAAAGTAAGGGTAAGCGGATCACGCAACCTCGCCGGATTCTGATTGAACATGTCTTCAGCCATCACGAGCATTTCGATGCCGATGGTTTGATCGACGAGCTGTCACACCAGAGTAAGGGTGCCGACCGAGTGAGTCGGCCGACTGTCTATCGCACGTTGAACGAACTGGTCGAGTCTGGCCTGCTGCGAAAGATGGAAATCGGTGGCCGCGCCGTTTATGAACACGACTATGGCTACCCGGACCATGACCATCTTTACTGCACCAAGTGCCAGAACCTGATCGAGTTTCAGAGCCCGGAACTGCGAGAACTGCGTGACAACGTGGCTCGGATGTATCAGTTCCGCGCCACGGGTCACCGTTTTATCGTGAATGGTGTCTGCGAAGAGTGCCAGAAGCAGACGCGTCGAAAGAAGCGGCGGATCGACTTGATCTAAGAAGCCAATACAAGCAAAAAGCCCCCGATGATTCGGGGGCTTTTTTTATGGAATGGCTGGGGGAGCCAGCTTAGTTGCTGGTCAGCGAGATGACTTCTTTTCCCTTTCGCGAGCCAGCACCACGCCAGATTTCGACGTCGATGGTTTCAGCGACAAACTGCGTGCTGCCGTCGGCCAGAACGATGTTCGCTCCGCCTGGATGGTAGCTGCCGTACGATCGTTCCAGCACATCGCCGTCGGTCGACTTCGAGTTGATCGAGTCGTAGGTCGAGCCAAGCGTTTCCGAGAAGTCCGAGCCGTTGCCGCTGTCCGCGTTCGAGTGGAAGAAGAGGAAGTGATCGCAGACACCGCAGTCGTCGTCCAGCTTGTAGTACGCTTCGCCGATTAGCAGCGTCGACGACAAACCATCTTTGACATCGCGGAATGCAAAAACTTTGCCGGTCGGCGAACTGGTATTCATCCGCACGGCATGGAACAAACCGTTCGAGACATCCATCCCGCCAGTGCCAAGGTTGTCGTTGGTGGCGTTGCCGCCGGCATTGGCCAGATAGTTCGTCTTGGCTCGCAGCGTCAGCCCGTTCACATCCGCTCCTTCAATCGGACCATCGGCCTGGGATGGGCAGAAATAGGTCGCGACCGGGGTGCGAACCAGTTGGCGTAGCTGTTCACTACGGGTATCGGACCCACCGAACGAACCGGAGTCGTTCACTGGATTAGGCATTACGTCGAACAAAGCTTGCTGTTCGATGAAGGGGAGAATGCTCCAACTCCACGAACCACCCCACGCGGCTTGGATGCCGATCGGGAAGCTCTGGTAGGTGTCGTGATACATGTGCATCGCCAGTCCCAACTGCTTTAAGTTGTTCTTGCACTGCGAACGGCGAGCCGCTTCGCGGGCTTGTTGCACGGCCGGCAGCAGCAGGGCGATCAAAATACCGATGATGGCGATTACCACCAGAAGCTCGACCAGGGTAAAGCCGCGACGCTGGGCGGTCAAAGAGACGTTCATGGGTGGACCTATCAGATACAAAATCAAGTTGGATGGAAGACGTTCTGCAGATGAATTCTCGGCTACGGGCCTTCTTCAACCAGTTCAGGTTCACTGCCGTCGGTGGGGCTTGTCCAGGCAGCTGGGTCAGATGGTTTGGGTTCTGGAAGGGAATTGGAACATCCCAGAGAATTCAAGGCAGCAAACAGGGTCAGCGCGACCAGAACCTTCTTCATGAAACGTGGCTCACAGAATCAATGGATAGCGATCGAGGAACTATTGGACCCCATTTTCATGCGAGTGTCTTGCAGGTCAACAAACGTGAAGTTAAGTCAATGTTAAGTTCATGACTCTTTGCCTCGAAGATCAGTCACTGTAGCCGATATTGCGGGAGAAAAACCCTCAAACGTGGCAGAGTAGTAGACAGAGAAGGGGCCGGGCGTGCCACGGAACGCTGTGCCCTCAGGTTGATTGCCAGTAAACCTTCTACAGCCCCATGTCGACGAAAAAAGGCCTGAGTTACCTCAGGCCTTCCAATGCAGATTGGCAAGTTGGATCGTGGTGGAAGCGATTAAACTTTGAGCTCTTCGTTATCGAGCGTCACGTGCGGGTAACGATCGCGAATCGGCTGAATGATGTCGGCCAGGAAGTCGTCGACTTGTTCCGGTGCACGACCCACATACTGCAGCGGCTCGAGAATCGCTTCGGCATCGAATTTCGGGAACGCCGGGTCTTCTTTGATACGGTCGAGCATGTCGTTGGTCAGGCCTTCGTTCTTGATCCGAGCCCCTGCGTTGCGCGAGTGAATGCGGATCTTTTCATGCAGGTCTTGGCGATCACCACCAGCTTTAACCGCGGCCATCATCAGGTTTTCGGTCGCCATGAACGGCAGTTCTTCCTGCAGGTGTCGCTTGATCAGGGCAGGGTAAACCACCATGCCGTCGCAAACGTTTGCCAGGATGATCAAAATCGCGTCAATACCCAGGAATGAAAGAGGCAGACTCAAGCGGCGATTGGCGCTGTCGTCCAGGGTTCGTTCCATCCATTGCGTCGCCAGCGTGTTGGCACCGTTGGCCTGATTGCTGATCACGTAGCGAGCCAGACCGCAAATGCGTTCGCTTCGCATTGGATTGCGTTTGTAAGGCATAGCGGACGAACCGATCTGATCCTTTTCGATCGGTTCTTCCACTTCGCGGCGATGAGCCAGAATACGGATGTCGGTGGCGATCTTGTGCGTCGATTGGGCGATGCCACTCAAGCAGTCGAGAACCTGGCTGTCGATCTTACGCGAGTAGGTCTGGCCGGTGACGGCATACAGCTGATCGAAGCCCATCTTTTCGGCGACTCGCTTTTCCAAGGCCTTCACCTTGGTGTGGTCACCCTCGAACAGTTCGAGGAAGCTGGCCTGGGTTCCGGTCGTGCCTTTGGTGCTGCGGAAGCGAAGTAGTTCCAACCGATGTTCGACTTCTTCCAAGTCGAGCACCAGGTCGTAGCACCACAAGGTCGCTCGCTTGCCGATCGTCGTTGGCTGAGCCGACTGCAGGTGAGTAAAGCCAAGGCAAGCGACATCGCGGTACTGCTTGGCAAAGTTCGCCAGCAGGTAGATGCAGCGAACCAGGCGATCGCGGACCAGTTCCAGCGATTCGCGAAGCAAGATCAGGTCGGTGTTGTCGGTGACAAAGCAGCTGGTGGCGCCCAGGTGAATGATTGGCTTGGCGATCGGGGCAGCTTCGCCAAAGGTCTCGACGTGGGCCATCACGTCGTGGCGACGACGCTTTTCATGCTTGGCGGCGAGATCGAAGTCGATGTTGTCGAGGTTGGCTCGCATCGCTTCCAACTGCTCGTCGGTAATCGAGAGGCCCAGTTCCTGTTCCGACTCGGCCAAAGCCAACCATAGACGGCGCCAGGTCGAATGCTTCTTCTGGGGACTCCACAAAAAGCTCATGTCCCGCGAGGCATATCGAGAGATCAACGGGTTTTCGTATTGTTCGTGCGACACGTGAAGGTTCCCTGGTTCGAATCGAAAAGGACGACGGAATCGGTTGATTTTAGCGTAGAATGGGCGGTTTCGGCAGGGCTGGACGGGAATCTTCCGATTTGCCCCAATCCCCGCCGCAAAGAGACGAAGTCCTTGCTGATTCTGGTGCCGAAACGCAACGGAGAAAGACGATGTGGGGCGGGTACGCTCAGTATTACTTCTGGTTGGTGATGGTGGCGGGGCTGTTATTGCTCACGTTCCCGTGGTGGAAGATCCGTGAAATCACAGAGGATAGCTATTTCGGCCGAACGCGCCTGGTCAAGCTGTTTCAAGTGCGGATCTCAACGGTCGCTTTCCTCGGCCTGCTTATCGGGGCGGTTGTTTTGTGGGTGATCTTCTTTGGGATCAACGACTGGAGCGAACTGCCAGGGGCGCTGGTTGTTGCCGCGGTGGTCGTTGGCGCCGTCTTCGCGGCGATCAGCCTGGCGTGGTATTTCAGTCAGCAGCTTTACGCGAAGAACGTTCGCGAAGCGATACAGCAGCGAAGAGAAGGGCAGGAAAACCAGTTCACTCTGCGGCATCTGCTGGCCGGCATCTTGGTGATCTCGCTGGTCCTTGGATATCTGCGGTTGGTCAGCACCGACGTAGAAATGGCTAAACGCTTGATCGCCATTGTGGCCGTGATGGTAGGCCTGGGGCTGATCGCGGCGATCGGTTACGCCATCATCCTTGGTTTCGACACCCTCTTCTTCGGCCGGGGAAGTCGCGCGAGGGCCAATCGGCTACGAGAGCTGGAAGAGCAGCGTTCGCGTAAAAAGAGTGGAAACGATTGAGCAAAAAGGAAATGCGGCAGGTCTCCCTCCTCATTTACGATAGGGGAACCACCTAAGCATTTGTTCGGCCGAGAGATGTTTCAATGACAAAGCCACACGACAACGAAGCCCGGCAAAAGCCTGAGCCACGCGAAATTTCTTCTGGTCAGGCCGCCTACAACATCGTCTCGGATACTTACACCGGCGTAAATGTTCGTTGGCGCGACAATCTTCTTCAGGCAGCGTTCACTTTGGGCATGGCCCTGCTGGCAGCAGCGGTGGTGGCGATTCTCGCGGTGCTGAATCCAAGCTGGAAGCTACCGTGGTACGGCGGCGCATTGATCGGAGCGTTCGTCGGACTGGTGCTCGGCGTATTTACCAGTGGGATTTTTCTGATGTTCTATCGCGGCATCCGCCATCTTCGCGGACGCCATGACTGATTCATCGCCTAGGATTTGCTTCGACTTACATGTTGGTCAAGTCGTCGACCGCATGATTGCCCACCAACCGGTCGAGGGCGGCCGCCAATTGCGGTGCCAGCGACGCGTCCTGGGCATAGATGCGGCAAACCAGACGGCTGACCGGAAGCGAACGGAAAAGTCGATCCGTGGTCAGCTCTTTGATCTTCTTCTGGGCCGAATCGTAAAGGAAGTTCTGGTGATCGCTCGGGCCACGCGTGTTCGGGCGGAACACGGTCCGGTTCAAGGCGATCTTCACGGGAGTTTCTTTCAGCTCGGCCGGCAGAACGTCTCGCAGTGCTGCCAAGGCAAAGCTTTCACTGCGGAAGATCGTCATTTCCTGGCTTTCCCCTTCGTCAAAGCGAAGCGAACGCTCGCAAACGAATCGCCACGGAATGTTGCGGCTGAGCAGTTGCTGCCAACGCTTGCCCACTTCGGCTTGCTGGGGATTTTCCGACTTATGCCAGCGGGCGGCATCGACCAGCAGGCTGAACTCGGTAAAGCCTTGGTAGTCGGCCAGGTGCTCCATCGGATTGCCCGGGAACATCCAAGGCCGGCTATCGGCGAACAGATCTTCCAGCGTCTTATCGATCGCCATCACTTCGCGATGGAAATAAACGGTCTGGAAGAGCTCGGCCCGAACGTTCATGAAGCGGATCAGTGCCGCCATGCCTCGTTCGTGGATCGTGAGACCCTTTTCCGTAAAGAAACTGTAACGCAGCAAGCGTTCCAGGTCGTAAGACTGTTGGCTGTAGCCGGTCATGTAAGCGTCGCGAAGGACGAAGTCCATGTTGTCGACGGTATAGATGCCGCTGAGCAGGCTGCGGAGGAAAACGAGCCATTTCGGGCGATCGGTCGCATCACCAGCTTGGGGCCGCTGAATCATCCAGGCAATTTGTTCAGGTTCGATTCGTTCATTTTCTTCCATTTGCGAAAATGGATTTCGGCGAAGCTGCGAAAGCATCTCGCCCAGCTCGGTGCGAATAATATGAGCGCCGAGTGATTCGTGTGTCAGGCCATAGTGTTGGAGGAAATGACTGTCGAAGAAATGACCGAAAGGACCATGCCCCACGTCATGCAATAGGCCCGCCATTCGCATGAGAGATTCGACATACCCACGTGAAGGCGCGTCGGGGCAGGTTTCCTTCAGGCTGGGGTAAAGCTGGTTGACCAAACGACTTGCGAGATGCATCACCCCGAGAATGTGTTGAAATCGGGTGTGTTCAGCGGTTGGGTAGACCCACCAGGCAGTCTGCAACTGGTGAATCTGTCGCATGCGCTGCAGCCAGGGGTGGTCGATAATGTCCCGCTCTGTCAGCTCGTCGACCGACGTGCCTTCCGAGACGAAGGGAACATATCCATGGACAGGGTCGTAGCAGAGACTTTCGGCCGCAAATTTATCGAGGTTCACCCTTACTCCTTTGGGGTTTGGTGGGCAAGCTGGGCTAGCAGAGCTTGCACCAGATTCGCTAGTTTCGCAGAATCAGGGAGTTTCGTTAATTGTTGTAATCGCTACATCTTAATGAAGTTGAGCGTCGTATTACCGGTAGATGCCAGGAACCGAGGCAGTTCCGAGCTGGAATTTTAAACGCATTTGCCGATAGAAATAGCACCTCGGATTTTCCCGAATGTACGCCAGGCAGCCGATTGGGGAAATCCGCATACTCAGGCGGAGGAGTTTTGATTGTGATGCATGCATATCGCTGGGCCCAGACCGGCCTACTTATCGTAGGGTTTCTATTTCTTGCTCAGCAACATGTGGTAGCGGCCCCTAAGGCGGCCACCGTACTTCCGCAGACCACGAAGAGCTACGTGTCGATCCCTGATTACGATCAGGCTTCGGCCAACTTCGATGCGACCCAGATCGGCAAGCTGATGGCCGATCCGGTGATGAAGCCGTTTACCGAAGACCTTAAGGAACAGGTCAAGCAAAAGCTGGTCGCCGGTGGCGTGAAGCTGGCTTTGACCCTGGACGACCTGAAGGGGGTTTACGCTGGTGAAATCTGTTTCGCCAACGATCAGCCCAATGGCGACAAGTCGGACGGCGTTGTGCTGACCGTCGACGTCACCGGTAAGAAGGTTCAGGTCGATGCCCTGTTGGCCAAGATCTCGGCCAACCAGAAGAAGAACGGTGCTACCCAGTCGCAAACCCAGATCGCTGGGGTTGCGGTTACCAAGTTCGATTTGCCAGCTCAGGGCGGTAAGCCTGCTGGTGAAGCCTTCTACGTGATGCAGTCCGATCTGCTGATCGCGACCGATTCGAAGGCAACCCTGTCGTACATTCTGGAAGCCATAGCGGCTCCTAAGAAAGACAACCTGGCTTCGCTGGTCGCTTTCCAGGAAGTTCTGAAGCGAGCCGAAGCTGGTCGTGGTGCCCGCGGTTACGACTTCGAATGGTTCGTCGAGCCGTTTGGCTACGCCGAAGTGATCCGTTCGCAGCAAGGTGGTCGTAAGAAGCGTGGTACTGACATGCTGAACCTGCTGCGAAACCAAGGTTTCGACGCGATCAAGGGCCTGGGCGGTTACGTCACGTTCTCGGTCGCCGATGGCGGACCGAACGATAAGCAGTTGGAAATGGTTCACAGCTCGTTTGTCTACGCTCCCCAAGATCCGAAAGCTGAGAATGGCGAACGGTTCCACCTGGGTGCTCGTGTTCTGGCCTTCCCGAACGATAAGAACTTCCAGCCATATGATTGGGTTCCAGCCCAGTTGGCTTCGTTCCTCGACTTCCGCTGGGACGTTCAGGACGCCTTCAAGTTCAGCGAAACGATCGTCAACGAATACGCCGACGACGAGATCTTCGACGAACTGATCGAAAGCCTGGAAAAGGACCCAGCCGGCCCGAAGGTCGACGTGGTCAACCAGATCGTGAAGCATCTCGACAGCAAGGTTTGCATGCTGGTCGACGTCAAGCAGCCGATCACTCCGCAGTCGGAAGAACGCCTGGTGGCTGTGCACCTGCTGAACGCTGCCCCTGTCAAAGCGGCGATCACGCAGATCATGCAGCAAGATCCGAATGCTGAAAAGCATGAAGTGGGTGCCGAAGAGATCTGGGAAATCCATGAGGAAGAAGAAGAGATTCCAACGCTGGTCATCAGCGGTCCTGGTTTCCCAGACGCCATGGCAGCCAATAACCAGTTCGCCCAAGGTGGCGCTGGCAAGCCAGCTATCCCGAACGCAGCCGTTTCGGTCGTGGGCGACTGGGTCTTCTTTGCCAACAACAAAGACCTGATCAAGAAGGTCATCCTGACCAAGACGGGCGGAGCCAACATCGAACGGTTGTCGGCTGCTCCTGATTACTTGCGAGTGGAAGAAGCCCTGACGGTCCTTGGCAGCGGCGAAGATAGCTTCCGTCACTTTGCCCGCACTGACGAATCGGCTCGTATCACTTACGAACTGATGCAGCAGGGCAAGATGCCAGAGTCGGAATCGGCTCTTGGTAAGGTGATCAACGAACTGTGGAGCATGGGTCAGGACGACGAAACCGCAATTCGCGAACAGCAGATCGATGCTGGCAAGTTGCCTCCATTTGCCCAGGTCGAAGGCTACCTCGGACCGGCTGGTTCGTATGCCCGAACGGTCAAAGATGGCTGGTTCGTCGCAGGTGCGATGCTGAAGAAGTAAATCGCTTCTGACCGGCAAGCTAAAACAAAAAGCCTCGGCCAAGTGCCGGGGCTTTTTTTATGCCGTGGCTTCCGTGGCTGGCTTCTCGCCGTAGTGATCCAGCAGGTAGCTGCGGATCGGTTCTAGGATTTGTAGGGTGGAAGTGAACTTGGTGATTTGGCCGTGGAAGTGGGGTAGGCCTTGGGCGTCGATGGTCTTGAGCTGCGTACGGACCTTGTAAACCATCACGACGCGGTCCTCTTGAAAGGCACTGGGACGCAGCACCACGTCTTGCCAGGGAATCATATGAAACGAAGATTGAACGGCCCCGTTTTCAAAAAATTCGACCGTTCCTATCGGACGTCCCCAAGACAACTGCATCAGAAAAGCGCCTGCAAAGCTTCCCAGTTGAATCTGCTGCACCAGATAGAACGGAATGCCGGTTGCCAAAGGCATCGAGGTAAACAAGATCGCGAGACACAATTGGGCCAATCCGATCATTAGCAGCGCGAGACTGCTAATGAGGGCCGGGGTGTGTTTGCCAGGGATCGTGCCTGGATATCCAATGCCGATCCGTTTGCCAGAGCGGTGAACGAGCGACTTGCGACGAATCATGAAATAGAAGACCGTGACGCCCATCACGCCCACTTGAATGGTGACAATCGCCACGAATATCAGCAGCTCGTTTTGTTTGTAAGTACGCAAAAAGGGTGCGGCCAGCGCGAACAGAAAGGCCAAACCTGTCAGCAAACCCATGATGTGTGACAAACCGAATTGAGCCATCGGTTCGTCAACCACTTCCAGTTCCGGTTCAGCATTGTTCGGCGGCGTGTTCATATAGGTCCCAGTGAGGCCAAGGCTATGGGGGGCTTTCCCATAGCCATCAGGCTACCTCACCCGCCTGCCAAAGTACATTACTTGGGCGAGTTCACATCGCCAGGCTCTTTGGCCTCTTCGATCAGTTTGTTCAGAAACGCGAAAAGGACGTTCGTCGTTTCGTCTCCTTCGGTTCCCAGATCGTTGTTGATACTGGCGTGATCTTTGCCAGGGGCCGCGTAGGTCTCAGCCGTGCCGCCAACCTGCTGGATCGCTTTGGCAAAGTGAGTGGCGGCCAAAGTGGCATCTCGCCGCGACTCACAAAACAGCAGCAGGAAGTCAGGGTAGTCGGTTCCTTTCTGCAAGTGGGTGATGGGCGAGTACTTTTGCTGGCTGGCGGTCTCTTCGCCAAAGGCGTTGGTATACAAGGAAACGCGGTTGCTCCGCAGCAGCTTCAGCCCGGAAACCAGCTTGGCGCAGTCGTACGTCGCCGTATCGACCGGAAAACAGCCCTTCAAGGTGCCAAGACTCAAACCTTGGGCTTTCAGGTAGCGCTCGTCTGTCGAAACCAAGGCGGACAGATGGGCACCTGCCGAGTGGCCACCAATAAAGATGATCTCCGGCGAGCCGCCATGTGTTTCGATGTTTTCGGTCACCCATTTCACCGCCGTGGCAACGTCGGTTGCCAGGTCGCTCATGGTGAACTCCGGTGTAAAGCGGTAGTTGATCGAAACAAAGACATAGCCCTGATCGACGAACGCTTGAGGTTTCTGCTGGACCAGAATCTTGTTACCCCGACGCCAGCCACCTCCATGCAACCAGATGACCACTGGTTGCTGTTTGCCGTCTTTCGCCGCGTAAACATCGAGGGTTTGCCGTACGTTGTTGGTCCCGGCATAGTTGATATTTCGCGTGACGACCGGTTCAGCAGAAGACGCCACGGAACTGAAGAGGAGCAGAAGCAGGATCGATCTCATGGTATCAATGCCTTACAGAGTCCTAGAGGCAGGGAATTGCGTCGCGGGAAATCTCAGCCGAGGAGTCTCGGCGTCAGGGGGAACCACCTGACCTGGCTTCCAAGCAGCGGCTTTTTGGCGGATTAAGCTCCGTAGAAGTCCCAAAGCTTGGCGATTAGGCTTACTGCGCTATAATTCCGGAAGTTTCCAAAAAACGACATCCACACGGAAGATTCGCTAGTGACAAATCCGAACGAACCCACCCCGGCCACTTCACGCCCTGTCAACATGAAGGAATTGAAGGAAAGCGGTTGGAAGTCGCGCTCAGTCAAGCAGGAAATTCAAGAGAACTTTATCCACATGCTCGCTGCCGGCGAAGAAACATTTCCGGGCATGGTCGGCTACGAAGATACCGTGCTGCCGGAAATTCACCTCGCTTTGATCGCCGGGCACGACATGCTCTTCATGGGCGAGAAAGGGCAGGGGAAGAGCCGCATGATGCGGATGATGGTTCGCTTTCTCGACGAAGCGGTCCCCTATCTGAATATTGAAGGCTGCCCGGTTCACGAAGATCCCTATCACCCGATCACCGCGGTAGGCAAAAAGTTTGTGGCCGAGCATGGGGACGAAGAGATCCCGATCGCCTGGTGGCCCCGTCAAGAACGCTATGCCGAGCGTCTGGCACCTGGAACCAAGTTTGCCGACGTGATCGGCGAAATCGACCCGGCCAAACTGGCCAGCGGTGTCAGCATGAGCACCGAAGAAGCACTGCACTTTGGTTTGATCCCGCGCATGCATCGTGGCATCTTCGCAATGAACGAACTGCCAGAGCTTGACGAGCTGGTTCAGGTCGGTTTGTTCAACATGCTCGAAGAGCGTGACGTTCAGATCCGCGGCTATCCCGTCAACTTCGATATCGACCTGGTGCTCCTCTTCTCGGCGAATCCTTCCACGTTCAACCGAAGTGGCAAAGTGATTCCGCAGCTGAAGGACCGCATCGGGACGGTGATCCATACTCACTATCCGCGGCAACGCGACCTGGGAATTCAGATCATCGAGCAAGAGGCCGACGTCACGCTGGATGGCGAGTACCCGGTCGTCATTCCTTACTTCATGAAGGAAGTCCTCGAGCAAATCACCGAGGCGGCCCGTCGGAGCAAGTTCGTCGATCAGCAATCAGGCGTCAGTGCTCGTTTCAGCATCGCGAACTACAGCACGGTCATCGCGTCGGCTCGGCATCGCGGGATTCTGCTGAACGAAAGGCCAGCCGTCGTGCGGCTGAGTGACTTTGGGCATATCTATAGCTCCAGCCTCGGCAAGTTAGAGCTGGATATGATGGGAAGCCATCAGATGTCGGAAAGCCAGGTGCTGGACGCCTTGATTGCCGAGGCGGTCGGTACCGTGTTTCAGGAATATATCCAGGAACATGGCCTCGAGCAGATCGCGGAGATCTTCCAGAAGGGTGTGAAGATCGAAGTGGGGGACTTGTTGCCTTCTGACTATTACGGCGAACGCTTAAAGCGTGTTCCGCCGGTTTGGGATCGAGCGTTTGAGGTGAATGCCTCCGAGAATCCTGCCATGCGAGCCTCGTGCGTCGAGTTCGTGTTGGCAGGTCTGTATGCCGTGGATCGGATCAGCCGAGCCCAGCAGCACGGTAAGATTACCTACGAGTTCGAATAGGAACCTCGTCTTATGCCTCAACGCAAGAAGATGCCTGGCGGAATCATCCATACGTACCAGAAGTACGATCCCGCCAAGTTCCCCAGTCCCAAGACGCCTCCGCCTGACATGGTGTCGCCGGCGATGGAACATTGGCTGATGTATGGCGATCGCTTCGAGCTGACGCCAGAACAGTTGGCCAATGCGGTGAAGATCGACCCGAGCCAGATTTCCGGCTTGGGCCCGAGCATTGACTCGCTGATCAAGATGCTGGAAGAGCGGAAGCGAAAGATCCTGGAGACCTACGAGACCGATCAGGCTCGTGATGCGGCTAAGAAGGCCTATCGCCAGCATGGCGAGCCGATGGATCCCCCTCAGCGAATGCGTGAGCGGTATCAGTTGGGCTTCGAGCAAGAGCAGCTCTATGATCTGGAACGCATCTGGTACAACCTCGACGACGAGCGGTCTCCCTTCGCGCTCGATCTGATTCAGCTGATGGAGCACCTCAGCCGGAAATACGAAGTCGATCAGTTAGCTGCCAAGTATCACTTCACCGGTCGCACGCCGATGACCATCGATCAGGCGATCGAGGTGAAGGAAGAGCTGGAAAAGATCGACGAACTGCTCGAGCAACTAAAGCAAGCCCGCGAGAACGCTCAAATCGGCATTATCGATATGGAGCAACTCTCGGAGTACGCTGATCCTGGCGAAATGGAGCAGCTCATGCAGCTTCAGCGTCAGGTCGAGCAGTACCTCCGCGAGCAAGCCGAGCAGCAAGGCCTGACCAGCCAATCGGGGCACATCCATCTGACCCCCCAGGCCTTCAAAATCTTTCAAGGCAAGCTGCTTGAGCGCATCTTCAGCAACATGGAGGCCTCGCGTTCTGGCCGGCATTCCGGTCCGATCGTGGGGGAAGGCGCGGTCGAGCTGCAATCGACCAAAGATTATGAGTTCGGGGACTCCCTCACCAACATGGATATCCCCCAGACGTTGATCAACGTCATGCTGCGCCAGGGAACCGAACGCCCACTGCGGATGCGCAGCGAAGATATCGTCATCCATAAGACGAAAAACAATCCGAAGTGTGCGACCTGCGTCATCATGGATATGAGCGGGAGCATGCGTTACGACGCCCAGTACGCCAACGTCAAACGGATGGCTCTGGCGATGCAGGGACTTATTCGGAGCGAATTCCCAGGCGATTTCCTGCAGATGATCGAGATGTACTCGTTCGCCAAGCCGGTTGCCCCCGGCGATGTAATTGGTTTGCTACCCAAGCCAGTGACTATTCACGACCCGGTCGTGCGGCTACGAGCCGATATGAGCAAGCCAGAGGTGAGCGAATATCGAATTCCGCCGCACTTCACCAACATTCAGCACGCTTTGCAGCAAGCTCGCTTGTTCCTTAGCAGCCAGGACACGCCCAATCGGCAAATTATTTTGATTACCGATGGACTGCCGACGGCCCATTTCGAGGGGCACGAACTCTTTTTGCTGTATCCTCCCGATGCCCGGACCGAAGCGGCCACGATGCGCGAAGGGAAGCTTTGTCAGCAGCAAGGAATCACGATCAACATGTTTCTGGTGCCAAGCTGGTCGCAAAGCGAAGAAGATATTCGCTTCGCATATCGCCTGGCGGAATCGACGCATGGCCGCGTTTTCTTTACTGCCGGCAACGACCTCGATCGCTACGTCGTGTGGGACTACATCAAGCGAAAACGAGAAGTCTTGGGCTGATTTCTTTGCGATTGCAGCACGTGAAGTGCGATCGCAGCGAGCTTTCATTAGATCTCGGATCCGAATTCCTCGTTTTACTGAAAACGAACGGGATCAGATTGAGACAATCATTGGTCGCTGCGCTGCCAATCATTGCCTGAGATTGCCGGAATCAGGCAATGCTTTGCTCCTAGTGCGTGTGGTTTCCCTCAACTAATCGAAAAAACGGGCACAACTTCCCCGAGAAACGGTTTTGGCCAAGAGAAACAAGGTACTTTGCCGATGAAGTGGATACGGCGTGATCACTTTCATGGCTATCGGTGATGGCGCTGACGACTCAGGAACACCCACGGGAGCAGATTATGACGAGTGTAGAAGGTATTGCGGGGCAAGCTTCCGCGATTCAGCAGTCGCAGGTCAAGAATCAAGTCGATGTCGCCGTGGCCAAGAAGACCTTGGACGCCCAAAAACAAATTGGCGACGCCGCGGTGCAGTTGATTGAAAGCGCTGCCCGAATCAGCAAAGCACCTGGTACCGGCAACTTGATCAACACCAGCGGCTAGTCTGCTTGAAGCAACATCGAAAAACAAATCACGCCGCATGGTTCATCGCCATGCGGCGTTTTCGTTTCTTGTTTGCAGCGCGACAAGATGCGTTGGATTCGTTCGAGCGCGCGACTAGTTAGTTGCCTTCGCTCGTGGAAGAGCTATGGTTCGTATTGCACGAACGACGTGTGATGTTGTGGTCGTCGAACGATCAACGTTCAACACAAAAATGAGACGACAAACAACGCGTAAGTTATTGCGTTTTTAAAACGCCGTCGTTAGTCTAAAGAAGAGTGACATGCTTGCACGTCACGCAAGTCGCAAAAGCAAATCGTTGGCAACGAAAGATCGCTTGCGAATTTGCTCCCTGGCGAACACGTTCTGAAGGCTTTGAATGATCGATCACTACCAGGCATTTCTCGAAGCACCTAGCCGAGAGGGCTTCCTCAAACTTCAAGAGGAAGTGCAATCGGAAGCCGACTTTTGTGCGGCAGGTGGCTTTGTCGATCAACTGGCAGACCTCTGCCAGGGAGGAAGGTACGAACAGATGTTCGACCTGACCGAGTTGATGCCGTTTGCCTGGGTTGGTTCTCCTTCGGCACATCTCTATGCGTCGATCGCCGCCCAGCAGATGGGCTGCCCCGACGATGCCGAGCTCGAGCGTTTCCTGTGCGAAACGATGCTCGAAGGTCTGCTGGAAACAGGAGACGGTTCGCTCGATCATCCTTACCAGATCACCTACCTGTCCGATCGTCAGGATTTGCTGGCCTATTTCAGCCTTACCTGCGAAAAACAGCATCTGGTACGTTCGCCGCAAGGCATGATGGATGTCGTCACCGCCACGACAGGCGAGCAAATCTGCTTCCTGCTGGGTGACACGATGACCGATACGCAGCTGAACGATCGTCATCCGGTCCGAATCTCGGCCGCGCATCCACGTTTGGCCTCGAAACGCCTGGCAGCCTGCTCGCCACGTCGCGTTTAATACACTGCGTCTCTCTGCGATGCTTCACGCACTGTCGCTCGCCGGAAGGTTCTCGATCTCATGCCTGTTCAATGTGTCATCTTTGACTTGGACGGTACGCTGGTCGATAGCGAGACCGTCGGTTCCCAGGTCTTGCTGGAAATGTTCCCTGATCTCGACGACACGCTCGATTCGATCTCGGAACGTTACCGCGGTTGGCGGATGGCGAACATTCTGGCCGATATTGAACAGCGTTTGGGCCGGAAGCTTCCGGAAAGCTTCGAGCACGACTACCGCCAGTTGGCGGCTGTCCGTCTGGAAGAAGGGCTCCGCCCGATGCCAGGCGTTCGCGAGATGCTCGATCAATTGACGCTCCCGAGCTGTGTCGCCTCGAATGCCCCGCCAGAGAAGATCGCGTTGGCGCTGCGGATTGGTGGCCTGAGTGACTACTTCGGCGAGCGGATGTTCAGTTGCTATACGGTTGGGGCCTGGAAGCCAGATCCCCAGATCTTTCTACATGCCAGTCAGGCAATGGGCTTCGCGCCGCAGCAGTGCGTGGTGGTCGAAGACAGCGACGTCGGTGTCGCAGCCGGCGTAGCGGCAGGCATCCCTGTGCTGCGGTACGACCCGATCGGCAAGTACGAGTCGTCCGACGCGGTGCAGTGCTTCGATCAAATGGCCAAGCTTCTACCGCTGATCGCAGGGCTCTAAATCGCGGATCGATCCAGCGATCGGCAGGTCTGCCCCCTTCTTCTTACGTCATTCGAGGGGCGTTTCGTTCAATCTGTAACGATTTTATTGCCCCTCTGGCAGGTTCCTGAATAATGGAAGAGGCAACACTGGGGGTTCGTTTGGGAACCCTCGACGTGTGATCTACGTTATATAGCTATGGATTCGCTTCGATCATTTACCCCTCCTCTGCGATTTTATGAAACGACAGATCGGCTCACTTCTGACGCTCGGCGTGGTTTGGCTCTGTCTTCCGGTGGTTGCCATGGCTACGATCGTGGAACTGAAAAACGGCATGCGGCTGGAAGGCTCGGTCGGCAAGATCGCCAGCATGAGCGACGATCCACTGAAGACCCCCACCGCCGGCGCGGTCGACAACCAGTTGATCGTCTTCGTCGATAACGATTTGAAACGCACGTTCGTCTCGACCTACCAGGTGCAAGACGTGCAAGAGGCCGCATCAACGCCCGTCGAACGGGTCAAGATCGACCAACGCGTGGCAAGTTCCGGGCGAACGGTTCACGCGGTCGGGGAAGGGATCCGCATCACGCCCTGGGACGAATTCGGTCGACGCATCTATTCGATGCAGACCGCCCGGGGGCAAATCGATGTGATCCAGGGCATTACGGAAATCACCCCGCAGTGGACGCGCGTCGAAGGTCTAATGGCCGATGATCCTTACGTCTGGGACATGCGAATCCGTACCAGCAACATCCCGCGCGAAAAGCTCAGCGCGATTTTGATGCGCCGAATCGATCCAAGCAACGCTTCGCAGCGTCTGCAGATCGTGCGTCTTTATCTGCAAGCAGAACGGTATCGCGATGCGGCCGCGGAACTGAGCGCGCTGATGAACGACTTCGCGGATTTGAAAGCTCAGTTCGGCAAGCAGCTTGATGAACTGTATCAGTTAAGCGCCACGACGCTAATCGACGAAGTGGAACTGCGAAAAGAGACCGGGCAGCACAATCTTGCCTATGGCATGCTGAACAAGTTCCCTGAAGACAAGGTCGCCAGTTCGACGCTCCTGCGGGTCAAGCAGATGCTGACCGAGTACCAGACCGCGTATGAACGTCGCGACAAGATGTTTACGCTGTTGAAGGATCACCTGGCAGCGTTTGAAGATCCGACGCTCAAGCCATTGGTCGAGAAAGCAGTTGCCGAGATCGAAGCGGAGCTGAACATTAACAATATGGATCGCCTCGGACCTTACCAACGGCTTTCGGACGACCAGAAATTGAAGGTGGGCGAAAAGCTCTCGCTGGCGATCAGTGGCTGGATTTTGGGAGCGAACGATTCGACCGAGAACCTGGCGGTCGCTTTAAGCGTGTACGAAGCCCGCGACCTGGTTAGCGAGTACATCACGAACAATCCTGGCGTCAATCGCCAAGCGATCCTCGACAAGCTGAAGGGGATGGAAGGTGGTGTTCCGGCCTACGTCGCCAAGATTCTACTGAACATGAAGCCGCCGCTGGGCAATGCCGCTCCGGAAACCGCTTCCGAGATCGCCGGCTATTACCTGATGCGTGTCCCTGGCGTTCCAGGCCGGTCAGACTTCTTTTACTACGTACAGCTTCCGCAAGGCTACGATCCATATCGCAAGTATCCAACGATCGTCACGCTGCATGGTGCCGGTACGACCGCCGAACAGCAGATCGATTGGTGGGCCGGAACGCATAGTGAGAAAGCGAAGATCCGCACCGGTCAGGCCGCGCGCAACGGCTACATCGTCATTGCTCCGATGTGGGCCGAAGAGCATCAGTTTGAATACAACTATTCTGCCTACGAACATGCCTCGGTGCTGTTCAGCTTGCGACATGCACTACGGCACTTTTCGATCGATACCGACCGTGTCTACCTGACCGGACACTCGATGGGTGGCGACGCTGCTTGGGACATTGGTTTAGCGCATCCTGACCTATGGGCTGGAGTGATTCCGATCGTTGCCCAAGCCGACAAGTACGTGGCACGCTATTGGGAGAATGCCCGCGATGTACCCATGTATTTCGTTTGCGGTGAACTGGATGGCAGCAAACGCGAGATCAACTCGCGTGACTTCGATCGTTACCTGACGAAGACTAATTTCGACACGATGATTGTCGAATATCGTGGTCGCGGCCATGAACATTTCCAGGACGAGATCCCTGATATCTTCGAGTGGATGTCGCTTCACAAGCGGCAATTCTTCCCGAAAGAGTTCGAGGTGGTCTCGATGCGTCCTTGGGACAACTTCTTCTTCTGGCTGGAGGTGAGTGACTTCCCCGAGCGAAGCCTCGTGCTGCCGGCGAACTATCCAGAACCGAAGAAGTCGCCCGTCAAGATTGCCGGCAAGGTACTCGCGACGAATGGTGTGCTGGTCACCAGCGGAACCGGGAAGGCGATTATCTATCTGACGCCAGATCTGGTGAACTTCGACGAGCGAATGACAGTGACCTACGGCGGGCGAAACTATGGCGGCAACGTCGTTCCGTCGACCGAGGTGATGTTGGAAGATGCCCGCACGCGAGCCGATCGGATTCATCCCTTCTGGGCGAAGGTCGATACGAGCGAACGCTAGTTCCTCGCGCACAAAAAAAGCGAGCACCCACACACTGCGTGGATGCTCGCTTCGCTGTTTCTTGGCGGGACCTTATTCGTCGGTCACGCAACCTTCCGAAGCGCTCTTCACATTCTTGATGTACTTGTAGAGCGTGCCTCGCGTCACCTTGTAAGGTGGAGCGACCCAGGCTTCCTTACGCTTGGCGAGTTCTTCTTCCGAGACTTCCAGGTCGATCGAACGCTTCTCGGCATCGATCGTGATGATGTCACCATCCTTCGCCAACGCGATCGGGCCACCGACCTGGGCTTCTGGCGTGACGTGACCCACGATGAAGCCGTGCGAACCGCCTGAGAAGCGACCATCGGTCAACAAAGCGACATGGGAGCCGAGGCCGGCGCCCATGATTGCCGAAGTCGGGGTCAGCATTTCTGGCATGCCAGGGCCACCCTTTGGACCTTCGTAGCGAATCACGACGACGTCACCCTTGACGATCTTCTTATCTTCCAGGGCGTGCAGCATGTCTTCTTCCGAGTCGAACACCTTGGCTGGGCCGCTGAACTGCAGACCTTCCTTGCCGGTGATCTTCGCCACGGCACCTTCCGGTGCGAGCGAACCGAACAGCATCTGCAAGTGACCGGTCTTCTTGATTGGGTTCGACAGCGGACGAACGATGTCTTGGCCTTCTGGGAAGCCAGGAACCTCGGCACAGTTTTCGGCCAGTGTCTTGCCGGTGACCGTCAAGCAGTCGCCGTTCATTAGACCTTCCTGCAGCAGGTACTTCATCACGGCTGGCGTGCCGCCGATCTTGTGCAGGTCTTCTTGCACGTACTTGCCGCTTGGCTTGAAGTCGGCCAGCATCGGAACGCGATCGCTGACCGCTTGCCAGTCGGCCAGGCCGAGATCGATGTCGACGCTACGAGCCATGGCGATCAAGTGCAGCACGGCGTTGGTCGAACCTCCCAATGCCATGACGACCACCATCGCGTTCTCGAACGCCTCGCGGGTCATGATGTCGCGTGGCTTGATGTCTTTTTCCAGCAAGTTGCGAATGGCGGCACCCGCGCGGTGGCATTCGTCGATCTTGCCTTCGTCTTCAGCTGGGATGCTGGCAGAGAAGGGGAGCGACATGCCCAGTGCTTCGATCGCCGAAGCCATGGTGTTGGCCGTGTACATACCGCCGCAGGCACCGGCCCCTGGGCACGAACTACGAACGATTTCCTTACGTTCGTCTTCGGTGATGGTGCCGGCCAGGAACTGACCATAGCACTGGAATGCCGAAACGACGTCTAGCTTCTCGCCGTTGCGGAAGCCTGGCTTGATGGTCCCGCCGTAAACCATCAATGCTGGACGATTCAAACGGCCCATCGCGATCAAGCAGCCTGGCATGTTCTTGTCGCAGCCTGGGATCGCAACCAGGGCGTCGTACCACTGACCACCCATGATCGTTTCGATCGAGTCGGCGATCAGATCGCGGGACTGCAGCGAGAAGCTCATCCCGTCGGTTCCCATCGAGATACCATCGCTCACGCCGATGGTGTTGAATCGCATGCCGACCATGTCGGCCCCAACCACGCCCTGCTTGACCTCTTCGCCCAGCTTGTTGAGGTGCATGTTGCAGGTATTACCTTCGTACCAGACGCTGCAGATACCAACTTGGGCCTTTTGCATGTCGGCGTCGGTGAGCCCCGTTCCATACAACATGGCCTGAGATGCACCTTGGCTTTTGGGTTGGGTCACACGCGAGCTGTACTTATTCAGGGGCTGGGACACGCGAAAGTTTCCTGCTGCTGCTTACTAAGGGGCGGGGATAGGACGTAAGGAACCCGATATTCTAGCCAGACAAGGGAAATCTCGCCAGGATCGGCATGAATTGCGGAAAAACTGCCTTAACCGCTTAAATACCGGCATTTCTGATCTGACTCGGGGGGCTTGCTTGAGGTAAAATAGTTTGAGAGCCAACCTTTCCCAACTCTTCCGTAGCGACCCACCCTGGGAGCCCACCGCGAACATGAGAATTACGCCCCTCCTGCTACTCGGCTGCCTTTTGGCAGTCGGAGTGCCGTCGATTGTTTCGGCCCAGAACGACGATTTGCTTTTCGACAAGACTTCCTTCGCGGGCTGGGAAGGAAACCTCGATTGGTTCCGCATCGAGAACGATTCGGTCGTTGCAGGACGCCTTGATCAAGATATCCCCCGCAATGAGTTTCTTTGTACCGAGCAAGAGTTTGCGGACTTTGAATTAACGCTCGAAGCGAAGCTCGTGGGCGATGGAAAGAACGCGGGAATCCAATTTCGCAGCAAGCGGATTCCAGACCATCACGAAGTGATCGGATACCAGTGCGACATGGGCTGGCAAGGCGATAAGCCGATCTGGGGATCGCTGTACGACGAATCGCGACGTCGCAAATTCTTGGCGGAAGGCGATACCGAGAAACTGCGGAAAGAAATCGCCGGCAAAGAGTTTATTCCCCTGAAAATCCGGGCCCAAGGCAAACATATTCAGATCTGGGTTGGCAGTCTGAAGACGGTCGATTATCACGAAGCGGACGACAACATTCCTCAGTCAGGGATCATTGGTCTCCAGATTCATTCCGGGCCAAAGTGTGAAGCCTGGTATCGCAACATCCGTCTTAAAAAGCTCTAAATCGTCGCGGAAATGAGTTCCCCACCCGATTTCTTTTACTTCGATCTGGGCAAGGTGCTGCTCGATTTCGATCACGGGATCGCCTGCCGACAACTGGCAGAGCTGATGGGGACCACTGAAAATGTTATCCAGCGCGACGTCTTCGCGTCGGGGCAGCAATGGAAGTACGAACGTGGCGAGATCGACACGCAACAGTTTCATCGATGGCTCTGCGAGCGGTACGAAATCGAGCCTTCGATCGAAGATGTTGTCTATGCGGCCTCGGCGATCTTCCAGCCGATGCCCGAGGTGATCGAGATTGCCCAGGCCTTGAACGGGGCTGGGCATCGCCTGGGAATCTTGTCGAATACCTGCGACGCGCACTGGCAGTATTGCCTCGATCGCCCTTACTCTTTTCTCGATGAACTGTTCTCGGTTCATGCACTCAGCTTTCGGCTGGGATGTGCCAAACCGGAGTCGGCAATTTACGAAAAAGCCGCACAACTGTGCGAATCAGACCCCAAAAAGGTCTTTTTTGTGGATGACCGCAGCGAAAACGTCGAGGGTGCCGTTTCTGCCGGTTATGACGCCATCTTGTTCCAAGATGCGGCTCAATTGCGTGCCGAGTTGCATGCTCGGGGAGTCCACCTGTAGGTGGTGGTAACGATTCTACGGTCACCCCCCGTTTTGTCTTCGTCTGCGGTGCCACTGCTGGGTTGCCTACCTCTGATACCGACCTAACTTTGCCCAGATTGTTATGGCAACTCTCGGATCTTGTTTGGGGCACCGTAAAAATGGGATCAATCTCGCCAACGAATGAAAAACTGATTCTTCACGTCGACGACGACTCGACGTTCCTGAAGCTCGCCAACCATCGATTGACACAGCGTGGGTACGAAGTGACGTCGCTCGATCGGCCTGATCAGGCCCTCAAGCAACTCCTCAATTCCAACTGCCGTGTGTGCATCCTCGATATCGACATGCCACGTATTAACGGCTTGGACTTGCTACAGGAAATCAAGGCGTACGATGGTGGCATTCAAGTCATCATGCTGACCGGCCTGGTTTCGCAGATGACGGTGTTGGAGTCACTTCGCGGGGGAGCCGAAGCGTGCTTCTTCAAACCGATGAACGACTTCACCCCACTGTACGAAGCGCTGGATGCGGTCTTCCTCAAAGCAGCACGCTGGTGGCAATGCCTTCACGAGCTGAAGAACCGTCGTCAGCACGAACTGGGTGAAGCGAAGAGTAGTATCACTGTCTAAGTGTTCAACGACCTCTATGAAGTCACAGGCATATGACCAGTAACACGGAAGCCAACGACGAACTGCTGTTAGCCTTCATCGATGAATCGCTGCATTCGATTCATGGATTGGCGGATCAAATCACAGCTTATTTGAAGAGTCCCAGTAATGCGGATTCAATCAATGGCGTATTTCGAACCGTCCATTCGATTAAGGGTAACGCCGGCTTCTTTGGTCTATCGGCGATCAAAAGATTCGCACACGCGGTCGAAAATACCCTCGACGATGTTCGTAACCAGAAGCTTGCGCTAACCGAAGACCTGACTCGCGCGCTGATTGATGCCTTCGATCGACTGAATTCGCTGCTGCAACGCGTTGAGGAAAACCGGTACGAAGACACGCTTTCTCCAGAAGAAATCTCTCTGCTGGAACGTATCTCGGAGCTATCGGTCCAGGCGAGTGGATCGTCTGGTGGTGAAGATTCGCTGCTGCGCGAACTGCAAGAGCTGGCCCTCGAAATGAACGCGGCTGGTTTTCCAGAGTCGCTACGTTGGGCTGAAAAAATCTCGGGACTGGTCGGAAACACCGACGAAACAAAACAAGGAGAAGATGCTCCGGTTCCAACACCAGAGGAAGTGTTGGCTTCCACCTATCTTATCGACGGCGAAGATGTTTCTTCGATGCTTCATGACGTTGCCGATGCTTTCATTTGGCCGGCCGATTCGAAGTGGACCGACGAGCAGTCGACGTCCGTTCTTGATCGACTCGCCGACATGGTGATGGTCTGTCGCCTTAAGGGAGAAGGTGGTGGACACGAGAAAATTGAAGCCGCGCTTAAGGACTTCAAGGTCCTCTACGAAAGCCCGATCGGTGTCGACCAGGGCCTGCTTTCGGTGATCTGGGACCAGGTTGCCAGCGTGATTCAAACCTTCAATCTGCCTCCTGAAGTCCAAGAGCCGCAGGTTGTCAAAGAAGTTGCTTCGTCGTCTGCGGGTGATCAAGCCGCGGAATCACCATCGAGCCCGGCAGCGAATCACGCCAAGCGATCGCGTGCGATTCGTGTGAATGAAAATCACCTTGATCGATTCCTCGACGACGTTTCGGCATTGTTCATTACCTGCGAACGTTTGAAAGACGTTCAAAGTCGGATGGCTGCCTCGGAAGCCGTGGGAGAACTGGTCGAAGAACTCCGTCAAATAAACGTGACGTTCTCGACCCAGGCCAACGAGCTTCAGAAGAGTGTCGTAGCCCTGCGCAAGGTGCCGATCCGTGCCTTGCTGTCCAAGTTCCCACCGATGGCTCGCAAACTGGCCAGCGACTTAGGGAAGTCGATCGACGTGCATATCGAGGGGGAAGAAGTCGAAGTCGACAAGTCGTTGATCGAAGATCTCGATTCGCCGCTCACCCACATGATCCGGAACGTGGCCGACCATGCAATCGAAACGCCACAAGATCGACTGGCTCGTGGTGTCGCGGAAACCGGCAACCTGTGGATTCGTGCCGAAACGACCCGCACACATGTCGTGCTGACAATTCGCGACGATGGGCGCGGTATCGATCCGACACGGATTCGCCAAAAAGCCATCGACAAGCAGTTGATGCCGCCCGAACAACTTTACGCTATGTCCGATGCCGATGTGATCGACCTGATCTTTCACCCGGGCTTCTCGACTGCCGAACAGATCACCGATGTCTCGGGGCGTGGTGTCGGGATGGACGTGGTCCGAACGACGATTCGCGATCACGACGGCGACGTGCATGTCGAATCGGTGGTCGGGCAAGGAACAACGTTCACCATCGAGATTCCGATCCGTCAGGCCGTGCTTGTGATTGAAGGTTTGCTGGTCGCAGCCGACAACGAACAGTTCGTCCTGCCGTTCGAGAACATTCGCGAAGTGATGGAACTGGATAGCAAGGACATCAAGACCTGTCACGGCTTGCCAATGACCGTGGTGCGTGGCAAAACGGTCTCGGTGATGTCGCTGGCCGAACAGATGGAACTCGCCAGCACCTTGACATGGACCGACAAATTGAAGCACCATGCTGTGCTGGTCGCCAGCAAGCAAGGGGCTGCCTGTCTGCTGGTCGACAGCGTGCTTGGCAAACGCAAAGTTGTGGTGAACGATTTGCAGAACATCATCGAGAACTGCAGCCGTATTGGTGGCGTCGCTCAACTCGGAGGGGGACGTTTGTCGCTCGTAGTCAGTGTGCCTGAGCTGGTCAAAGGCATGGCACCAACGTTGACTGTTTAAAGCAACCCGGAATCAGGCGAGTTTGTCGTCTGATTCCAGATAATCGCCCAAGGGGAGCACGACTTCAATCGTTGTTCCCTTGCCGGGCGAGCTGGCAATGTCTGCCTGACCACCGAGTAACGTGGCCCGTTCGTGGATCCCTGACAAACCACAGCGTCGGGGATCGATCTTTTGGATATCGAAGCCACATCCATCATCTTCAATCTTGATGTGGATCGTTTTCTCGCTTTGCTGGATATCGACCGACGCCGCGTTGGTGCCGCTATGACGCCGTGCGTTGTTGACCCCTTCCTGGACCGTGCGATAAATCGCCATCTCAAGTGAAGGAGCGATGCGGCGAAAGAAGATTTCATGTTGGAAGTCGATCTGGAAATCTTCGTCCAACATACGGGTAACCAGGTCGTTGATCGCGGCGACCACACCACCTTCTTCCAGGCTCAAAGGACGCAAGCCATTGAGAAGACGACGAATCTCTCCGATCGCATTGGAAAGCAATGTCGTCCCGCGGCTAAGTTCGTGGTGGCCATCCACTTCGTCCGAAACAAAGCTGAGCCCGGTTTGTAGAAACATGAGCGCTCCGGTCATGTCTTGCACGACGCCGTCGTGGATTTCGTAGGCGATCAGGCGGCGGTCACGCTCGTTGGTATCAAGCAGCCGCCGCAGGGCACGACGATCTCGCAAAATCTCTTCCTCGCGCTGTTTGCGGGCACTCACGTCAAGGAAAAAGCCCAGCAGGGCAGGCTGCCCGGCATAAACAATCCGGTCCAGATAGACCGCGGCCCATACCGATTTGCCGGTGCCATCCTTCAGTTTCATGGTCATGCCGCGAATCGGCTGACTACTGGCAACGCGTTCAAGCAAGGCTGCCCGTTGGGCCGGATTCGCGTAGAAGTTACTGGTGAACTGTTCCTGCAGCGTTTCGTACGGCGTACCAAAAATTTGAGCCAGACCACGGTTGCCGTAGAGCACGCCGCCCGTTTCGAGGTCCGAGATCACCACCGGAATCGGCGTCGACTCTACCATGATCCGGAATCGTTCGTCACTTTCCAGCAAAGCGGCTTCGACTTCCGTTTTGCGCTTGAGCAGTTCGTTGACTTCGTCCCGCTCTTCGGTTACATCGAGCGTGACGCCGACCACGATCGAGTCGTGGGGATCGTTGTCGTTTTTCAGCGGAGCATAGCGGGCCTGTTCGATACGACCGGTTGTTTCGCTACGGACGCAGACAATTTGTTCTTTTTGCTCTTGGTAGGCCTTGTCGATCGCGGCTTCAAGTAGCGTCGCTTCTGTTTCCGAGACGAAGTCTCGCACATACATCCCGACCGGTTGATCGGCGCAGTCGTCGCGAAAGTGATTCAGATAGGTGATCTTATAGTCTTGCGACAACGTGAAAATGTGGACCGGAACCGATTTGAGGATCGCATGCAGTTGGGCGTTCTCTTGGCGGAGACGGGCATTCTCTTGTTCGAGATCGGCGACACGCCAGGCAAGGGTTTCTGCCGTGTCCCCTCGATAGCAAGATTGGTTATCGTCAAGCGTCACGTCCGAGGTCCCTCCTGCGGAAGAGTCGAGGCATGGCAATAAAAAATGGATTGCCAACATAACTGTCGACAATCCATTCTAGTCGTTCCTGCGGTTCAGGCGAGCCTGTTGCTCGCTCGAAACGGGCTTTACAGGTACATGTTGAAGATGTGTTCCAACAATTCCTGGCGACCACTCTTGTTCGGGCTGACTTCACCCTTCTCGAGCATGTAAGCTTCCAGCGTCTTGAAGTTGTGCTTGCCAGCTTCGATGTCGGCACCCACACCTTCGTCCCAGCTCTGGTAACGTTCTCGGACGAACGACTCGAGCTTGCCATCGGCGCGGATCGCAGCGGCCACTTTCAGCCCCTTGGCGAACGCATCCATCCCACCAATGTGGGCATAGAACAAGTCGATCGGCTCGAAGCTTTCACGCCGAACCTTAGCGTCGAAGTTCACGCCGCCAGAACCAAGACCGCCATACTTCAAGATCGACAGCATGCATTCGGTCGTCAGGTAGTAGTTCGTCGGGAACTGGTCGGTATCCCAGCCCAACAGCAGGTCGCCCGTGTTGGCGTCGATCGAACCGAGGATGCCGTTGGCACCTGCGTATTCGAGCTCGTGCTGCATGGTGTGACCCGCCAGCGTTGCGTGGTTGGTCTCGAGGTTCATCTTGAAATGCTTGTCCAAGTCGTACGACTTCAAAAACGCCAGGCAGTTGGCGGTGTCGAAATCGTATTGATGCTTGGTTGGCTCTTTCGGCTTGGGTTCGATCAGGAACTGACCGGTGAAGCCAATTTCCTTGGCGTAGTCGACCGCCATGTGGAAGAAGTTCGCCAGGTGATCCAGCTCACGCTTCAGGTCGGTGTTGAGCAGGTTCTGGTAACCTTCTCGGCCACCCCAGAACACGTAGTTCTCGCCACCCAGTTGCTTGGTCACTTCCAGGGCCTTTTTGACACTGCAAGCGGCGTAGGCAAAGGTATCGGCGTTGCAGCTTGTGGCGGCACCATGCATGAAGCGTGGGTGGCTGAACATGTTGGCCGTGCCCCACAGCAGCTTGATGCCGGTGCGTTCCTGTTCTTCCTGCAAGGCTGCGACGACGGTGTCGAAGTTCTTGTAGGTTTCCTTCAGGTTCGAGCCTTCCGGAGCGACGTCGCGATCGTGGAACGCGTAGTAAGGAGCCCCCAGCTTTTCGATGAACTCGAAAGCGACCTTCACACGTTTGACCGCGTTTTCGACGGTGTCGCTGCCATCGTCCCAAGGACGGATCGCCGTGCCAGGACCGAACGGATCGGAACCGGTGCCGCGGAAGGTGTGCCAATAGACGACGCTGAAGCGGAAGTGGTCCTTCATCGTCTTGCCTTCGATCACTTCATCCGGGTTGTACCAGCGGAACGCCAGCGGATTACGCGAATCGGGGCCTTCGTATTCGATCTTTCCGACTTCAGGGAACGCAGTCATGATTCTTTCCAAAATTGGGGGTGTTGAATATTGAGTCGTTACAGTTCCAGTTGCGATTCCGCGAACACCATTTCCTTTTGGTGGGCTTCAATCACTTTCTGGATCGATTCGATCACGGCCGGGTTTTGCTTGGCGAGATTGCGAGATTCGCCAGGATCTTCTTCCAGATTGAACAGCAGCGGCGGGTTGTGCACTTCGCGCTTGGCACCGCCATAACCGGTTTGCGTCTTCAAGTGAAGCTTCCACGGACCATGGCGAACCGCCATCAAATCGTAGCCGCGATAATAGAATAAAGCATTGCGGTTACTCTTCCCGGTTTGTTTGAGCACCGGGGTCAGGTCGTAACTGTCGAGTTTTCGGTCTTCTGGCAGGGGCAAACCGGCCAGCGAAGTGAACGTGGCCATCAGGTCCATCGTGCTTCCGACGTCCGCGGCCACTTCAGCCGAGGGGATCGTTTTCGGCCACCAGAAAATTGTCGGCTCTCGCATTCCGCCATCCCAGGTGCTTCCCTTCCCATCGCGCAGTGGGCCGGCCGAACCACCATGGTCGTCGAAGATCAACCAAGGGCCATTATCGCTGCAGAACACAACCAGCGTCTTCTCATCGAGGCCCGTATCGCGAAGCTTTTGCAGCACCTGGCCAACGCTCCAGTCGATCTCTTCGATCACGTCGCCATAGTAGCCACGTCGACTGACGCCAGTGAATTCAGGCGAGCGAAACAGCGGGATATGTGGCATCGAGTGCGCTAGGTAAACGAAGAACGGTTCGTCCTGATGCTCGTCGATGAACTTGAGTGTCTCTTCGGTGTAGCGTCGCGTGATTGTCGTTTGATCGGCCGGACGTTCGATGATCTCTTCGTTTCGCATCAGCGGCACATTGAAGTACTCACTCTTCGGTTCCCAGAACGACTCGCGTCCCTTCGGGGCACTGGCCAACCGGTCCATGTCGTTAGAGTAAGGAATGCCGAAGTAATAGTCGAAGCCGTTGTTGGTTGGCAGAAACTGCTTGTGATGACCCAGGTGCCATTTGCCAATGCAAGCGGTCGCATAGCCGCCTGGCTTGAGGGCTTCGGCCAGCGTGATTTCGTCGGCGGGCAGTCCACCTTTCGAGTCGGGAAACAGCACGCGACGCTTGTCGCTGCACATGCCTGAGCGGCAAGGGAGACGACCAGTCATCAGGGCTGCGCGGCTAGGCGTGCAGACGGAAGCACCCACATAGAACTGTGTGAACTTCATTCCCTCCGAGGCCATCTGGTCAAGATACTTCGTTCGGATCGTCGGGTTGCCGAAGCAGCCCAGGTCGCCATATCCCAGGTCATCGCAGAAGATGACGACGAAGTTAGGCTTATCAGCCGTGCTTTCGTCGGCAGCGTGAAGCGGAGCAACGCAGCAGAGGGTTACCGCTGCGAGCAGCGTCAACCGGCACCAATTTTCGCGAGAGGTGGTGTGCATGGGGCTTTTCAGGGGATGAGAGATCAGCGTTGGAAGGAGGGTAGGTGATCGTCATCATAAGGCCTACCCCGCCGTGATTCAACTAACGGAACTCTCAGGGATCTGAGAAATTTTGCAACACCAGACTCGCCGCATCACGACGAGGTGAAACGCCGTAAAACCCAGTCTCCCCAGGCTCCAGATAGTTGTGCGATGGCAAACAGAAGCCTCGCCTTGCCGGGCCAGACGATTTCGGTCTGACGTTTTTCACAGCCTTTGAGAATCGTATCCGCGAGCGTCGCGGGATCGATCGATTTCACCTTCACCCCGGCGCCTGGTTTCCGAGCGGAATCGGGGAGCCCATCCGTTTGATCGGCGTAGCGCTGCCCGGCATCGTCACGGGCAATGGGACCTGGGCAAACGAGCATGACATGAATGCCTGACTCGCCCAGTTCGAGTCGAAGCTGATGATTGAGCCCCGCCAGAGCGAACTTGGAAGTCGCATAAGGGCCGATAAACTTCGAGGCACTCTTCGACGCGAGCGAGCCCATGTTCACGATGTGCCCGCGCGATTGTTCCAGTAAAGGCCGAGCCGCCTGAACGCAGCGCACCGTCGAGAGAACATTCAAATCGAACGACAGCAGAAAGTCGTCGATGGAGGTCTCGCAGACCATTCCCCGTGAGCTCATGCCGGCGATGTTGAAAAGGGCATCCAGCCTGCCTGGCTGGCGACGCACTTCTTCAAACAACGCTACGACCGAGTCGTCGTTCGTCACATCGGTCGGGATCGCCGTCGAGAGCTTACCTTCGGGATCGATTTCGGCTGCTGCTCGCTCCAGCTTCTCGGAATCACGAGCCACCATCACAACATGACAGCCATTTTGGATAAGTCGAGCGGCCAGCACTTTGCCGAAGCCTTGCGAGGCTCCGGTCACGACGGCCACTTTTTCCTGCCAGTACGTCACCGTTGTCGTTCTATGTCTTATCTGAAGTCGCGAAGCGTTCCCTTGAACAAGTAAAAACCCCTGATCCGATCAAATCGAACCAGGGGAAGGGAAAGGCATGATGGGAGTTCAGATTATACGGTGACCTCGTATCCTTTGCGAGCTTCTCGCGATTGCATGGCGTTGGCCTGGTCGTCCCCTACGATCTGCTGGCTCTTGGGATCCCACTTGAGCGAGCGATTCAAGCGAATCGCGATGTTGGACAGGTGGCATGTCGTCAGGGCCCGGTGATGCGTGTAAACATCGGAAATTGGCAGGCTCCGCGTCTTCACGCACTCGAAGAAGTTCGTCATATGGGCATTGTTGGCCGCTGGATTCTTGCCGCCATAGATTTCGGCGATCGCATTTTCCGGGAGCGGATTGTCCTTCAAGGCATCGATCGGGGCACCGACCAGTTTGCCGCGATTGACCAGAAAACGTCCTTCGGTCCCGGTAAACATGATGCCGTTGTCGAAGCCGAGCTCTTGCTGGTGCGAATTCTTGATGTCCATGACCACGCCGTTGTCGAACGTCGCTTTGACATGGAATTCGGTCGCGCAGTTGTACTGGTCGTCTTGGACCGGCATGCCATCTTTCAACTCGACCGGATGCTTGGCGTAGATCGGCTCGATGGAAGTTGCGCCCATCCCTTCACCACTCTGGCCGATGGCCCACTGGGCGATATCGACATGATGGGCACCCCAGTCGGTCAGCTTGCCGCCGGAGTATTCGTACCACCAGCGGAACTCGTAGTGGCAACGCGTCTTGGCGAACTTGCCATCCATCCGCCAGCGATAGTCGACCATGGGAGCCTGACCGAGCCATTTTTCCCAGTTCAAACCATTCGGGATGTCGGCGACCGGGATTGTGCCACTAGTCGGAGCTCCCCCAATCGCGACGGCAATGTTCTGTACGTCCCCGATGCGGCCGCTGCGAACCAGGGCGACAGCCTGAAGGAAACGCAGCCCCATCTCGCTTCGCTGCTGGGTACCGACCTGGAAGACTCGCCCGGTCTCTTTAGCGACCTGGCAGATCTTCTTGCCTTCGTCGATCGTCAGCGTCAAAGGCTTTTCGCAGTAGACATCTTTGCCTGCCTTCATCGCTTCGATGGCAATCTTCGAGTGCCAATGGTCGGTGGTCACGATCGTGACGATCTCGATGTCGTTGCGTTCGAGGATCTTCTGGTAATCCTCATAGATATCGACCTTCCGCTCGACACCCTTCTTCGACTGAATGTCGGTCACCTTCTTATGCGCCGCAGCGGCATGGTTGGCGTCGACGTCGCACACGGCGACCACGTCGCCCAGATGCATTGCGTTGGGACCGACGGCATTCCAGCGACTGCCGGTTCCGATGCAACCAATCAGGGGGCGATCGTTGGATTCGGTCGCCTTCTGCTCGTCCGCACGAACATTGCTCCCAGTGACAAAATAAGGAACCGCTCCGACGGCTGCTGCGGCAGCGGTTGTTTTCAGGAAGGATCGGCGCTCAGTGAAGCGTTGGCTCATGGCAGAATTCTCCAGACCTCAAGGTGATGAAACAGATCGAGCCGTAAGGGGAGCCGGCGGTGTGGTGATCTCGGCTTTCCGCGAAAAGAAAAGAAGGGAAATTGAGGTCAGATTAATGGCAGGTTTATGGTGTAGGAGTCTTTATAGTGGTCATTCGAGCCCCGAGGAAGCTTCTATTTCGAAAAATTGATGACATCGTCATGAAAGGGGCAGGCGACTCCCCAGAGGATTTAGCTAAATGAAGCACCGTAAAGAAACTACAAGGTTGCCGCAGTTACCTTTAGAGCCCGATTGGGGGCGGGAAACTTCATGGAACATTCGCCAAAGTGAGAAAAATCCACGCTGATTGGGGATTCCCTGTGGTTAAGGATTCCCAAAACCCCATCGTCATGTGCTAAGTGATGGGCTAGATTTATGCGTGTTACCTTTTTCCGACCAGTTGTTTTAACCCTTGGCTACGAACTATGTCTGCCGCTCGAATACTCCCGAACCGTGCTCGCACGAAAATCGTGGCCACTGTTGGTCCGGCATGTCGCTCGCCGGAAATGCTGGAAGAGCTGGTCATGGCCGGTGTCGACGTGTTTCGCGTGAACCTGGCGCACGGCGATCTGAAAGATCACTCGGAAGTCGTGCGTGCCATTCGCGAGATCAGCGCCAAGGTCGATCGACCGATCGCCGCTCTGGCAGACCTTTCGGGGCCGAAGATTCGTTTGGGCGTGCTGAAAGACGACATCATTCATTGCCACGAGGACGAAATCTTCACCTTCGTCCGTGGTGACGAATGCCACGAACCAAACAAGCTGACTTGTAACTACAAGCCGCTGGTCGACGAGTTGGAAGTTGGTAACGACGTGATGCTGGCCGACGGTACCGTGATGATGACGGTGCTGGAAAAGACCGAAGACACCGCCGTCTGCAAAGTGGTCCAGGCCGGTCCCATCCGTAGCCGTCAGGGGATCAACCTGCCGGGCACGAAGCTGAGCGTCGAAGCTTTGACGCCGCAAGATATCGAACATGTGAAATGGGCCGCCGAAAACGACCTGGACTATGTCAGTCTCAGCTTCGTCCGTTCGGCCGACGATCTTCGCCATCTGCGAGATCTGCTGATGCAGCACGAATCACGTGCATTCATCATCGCCAAGATCGAAAAGCGTGAAGCTCTCGACAATCTCGAAGACATCGTTCGCGAATCGAATGGTGTGATGGTTGCCCGTGGTGACTTGGGTGTCGAAATCGACGTTGCCGAAGTTGCTGCCGCTCAGAAGTTGATCGTGACGACCTGCTCGCGAATCGGTCGCCCGGTGATTGTCGCCACGCAGATGCTCGACAGCATGACAACCTCGAATCGTCCGACGCGTGCCGAAGCAACCGACGTTGCCAATGCGATCCTCGACGGTGCCGATGCTTGTATGCTTTCCGGCGAAACGGCCGTGGGTGTGCATCCAGTCGCCGTGGTGAAGATGATGAACCGCATCATGCTCGCCACCGAAAAGATGTGGATGCAGGAACGTGGTCGCTCGAACCGAATCGACAACCGTGTGGCCCAGGTGCATCCTGTGACGCAAGCTGTTGTGTCTGGTGCCACCATCACGGCCGAGCATTTGGAAGCCAAGTTGGTGGTGACCGCGACACGTACCGGTGGAACCGCCCTGACCAAGGCCAAGCTTCGCGATGCGATTCCCACGATCAGCGTGAGCGACTCCGATGCGGCCCTGCGAAGGATGTGCTTGTACTGGGGCGTGACGCCGATCTCGAATGCTCCGGTTCATAACGGCATTCAGCTTCGCCGCTTCATCGACCAGTGGGGCATCTCGAACGGTTACCTGGAAGAAGGGGACCGCGTCGTGTTTGTCACCGGTGGTGGCATCATGCAGTCGGCCGAATACATCGTCGTGGTTCACCGCGTCGAAAAGCCGCAGGACTAAGTTGCCTGGTCGGTGGCCTTGGTGAACTCGCCTTGCCAGGCCGAGTGCAGCGAACGCCACAAATGCTCGACTAGATTTGTCGTGACGAAGCAGCCCATTCCACTCAGGGCTGCTCCGCTGAGCACGCAAACGGCAAGTACGCCGTAATTGAATTGATGGGCCGGGACCCAACTGCTACCAATTCCCCCGGCCACGGCTCCCAGGGCGATCGATTGCCCGGCTAAGCCTATCTGCCAAATGGAAACTCGCGTTCTCTCAGCGAGATTCGGTCCTTTCCAGCGTGGCTTCCCTTTCGGTTTTGTTTCTCCCGATGGTGGTGGGACCGGAGGCCGAGGTAATCGCTTCTTTTCCAAACCCATCCGCCGGCTCAAGAACGACGCGCCTAAGTGGACCGCCGAGATCAGCAGAAACAAGCAGGTCATCGTCGCGGCAAAAGGGCCCAGCAATCGCAAGATGGCGAATACGATTCCCCACAAGGCAATCACAATTGCTAAGGCCCACAACGAGAAGGTAAGCCGGAACTCGAAATGCTCGTGAGAATCGCCTGACATGCGGTTTTCTCAAGGAAGTCGGGGGAAGTATCGCAACTGCTTATTATAGTATCGAGGTTGCCTTCTCGACGCCAAAGGTTCCGTCCCAGTAAACTGTGCAAACAGCTATCGGGTATCCGCAAAATACCTCTTAATGTGGGCATCTTCGGTCTTAGAGTTGACATAAGATTTCGATGTATGCCTTTAGTGTGTTTGCAATCGGCGGAAGGATCGATCGAGATGACGTGGTTAACGGGAAGTTTGCTGGTCGTGGGCCTGGGGTTGGTCTGCATGGTGATCTACGACCTGACGCAGCGAAAGCATGCGATCCTGCGGAATTTTCCGATCGTGGGGCACTTCCGTTACTGGCTGGAAGCGATCGGTCCAGAGCTGCGGCAGTACATTGTCACCAGCGATAACGAAGAACGCCCCTTCAGCCGAGCTCAGCGCCGCTGGGTGTATGCCTCGTCAAAGCGAGAGAACAACTACTTCGGCTTCGGAACCGATAACGATCTGGAACTGGCCTCGAATCACTTGATCGTGAAGCATTCGGCCTTTCCGGTGAATACTCCGAATCCGACCGATCCATTGTACGACTCCGAGTTCCAATTGCCGTGCGCCAAGATCCTGGGCGGCTATCGCCAGCGGCGGCATGCATTTCGACCGACCAGTTTGATCAACATCTCCGGGATGAGCTACGGCTCGCTAAGCGGTCGCGCGGTTGAAGCATTGAATCGCGGGGCAGCCCTCGCTGGCTGCCTGCAAAACACCGGGGAAGGGGGCGTCAGTCCCTATCACCTGGCAGGCGGCGACTTGATGCTGCAGCTGGGGACGGCTTACTTCGGTTGCCGCGATGCCCATGGTCGCTTCGAGTTGTCGAAGCTGAAAGACATTTGCGCTGCCTATCCGATTCGAGCGATCGAAATCAAGTTGAGCCAGGGCGCCAAGCCAGGTGTCGGTGGTCTTCTACCGGCCAGCAAGATCACCAAAGAGATCGCCGCGATTCGTGGCATTCCGATGGGCAAGGATTGTGCCAGCCCGAGCGGGCATCAAGAGTTTCACGACGTCGACAGCATGCTCGACTTTGTGGAACGCATCGCAGACGCTACCGGTTTACCGGTCGGTATCAAGTCGGCGGTGGGGGAAACGAGATTCTGGACGGAACTCGCGCTGCAGATGGCGAACACGGCTCGTGGTGTCGACTTCGTGACCGTCGATGGTGGTGAAGGCGGGACCGGCGCAGCGCCGCTCGTCTTCGCGGATCACGTGGCGTTGCCATTCAAGATCGGCTTTGCCCGGGTCTATCACGAATTCATCGATGCCGGCGTGCACCATCATGTGGTGTTCAACGGTTCCGGAAAGCTCGGCTTCCCAGAGAACTCGTTGTTTGCCCTGGCCCTTGGCTGCGACATGATCAGCGTGGCTCGCGAAGCGATGCTGTCGATCGGCTGCATCCAGGCTCAACGCTGCCACACCGGGCATTGCCCGGCAGGGGTTGCGACTCAAAATGCCTGGCTGATGCGCGGACTCGATCCGACCTCGAAGGGCGTTCGAGCGGCGAACTACATCGTGACGCTACGGAAAGACTTGATGCGGCTGAGTCACTCGTGCGGTGTGTGGCATCCTGCCTTGGTGACGCTCGATCACTTCGAGCTGCTGAACGTCGGTTCGCCATCGAAGCCGGCAACCGAAGTCTTTGATCAGCGAGCCGACTGGGGACTTCCGTCGCCAGCCGACCAGCAGGTGATCCGAACCATCATGCAGACCCCTTACAAAGAACGAGGTCCGCTGATGGATGCCAAGAGCATCAAGCAGACCTCGCTGGGGTCGGACTTGATCTCGATGAACTAAACGAAAGCCGAAGACCTATTGGAACTCGGTTCGCATTTGATCGAGCCGAGCTCGCATCGCGTCTCGCTGCTTGGCGAACTTTGGATCGTCGATCAAGTTGTTCTCTTCCTGAGGATCGTTCTTCAGGTCGAAAAGCTGTTCCAGTTTCGGCTGGGTCTTTTCGTACGAGATGTACTTCCAATCTTCCGATCGCACCCCTTCGCTTTGCGGAATGGTCGCGTGCGGAAAAAGATGCTCGTAAAGGAATTCGGTTCGCCAGTCGGCCGGATGTTGGCCAGTCAGAAATGGCGTCAGGCTGCTGCCCTGCATCGACGATGGAACCGGCACGTGGGCCAGCGTCAGCAAGGTTGGAGCAACGTCGATACTCAGCACGATGTCGTCACAGCGTTGTCCTCGGTCCGCTTTTGGCAGACGCGGATCGTAGATGATCATCGGAATGCGAATCGAAGGTTCGTACATCAGCCACTTACCGGCCAGGCCATGTTCACCCAAAAAGAAGCCATGGTCCGACGTGTACACGATCACCGTGTTGTCGGCGAGCTTCTTTTCCGCCAGCTTCTTGGTCATCGCTCCGACGAAATCGTCGACGCCGGTGAGCAATCGGTAATAGTCCTTCACATTCTTCTGATACATTTCGTCGCCATCGAAGCGACGTCCCCAACGCACGCGTGATTCGCCACCTTGCAGCTGCGAAGGGAGTTTCTGGTAGCCCACCTCGTTGGCAGTCGAAGCAGGCGTGATGCCATCTTCTGCGTAGTAGTCGGCATACTCCGGGGCATGCTGGAACTGCCAGCCTGGTCCATCCTGGCAATGGGCCGCCTTAAAGCTGACCTGCAGGCAGAAAGGTTCATCCGGCTGGCAAGTGTCGAGGAACTCGAGCGTCTGGTTCTCGAGCCGACGGGTCATATGTGGCTGTCCGTCGACGAAGTACTTGCCTTGTCCGGCGAACCCTTTCCAGTAGTCATACTGATCGGCCGGCAGGTTATTGCCGACGCCCCATTTGCCGATGAATGCCGTTCGATAGCCCGCCTTGCGGAGCAGGGCAGGGAAGGTCTCGGAAAATGCTTCCGGCGTCAGCACGGTCTTGAAGTCGACTACTCCATGGCGGCGGGCATACTGTCCGGTCAGGAACGATGCTCGGCTGGTCGCACAGATGGCGGTCGTCGCGAAAGCGTTATCGAACACGACCCCTTCTTGGGCCAGGCGATCGATGTTCGGCGTCTTGATAACCGGATTGCCCATGCAGCCGAGGGCGTCAAAACGCTGGTCATCGGTCAGCAGGAAAATCAGGTTCGGACGCTCCCCAGCGAACGAAGTCGACGACGAAACAAAGGTGCCGAAAACGGCAAGCAGCAAGAGGGCAATTCGGTAGGGCATGGGTGTTTAGTCTTCGGGGGAGGGGAAAAGAAGAAGCAGGGCTGAATTGGATAAGGTACCAAAGTTTTTATTTCGGTTCACGAAAAAATTGAGCCGAAGCGTTCCGACTGCGATACTGACAGGTTGGTCTTTCCTTGCTTCATCGAACACCGTTCGAGAATTTCGTTGTCCCAGGCTGCCGCAAATCGAACCAATCCGCCTGAGATCTCGCGGACGATTTATCTGCCGCTGGTCTTATTGGCGGCTGCGTTGACTTTTGGCGTGCTGCTGGACTGGGCTTTCGATCTGCCAATGTTGACCTGGGGAGTTGGCTTCTTCCTGACGTTGTTGGCCTGGGCGATCTTATGGAGAAAACGGCACGATAGCTGGGCTTGTGGCGTGCTGCTTGGCGCGGTGGCGATCTTCGGCGGAGGGCTGCATCACGTCCACTGGAACTTCTATCGGACGAGCGAACTCAGCCTGGCTCTTTCCGCGGAGAAGCAGCCGGTGGCCTTGCGCGGGGTTGTGACCGACTATCCTCGCTTCGTTCCGGCCCAGCCGCCTCGGACAGCCTTCGAGTTTCAGCAGTCAGATCAATGGAAGTTGCCGCTAAGGCTCGAGCAGATTCGCAATCGAGCCGAGTGGATCGAAGTTTCTGGCGAGACCGAAGTGTATGTCACTGGTGCCAGCTGCGACTTTGAGCCAGGGCAACCGGTTGCCGTCTTTGCCCAAGCGACGATGGCCGAGCCACCGCTGAACCCTGGCGAGTTCGATCTGGCACGTTGGTCGCGGGGAAAACGATCGAGGATCTTTCTGCGGAGCAACTTTGTCGAGTGCATTCAGCCCATGGGTTCGGCTGCTTCGTTTACGTTACTTTCGCCGCTGCGGCTTGCTCGGCGATACGTGGCCGACCAACTCGTGGCATCGATTTCGCCGCAGTATGAAGGCCTGGCGGAAACCATTTTTCTCGGGCGACGTGAACGACTCGACGACAATACGGACGATGCGTTTCGCCAGACCGGCACGGTGCATCTGTTGGCATTGTCGGGACTGCATCTCGGAATCTTGGCGATGGCTGTCTACGGAGTCTTGCGATACTTGCCTGGCCCGGCGTGGCTACCAGGGGCGGGGTTGCTGCTGCTCACCATCACGTATGTTCTGCTGGTCGACGCGAGGCCGCCGATCCTGCGAGCATCTGGATTGGTGGCGATGATCTGTTTGGGAGAGTTGTTGTTTCGCAAATCGCAGTTCGGCAACAGTCTGGCGATGGCCTGGATCGGCATCGTGGCTTTCAGTCCGAGCGAGATCTTTCAGGCTGGTACACAATTGTCGTTTCTCGCGGTTGCGGTTCTGGCGTGGCTCGCATCTTGTCAGTCGCAAAGGAAAGTGCACGATCCGCTGAAAACCCTGATCGCTCAGACACGTCCCTGGCCGGTGAAGTGCTGGCACTCGATTCGAAGGATCGTGGTCGACGCCTTCCTCGTTTCCCTGGTGGTATGGCTGGTGACGTTGCCGTTGGTCGTGTATCACTTCCACGCGATTTCTCCGTGGACCGTGGTGCTTTCGCCGCTGTTGATGCTGCCGATGACGTTAGCCCTGGTCGGACTGTTGTTACTCGTGGGCGTGTCGATTGTCTTGCCGCCGGCGACCATTTGGATGGGTGCGTTGATTGACATTCCCTTGGCAGTGATTCAGACAATCGTCGAAACAACCCAGGCCAACGCCCCGCTAACCATCTGGTCGGCTGGGCCCGCTTTGTGGTGGCTGGTTGGTTTTTATGGCCTGGTGATCTTCAGCGGCTGGTCGATCCTGGCGCGGCAGATCCCGATTCGCTGGGGAGTTGGCGTCGTTGGGGTTTGGATCGCCGTCGGCTTCGGCGTGGCGATCTTTCAAGCGAATCAGTCGGTGGCCCGCGACGACCTGGTGTGTACGTTCGTCAGTGTTGGCCACGGAACGTGCGTTCTGGTGGAACTGCCAGGCGGACAGAACTTGCTGTATGACTGCGGAAGACTTGGCTCGCCGAACAGGGCAGCCCAATCGCTGTCGGCTGTACTTTGGAGTAAGGGGATCAGTCATCTCGACGCCATCGTGATCTCGCACGACGACGTCGATCACTTCAATGGTTTGCCCCTGATCCTGCAGCGATTCTCGGTCGGGGCGGTCTTCTGTTCGGACCTAATGGAAAAGATTCCCAGCGATCTCGTGAAAACGCTGCTGGACGAAATCGACGCTCGAGGAATCCCCCGCAAGACACTCTCGGCTGGCCAGCGATTGGCGACCCATCCCGATCTCGACGTGACCGTGCTGCATCCGACTCGCAAAGGGGTGCTGGGACGCGATAATGCCAATAGTCTGGTGTTGCTGTTGGAATATCAGAAGAAACGGGTGCTGTTGCCTGGCGATCTCGAGTCGCCCGGGACCGAGGCGGTAATTCTAGAACGGCCGATTGCCTGCGACGTGGTGATGGCCCCGCATCATGGGAGCCGGCACAGCAAGCCCGAGGCGTTTTATCAGTGGTGTCAGCCTCGCTGCATCGTCGTCAGCAGTGGTGATCGGCACTTGGAAGGCTTAGCGGACCCGATGGAGCCAGTCCGCTGGCTGAATACGGCGGGAGCTGGAATGATTGAAGTCCGATTGGCCGGCAATGGTGGGCCGATCGTGGTCACACCTTGGCAAGAAGCCCCGTTTATTTTGGGGAAATAGGAGGTGTGGGCGATTTTGACGGCAAAGCTGGTGCCATTCTGGGGGCGGATGGGCTATTAGGCGTTGCAAAAGTTGCTTTCACTGCTAAATTAACGGACTTATCAAGACATTGAGGATGAGTTTGATGCATTGGTGGCCGCGGTTTTGGTAGTCGCGACAAACCTGCTGGTTTCACAAGTCCTTGTCGTTATTGTGGTTAAGAAGAAGTCACCCTACTTGCGGACGTAAGTAAAGTTACCCATGTCGATTACCAAAGATAAGAAGAACGATGCCATCCAAGATTTCCAGCGTGGTGGCGAGGACACGGGTTCCCCGGAAGTTCAGATCGCGATTTTGACCAATCGCATCAACAACTTGACGGAGCACATGAAGAAGCACACCAAGGACTATGCGACGCGTCGTGGTCTGCTGGCCATGGTTAGCCGTCGTCGTCGCTTGCTGGACTACTTGAAGCGGCACGATCCGCAGAAGTACTTGGACATGCTGGCACGGCTTGGTATTCGTAAGTAGCTCTATAGCTGCTTCGGTCTGGTCGCACGAGGCTCGTTTCTTCTTCAGAACGAGCCTCTTAAGTTACTGTGGCAATGGATTTAGCCTGAAGACGCGCGCCTCTGGGCTGGACGCGTCTTTACCACGCCTCGCCGGTAGTGGATTGACTAGGCTGGCGGGGCAACCTTACGGGGTGCTGCTCTAAATTTCAGAGATCAATACAGCTGCCCCCACCCTTATATTGAACCAAGCATCGGATGTTCCAACTGGCGGGCCCCTCTCTCCTTCAGGCCCTGACCCTCTTGGCGCAAGCCCTCTCGGAAAGCTTCCGGTGCGCTGTGTAGGACGGAAAAAGTGGAAGAAATTCGTGTAGAGAAGCAAGTTGGAAGTGAAACCTTATCCCTCGAAACCGGCTTTCTAGCCAAGCAAGCCCACGGGGCAGTGCTCGTTAAATATGGCGAAACGGTTGTTTTTGTCGCCACCGTCTCTGGTCCTTCTCGACCTGGTACCGACTTCTTCCCGCTGACCTGTGACTATCGCGAACGTACCGCTGCGGCTGGTAAGTTCCCAGGTGGTTTCATCAAGCGAGAAGGTCGCCCGACCACCAAAGAAATTTTGTCGTCCCGTTTGATGGACCGCCCAATTCGTCCCATGTTCCCGAAGGGGTACCACGACGAAGTTCAGATTCAAGCCAACGTGGTTGCGAGCGATCGTCAACACGACGGTGACGTTCTGGCCATGATCGGTGCCTCGGCTGCTTTGTGCATTTCGCACCTGCCGTTCCAGGGCCCACTGGGTGCGGTTCGCATGGGTCGTGTCGACGGCGAACTGGTTGCCTTCCCATCCTTCGAGCAGCTGGAAAACAGCGACCTCGACCTGATCATTTCGGGTAACAAGGAATCGGTCCTGATGATCGAAGGCTTCTCGCGGGAAATGCCCGAAGACGAGATGGCCGAAGCGATCATGAAGGCTCATAGCATCGTCAAGGACATCTGCGATCTGCAGATCGAACTGGCCGAAAAGGTCGCTCCCACCAAGATGGAATTCGCCGAACCAGACGACGGTGGTTTGTACCAGCGTCTGATGGACAGCTACTACGCTGACCTGAAATCGGCCAAGCAGACCGCTGGCAAGCAGGACCGCGCCGAAAAGGTTCGCGAACTGAAGACCAAGGTCAAAGAAGAGCTGATCCCAGATCCATCCGCAGAAGGTGCGATCGACGAAGGTGCTTTCGGCACCGCCTGGCACGACATGGAAGAACGCGTTATTCGCGATCTGATCCTCAGCGGTACGCGTACCGATGGTCGTGACACCAAGACCCTGCGTCCGATCGTTTGCCGCGTCGACGTGTTGCCACGCGTTCACGGCTCGGCCGTGTTCCAACGTGGTGAAACCCAGTCGCTGATCACGGTGACTCTGGGTACGCCTCGCGATGAACAGCGCGTTGACGGTCTGATCGACGAGTACTCGAAGAAGTTCATGCTGGACTACAACTTCCCGAGCTTCTCGGTCGGTGAATGTCGTCCAATTCGTGGCCCAGGCCGACGTGAAATCGGTCACGGCGCTCTGGCCGAACGTAGCGTGAACCCAGTGCTGCCAGGTCCAGAAGACTTCCCTTACACGATCCGTGTCATCTCGGACATTCTGGAATCGAACGGTTCCAGCTCGATGGCTTCGGTCTGTGGTGCGACCCTCGGCCTGATGGCTGCTGGTGTGCCAATCACCAACCCAGTGGCTGGTATCTCGATCGGCCTGGTGAAGGAAGGGGACGACTACGTCCTGCTGACCGACATCCTGGGCGAAGAAGATCACCATGGCGACATGGACTTCAAGGTTGCCGGTACCCAGAACGGTATCACCGGTATCCAGCTCGACCTGAAGATCAAGGGTATCAACGAAGACATCATTCGTAAGACCCTCGTTCAGGCTCGCGAAGCCCGTATCGAAATCCTTCGCAAGATGCTGACCACCATCAGCCAGCCGAAGGACGAACCATCGCCATGGGCTCCACGCATGCTGCGAACCAAGATCAACCCAGACAAGATCGGTCTGCTGATCGGTCCTGGCGGCAAGACGATTCGTGCCATCCAGGAAGAAACCGGTGCGACCATCGACGTCGAAGACGACGGTACCGTCATCGTTGCCAGTGGCAACCAGGAATGGGCCGAAGCTGCCATGGCTCGCGTCCAGGCGATCACCGGCGAAGTCGAAGTTGGCAAGATCTACGAAGGTCGTGTCACCAGCGTTAAGGACTTCGGTGCATTCGTCGAAATCCTGCCAGGTCGTGACGGCTTGTGCCACATCTCGGAACTGTCGACCGAATACGTCTCGGACGTCAACTCGGTCGTCAAGGTCGGCGATATCCTGGCCGTGAAGGTCCTGTTGGTCGACGAACACGATCGCGTCAAGCTGAGCCACAAGGCCACGTTGCCAGGTGGTGAAGCTCCAGCCGGCGAAGAAGGCGATGAGCTCGAAGCTGCCGGTTCGCGTGGCGGTCGCGGTGGCGACCGTGGTGATCGCGGCGGTGACCGCCGTGGTGGTGGCGATCGCGGTGGACGTGGTGGTGACCGTGGCGGTCGTCCTCGTCGTCCTCGTCGCGAAGACTAAGAAATCAGCAGCGATTCTGATTTCCATCGAGAATAGATCTGCCCGGAGTGTTCATCACTCCGGGCTTTTTTCGTGAGGCCTATCCATGGATCCGCATTCTTCCTCGCGCGAACACTCCGAACCCGTTCGCGAAAAGTCGCGCGATCAGTACCTGGTCGATCAATACAACGAGATCGCCCGGCTGGCAGGTTCGTTGGCACACGAAATCAAGACGCCACTCTCGGTCATTCGAATGAACATGGAACTGCTGGCCGAGGATATGGAAGATCCTCAAACGCCGCAGCAGCGCCGCGCGAAGCAAAAGATCGCGACGGTTCAAGAGCAATGTCAGCGGCTGCAGGGCTTGCTGGACGACTTCCTGCGGTTCGCTCGGATTCGCGATCTGAACCTGTTGCCGGGCAACTTGAACGAGCAGATCGAACGTGTCCTCAACTTCGTCGAGCCGCAAGCCAATCAGCAAGGTGTCGAGATCATTCGTTATCTCGATTCCGAACTGCCCAGCATCGACCTCGATGCCGAACTGCTCTATTCGGCCTTGTTGAACCTGGTGGTCAACGCCATCCAGGCCATGCCGGATGGTGGCTCGCTAATGGTGCAGACCCGCGAGTTTCGCAGTGGTGTGCTGCTGCGATTGGTCGACACCGGCTGCGGCATGAGCGACACGACCGCCATTCGGATGTTCGATCCCTTTTATTCGACGAAAGAAGGGGGATCAGGGCTGGGCTTGCCGTTGGCGAAGAAGATCATCGAAGCGCATCACGCGATCATCGATGTCCAAAGCGAACTGGGCCGAGGAACGCAGTTCACGCTCGAATTTCCGCTTCCCCCCCGAATCGGACAAAAGCCGGCCGATGCTTCTGAAGAAGCCGCCGGATAATGCGATTCCCCCCAATGGAGAAGGGGAGGGGAGCGGCATTCGGTTCTAGAGGATTCGCCCCATCTTCGGTAGGATGGTCTGCATGACAACGACGCCACAGGATGAAGTTCAAACCGATGCCGCTCCAGTTCAGCCGGATCAGTTCCGCGTACTGGTAGTCGACAACGACAAGGCCCACGCCATGACCATGGCCGAAAGCCTTGAGCGGATCGGGTTTGTCTGCACCGTCGCCACCAGCGGTCCCGAAGGGGCCGAGAAGATCGTCGCAGAACCGTTCGAGATCGTCGTCACCGACCTGGTCATGAACGACATCGATGGTATGGGCATTCTGCAGCTTGCCAAAGAGAGCCGCCCCAACTGCGAAGTGATTGTGGTGACCGGGCACGCGACCGTTTCGACCGCGGTGGCTGCCATGCAGAAAGAGGCGCTGAACTTCCTCGAGAAGCCGCTTACCCCAGATAAGCTGCGAGCCGCGGCCCTCAAAGCGGCCGAGACGATTCAGCTGAAACGTCAGAACTCGGAACTGATGCGGCGGCTGGACGAGAAGTTTGGGTTCGAGGGGCTCATCTATTCCAGCAACAAGATGCGGCAAGTCGTGCAGCGATTGCAGCGTATCGCTCCGACCGACGCCAGCGTGCTGATCCTTGGGGAAACGGGAACGGGTAAAGAAGTCGTCGCCCAGGCCATCCATCAAAACAGTCCCCGCAAGAAGAAGCCGTTCGTCCCGCTGAACTGTGCCGAGCTGAGCGAGCACTTGCTCGAGAGCGAACTGTTTGGTCACGCGAAGGGGGCTTACACCGACGCTGCCAGCGAACGCATTGGCCGCCTCGAGTATGCCAATGGCGGGACGTTGTTCCTCGATGAAATCGGTGACATGCCGATGCCCACCCAGGTCAAGCTACTTCGTGTCCTTGAATCGAGCGAGATCACCCGCGTTGGTGAAAACAAGCCGATCCGGATTAATGTTCGTTTGCTTTCGGCAACCAACTGCGACCTGGAAGGGGCGATCGCCGCCGGTACCTTCCGGGCCGACTTGTACCATCGTCTGCGAATTGTCACCGTCCAGTTACCCGCCCTGCGAGAACGCCCTGACGACATCTTGCCGCTGTTCGATCACTTCCTGAAAGTGTTCTCGAAGAAGCACGACAAGAAGGTTCGCGGGATCGATCGCACCGTGTTTCAGCGATGCCTGGAATACGATTGGCCCGGCAACGTTCGCCAACTGCGAAACTTCGCCGAGAGCATGGTCGTGCTCGACTTGGATGGCACGATCGGTCTGGACGATCTGCCCCCCGAATTGATCCAGGAAGGGGACGACCTGGTCCCGCCGGTCGATCCGAAACCAGCCGTCGCTGGCAATGGCGAAATGCCAAGCATGGTCGGTCAACCGATCAGTGAAGTCGAAAAGTGGCTCATCGGCGAGACCTTGAAGTCGACCGGTGGAAATCGCGAAGAGGCCGCCAAGATGCTGGGCATCGGCGAGCGGACCTTGTACCGGAAAATCAAAGAATACGGACTACGCGGCGACTAGTTTCGCCAGGCCGAACCGAAGGGGAGTAGGCAGCGGATGCCGAAGATTCAACAGCTATCTGCAAGTGTCGTCAACAAGATCGCGGCCGGCGAGGTGATCGAACGCCCCGCCAGCGCCGTGAAAGAGTTGATGGAAAACTCGCTCGACGCCGGAGCCCGCCGCGTCGACGTCACCATCGAGCATGGCGGCACCGAACTGATTCGCATTGCCGACGATGGTTGCGGGATCTCGCCGGAAGACATGCCCCTGGCAATCGCTTCGCACGCGACCAGCAAGATTGGCAGTGCCGAAGAATTATTCCATGTGCGGACGCTCGGTTTCCGCGGCGAAGCACTCGCGTCGATCTCGGAAGTGAGCCACTTCCTGCTGCGAAGTCGTCCTCACGATCAAGACTGCGGCAGCGAGATGCTGGTGCATGGTGGAAACGTGCAGGAAGCTCAGCCGTGCGGTTGCCCACCCGGCACGATCCTCGAGATCCGCAACCTGTTCTACAACACGCCGGTCCGCAAGAAGTTCTTAAAGACAACCCAGACCGAGTTCGGTCACATCAGCGAAGCGTTCACCCGCATCGCGTTGGCGCATCCGCAGGTTCACTTCACGCTGAAGCATGGTCAGCGGATGGTGCACGACTTGCCTCCCTGCAGCGATCTTCGCGATCGCGTGCGGGTATTCTTCGGGGCGGAGGTTGCCGATCAGTTGATCGAAGTCGACAGCGAGAACGATCAGGTCACGCTGCGAGGTTACGTGGGCAATCCGCGTTTCAGCCGTAGCAACAACCGGATGCAGTATCTGTTTTTGAATGGCCGATTTATCAAAGACCGGGCTCTGCAACATGCGCTGGGGGAAGCGTATCGTGGCTTGCTGCTGCATGGCCGTTATCCGATGTCCTTCCTGCGGATGAACATGCCGCCCGAGATGGTCGACGTGAACGTCCATCCAACGAAGCTGGAAGTTCGTTTCCAAGATAGCGGACGGATCTACAGCCAACTGCTGGGTACGCTCCGAACGAAGTTTCTCGCCTCGAACCTCGACGCGACTTATCGCCCGGCCGATGTCGACGGGGACAGCGTGGCAGGCAACGGCCAATCGGCCGAGAACTTGCGCGAAGAGTTGGTGGCCTGGGCCAAAGGGGCGGTCGAAAGCAACAGCGGCGAGAGCGATCCGAACGCTCGCCGACAGACCGACTTCGATCTCGACTTCCGATCGGATCGACGAACGCCGCTGCAGCTGAATCCGATCCAGCGTTCGGCCGTCGGCGCTGGCAGCTTGCCTTTGCCCCCAATCCCAAGCGGGATCACGCCAGCTCATCTTCGAGAACAAGAAGAAGCCGAAGCCGACGCGACCGCCGAAGTCGAGCCAGACTCGTTCGGCGAGATGGAAGTTCGCGGCACCGGGATCGGCTCTCAGCAACGTGCCATCCAGCTTCACAACCGTTATCTAATTGCGGAAACGGACGAAGGAATGGCGGTCATCGACCAGCATGCCTTGCACGAGCGTATTCTGTATGAAGAGTTACGCGAAAAGGCGTTGGCTCGCCGTTTGGAAGTGCAGCGGTTGTTGGTTCCAGAAACGTTGAACCTGGCCGCTCAAGAGTTCGCCGCGGTCGAAGCCGCCACCGATACCTTGGCCCAGATCGGCCTGGAGGTGGAAGCCTTCGGCGGCGATACGATCCTCATTCGCAGCTACCCGGCGATCCTCGGACGCCGCAAACCGGCCGAAATCGTCCGCGATATGATCGATCACCTGATGACCGACGGCAAAAATCTCGAAAAGCGAGATTTGCTCGACGAGCTGCTCCATATGATGTCGTGCAAGGCGGCAATCAAGGCGGGAGATCGCCTTTCGACCGAGGAAATCGACGCTTTATTGGAACTTCGGCACCTTTGTCAGGATGCCCACCACTGTCCGCACGGGCGACCCACCGCTTTGGTCTTTACCAAAGAGGAACTCGACCGGAGATTCCAGCGGACTTAAAATAGAGAGTTTCCCCTGGCCAGGGGAGTGTCGTTCTATTCTGTTATCCACCCCATTGGCCCTACTCCCAGCCAGGCGACTTGAGATAGACCTATGATCTGCGTCAGTATCGGCCGCGGCCGACACAAACACGTTATCGCCGAGCACAAGCACCTGGTCGAACAAGGTGCCGAACTGTGCGAATTGCGCCTCGACTACATCAACGGCGCCATCAAACTCCGCCGTCTGCTGGAAAATCGCCCCAGCCCAGTCGTGGTGACCTACCGTCGCGAACGTGACGGGGGACGTTACAACGGGGACGAAGCCGAACGGCAGATGGTCTTGCGAACGGCGATTGCCGAAGGGGCTGACTACATCGATCTCGAAGAAGATATCGCAGCGGCCGTGCCACGCTATGGCAAGACGAAACGCATCATCAGCTACCACAACTTCCGCGAGACTCCTGCCGATCTGGAAGGGCTGCACAAGAAGATGCAGCAGTGCGATCCCGATATCATCAAGATCGCCACGATGGCCAACTCGCCGCAAGACAACGTTCGGATCCTGGAACTGGCCCGCAACAGCGAGATTCCCACGATCGGACTTTGCATGGGGGACATGGGAATGCCGTCGCGAATTCTGGGTGGGCGATTCGGTTGCCCGTTCACCTACGCGACCAGCTCCAACGAGAGAACCCTCGCCCCGGGCCAAATCGGTTTCCGGCAGATGGTCGATCTCTATCGCTACGAAGAGATCACTGACAACACCGAGCTGTTCGGCGTGGTGGCCGATCCGGTCGGACATAGCCTCAGCCCGCATCTGCACAATGCCGCGTTCAGCGAACAAGGGATGGACCGGCGCTACCTGCCGTTCCGTGTGCCTCGCGAACATCTTTCGGTCTTCTTGAACGAAGTCTGCCCGCAGCTTGGAGTGAAGGGACTTAGCGTGACGATTCCGCACAAGGAAGTCGCCGCGAAGTTCGTCAAAGTCGCTGACCATGCCGTCCAGGGCGTGGGTGCGACCAACACCGTGATCTTCGGCGAAGGTGGTCCGTTCGGTTACAACACCGACTGTGCCGCCGCCATGGAAAGCATCGACACGATGCTTCCAGCTGAGAATCGTGATGGTTCGCTGGAAGGCATGAAAGTGCTGATGCTGGGAACCGGCGGCGTGGCACGCGGCATTGTCTGGTCGTTGCTGCAACGCAAGGCCGCCGTGACGATCACTGGTCGCACACTCGAGAACGCCGAAGAACTAGCCAAGCACTTCGGTTGCCGTTCGATTCACTGGGACGATCGCGGTTCGGTTCAGCCAGACATCTTGATCAATGGCACCCCGGTCGGCATGCATCCGAATGTCAACGAATCGCCGTTCGACAAAAAGTGGATCAAGCCGAGCATGGTGGTCTTCGATACGGTCTACAACCCGGAGCAAACCTTGCTGATCAAAGAGGCCAAGGGAGCCGGGGCCCGCGTGGTGACTGGCGTCGAAATGTTCGTACGTCAGGCTGCCTTGCAGTTTAAGCACTTCACCGGGGTCGACACCTCGCGCGAGCTGATGCGTAGCACGCTCAAGCGAATGACCGGGGCTGTGCGAACCAACTAAACAGCATGGCAATGAACCTGGCACTGATTGGTTATCGTGGAACGGGCAAGTCGCATGTGGCTCGCCTGTTGGCAAAGTCGTTGGGCTGGCCAATGGTCGATGCCGATGTCCATGTCGAGCAAACCGCCGGCCGAACGATCGCTCAGATCTTTGCCGATCAAGGCGAAGCTGCTTTTCGGGACCTGGAATCGAGTTCGTTGCAAACATTGACCGAACATAGCGAGCATGTCCTTTCGCTGGGTGGCGGCGTCATCCTTCGCGAATCGAATCGGGCACGCATCGCCGATCGTTGTTTCACCGTCTGGCTGACCGCTCCGCCGGAGGAGATTGCCCGGCGGCTCTCGCTCGATCAAGTGACCCATACGCAGCGCCCCAGTCTGACGGGCAAGTCACCGCTGGAAGAGATAGCAGAAGTCCTCGCGGCGCGACTTCCCCTTTATCAACAATGTGCTGATCTGGTGATCGAAACCGAGGGCAAGACGCCCGAAGACGTGGCTCAGTCGATTCTCGACCAACTCCCGTCGTCTTTAACGCAGAAAGAGCCGTAACGTGAATTGGTGGGAGAACCTCGTTGATTTGTGGGTGAACCTTTCGATGTCGGTTCGCTTGATCCTGCTGTTTCTGCTCGGAACGGTGGTCGGAGGACAGTTGAACCGGGCCGTCTATCGCTGGACCTGGGTCCCCAAACATTACGATCCCTGGTCGAAGCCACTTCCCGGGGCACCATCTCGCAGTATCTTCGATAAGGTCCCCGTCTTCGGCTGGCTTGGTTTGGCTCGCGAAAGCAAGTTGCATGGCACCGCCCACTGGGTGCAGCCGTTTTTCGTCGAACTGGGCTGCGGCTTCTTCTTCGCCTGGTATTATCACTGGCTTGTCGATGGCGAACTCGCCTCGATCACCATCAACACCGCCATGAGCCAAGGGGCGATCCACTCGCTCTTTGTGCAGCATATCGTGCTGATCTCGCTGATGGTGATTGCCACGTTTGTCGACTTCGACTCGCGGACAATCCCTGACTTGGTAACCGTCCCTGGTTTTGTGATCGGCCTGGTGCTTTGCTGGCTGCTTCCCTTCGTGGGATTGCCGATCCCAGGCGGTCCTCCTTACTTTGGTCTCGCACCGGCAGGGCGTGCGATTGAAGCGGTGCCGTTGGATGCCGCCACGTTGGATGCCTGGCCTGCATGGTTCAACGGACCGTGGGGACTCGCGATTGGTTTGTTCCTGGTCGTTGGATGGTGGTTCGCCCTTTCTCCGAAGATCGTTTGGACTAAGTGGGGCATGGCCAAGTTCTTTCGCTATTTAATCGCGAGCTTCGTTCGCTACGCCTTCCGTTGGTTCTATCTGACGCTACTCGCGTTTCTGGTTTTATTTGTGACGGCGGCCTGGCTTTGGGGCGGACCGGCGACGTGGCAGATGGTGTTCACCTCGTTGCTGGGGATGTCATTCGCAGGGATGCTGATCTGGATGGTGCGTTTCTTCGCCAGCTTTGCCATGGGACAAGAAGCGATGGGCTTCGGCGACGTTACGCTGATGTGCATGATCGGTGCCTATATCGGCTGGCAACCGGTGATGGTGATCTTCTTTTTGGCGCCGTTTATTGCATGCGTATTTGCCATCATCAACTATCTGCTGACGGGCGACGCTTACCTGGCGTATGGTCCTTATCTATGTATCGGGACGCTGGTCACGATGGTTTTCTGGGCGAAGATCTGGCAGCAGTATGGTCCGCTCCTGGGACTGGGAGTCTGGCTGCCGGCACTGTTCCTGGCGTTGCCGGTCGTGCTCGGCGTGATGCTGACCGCGTGGGTCTGGATCAAATTCACGTTCATCTACCCGGAAGAAGCGAAGTAACGGTCAACGCGGATCGAAGGGATTCGGCCGAAAAATCGTTGCGACCTGACCTCAATTGGTGAGCTATCCTTTTTCCAGGGAGCTCACCGATGCTTTGGTTTGAAACGATCGACAATCTGAACGACGCTGCCGCGCTGGTTCGCCAGCGACGCTATGGCGTGATCTGCGTTGAGGAAGGAGACTTCCGCGGGCTGTCGTTTCGACCCTGGCCGAAGCTGATCTCGCGGCTCGAGATCGTCACGCTGGGGCGCCGCAAGCATGCCCAAGGGGGCGATCACTGCCGGCTGTATTACAACTTGCCGCTCAGTTCGCCCGGCTTTCTGACGCTGGCCTATGTCGAGTCGACGCGGCAGACCAGTTGGAAGACGCTTCGTCGTAGTGCAGAAGTGTTGGACTGGGTCGCCGCCCATCGCCGCGTTCATGCGACCGTCTGCGAGCTATCGAACGAACGAATCAGCACACGATTGATGCAGCGGGTTGGATGGGAAACCCACTGCGAGCATCTGCCCGGCAGGCATTTCATCAAACGCTATTACGGCCAGTACCCTCAGCATGCATGGCTGCCAGCAGTCGAACGCCTATCGGGGCACTTTCGCCACGAATCTCTTGGCTGCGACGAGACTTTCGACGCTTCGCTTTCTTAAATCGGCCTTGTCGACGATTGGGTGGGTTGTTAATATCCCGCCGCAAATCAGATTTTTCCCTCAAGTTTCCTCGGCCCTTTGTCGACACGGCCTGCCATGTTTCGCCATTGCTGTCTGACACTCGTTTCGCTAGCAGTTGCTGGCCTCGGTTGCAATCAGAATGCAGCCTGGCGTCAGCAGCAGGTGCTTGCGCAGCAGCAAACCCAGGCTCAGATCGCTGAATTTGAACGCCGGGCGTCGGGACTGGATGCCTCGAATCAGGATCTCCATTCGCAGTTGGCCCAAGCCCAACAGCAATCGAAGATCCTGCAAGACGAACTCACGCTGGTTCGTCGGCAGCTCGGAGACACCGCTAATCAGCTCGCCCAGTCGCAGCAGATGGCGAAAGAGAAAGATGAAAAGGTGCAAACGCTCCTCGCTTCGACCCAGTATCGAGGGGGAGCTGTCATTCGCCCGAACAACAGCCTGACCGCGGATCTCAGCAAAATTCAAATCCCTGGGGTAACGGCCCGGCAAGATGGCGATGTCATTCGCATCGAGATTCCAGCCGACATGCTGTTCCATCCCGGAACGAACTCGCTGAGCCCCAATGCCGACAATGTGTTGTCTCAGGTCAGCAGTATTCTGCAGCGTGACTTCCCCACCAATAAGATTGGGGTCGAAGGGCATACCGACAACCAGCCGGTCAATCCGCCCTATACGTCGAATCATCAGCTTTCGGCCAGCATGGCTCAGTCGATCTTCGACCAGTTGACCGGCCGTTATCGGCTCGATCCGTCACGGATTGTGGTCGTCGGGCATGGCTCGAACCACCCGGTTGTCTCCAATGCGACCCCTGCCGGGCAGCAGCGAAATCGTCGCGTCGACCTGGTGATCTACGCCGAATCGTCGAACTAGCGGCGATCTCTGCCGGGGCACGTCTGCCAGAATGGGGGCGGACGAATTACAATGGGTGGCCTAGGCGAACTTATGTTCGTCGTTTGTGTCCGCCAGGGGAATCCTTTCATCTCCGGCTGCTGGCCTGTTCGTACTGTCCCGTGAAGAGAATTCGTTCGCTGATGATTACGATCGTCGACTACCAGATGGGAAACCTCCGCAGTGTCCAAAAAGCTTTCGAGCGAACCGGGCACGAGGCCCATATCACCAGCGATCCGAAGGAAATCGCGTCGGCCAGCAAGCTTGTCTTGCCAGGCGTCGGGGCGTGTGGCGACGCCGTCGACGAGCTACGTCGCCGTGACCTGGTAGGTCCGATCAAAGATCAGATCGAAGCAGGCACGCCGTTTCTGGGGATTTGCCTCGGTCTGCAGATGCTGTTCGACGTCAGCTACGAAGGTGGCGAGCACGAAGGCCTGGGGATCTTGCCAGGCGAAGTGGTCAAGTTCGACCTGCCACATGGCTACAAAGTCCCCCACATGGGTTGGAATCAGGCCTGCTTCCTCCACAAGCCGCCGATTTTCGAGGGGATCGACGAAGGGACGAACTTCTATTTCGTCCACTCTTATTATGTCGTTCCCAAAGATACGGATGTCGTTGCGATCGAGGCGGACTACGGCGGTCGATTTTGTGCGGCTGTCTGGAAAGACAATCTCTACGCGACGCAGTTCCACCCTGAAAAGAGCCAGCATGCTGGTTTGAAGGTGCTGCAGAACTTCGCCGAATTGGCGTAAGGCCGACGGCGGTCTAACTTCCCGGCGGCAGGAATTTTCTTGCCGTGTTTCTCCCTATTTGAGATATTGCCAGAACGCCACCGGTTTCGATCGTGTGGTGCAGAAAGGAACCCACCATGCAGATTTGGCCCGCGATCGATCTCCTCGGCGGCAAGTGTGTCCGACTCCAGCAAGGGGATTACAACCGCGAAACGGTCTATGGCGACGACCCCGCCGAGATGGCCAAGCGTTGGGTTGGTGAAGGTGCCGACTGTCTGCATCTGGTCGATCTGGATGGTGCCAAAGATGGCAGCCTGAAGAATCGTGCCGCGATCTCCGCCATTGTCTCGGCGGTCGATATTCCTTGCGAAGTGGGTGGCGGCATCCGCGATGAGCAAACGATCGAGCAGCTACTCGACCTCGGATTGGCTCGTTTGGTGATCGGAACTAAAGCCCTGCGAGAACCAGACTGGTTCGCCGCGATGTGCGAGAAGTTCCCCGAGAAGCTTGTGCTGGGGATCGATGCCAAAGAAGGCATGGTCGCTACCGATGGTTGGTTGGAAGTGAGCAGCACGTCGGCTATCGATCTGGCGAAGACGTACGAGCACCTGCCTATCGCCGCCCTCATTTACACCGACATCGCGACCGACGGCATGCTGGCCGGTCCGAATGTCGAAGCGATGCAAGCTATGAAGCAGGCCGTCCGTCTGCCGGTCGTCGCCTCGGGCGGCGTGACTACCGTCGAAGATGTCACGAACCTGGCTCAAGCAGGTCTCGATGGTGCCATCGTTGGTCGTTCGCTCTACGAAGGACGTTTAACCGTCAGTCAGGCAGTGGAAGCTGCCGGTGGCGTGAGGTAACTGCCTGCCATGAAGCCTGAGCGTTTGGAACCTTCTGAATCCCAACCCCAACGCTCGGCTCGTCGAAGTTCGCTTCGATTCAGTCTGGGAACCATGATGCTGATCGTCACTCTGTTGGCGATCGGCTTGGGAATCTGGGGATACCATCGACCTGCCAAGGCGGTCGTTCTTTATCAGATTTACGATCTGCCAACTTTCGATGTCAAAGCGATCGACACGACGTGGAACCCCATGGCGAACTCGACCTCTGCCTGGGCCGTGATCACCGAGCAGCAACGCGCCTCGCTACTGAAGGGTTCCAGCAAACCTTTGCTCGAGAACGAGGTGCACGTCGGAGATTGGCCGGCGGTCGCACATGCCAGTTCATTCATCTATCCCGAACTGTTTCCATCCGATACCGCACCTCGCCATTTATTCGACACCGGACAAATTGCAGGCTTCTTCGGTGTGAGAAATTCTGGTGGACAACTGCAGTTTCGGATGCAGTTAAACCTGCGCCATCAGAAGGATGATCGCGAAGCCTGGGCGACCGAGCAGGTTTCGCGTTCCGATCGGATTGAGGAGCGATTCTTATACGAAGGCAACGCACCAGAAGCTTACCTTTTGGTCGCGTCGCAGTTCAATGAAAAGGAACATCATGTGTTGATTGTCCAGGTACATCCGGTCGAGAAATTTCCACCATTTGGAATAACTCGGACCGGTAATTCTCCCGCATTAAGTCGATAATACTATAATAGAATATGACACATGTAACTTGATTCATCTCGGAGCAATTACCCCGACCTGAACACCACAGACTGACACTGAAAACCAGTTTTCAGATGCCATAAACAGCCACCCCACGGAGAAGAGGTTTCCCGTGGATTCCCCACGGGGACGCATCCTTTTCTCGTGTTTTTTCCACACACGGAAGGAGTTTATTATGGCTACTTGTGTTTCAGAGACCGTCCGCGATATTGTTCTATGCGGTCACGGTTCGACCGGGAAGACGAGCCTGATTGACCGCCTCCTCGAGACCACGCACGCGGTGGATGGATTCCACAGTGTGGACGACGGAACAAGTGTTTGTGATTTCGAGCCCGAGGAAAAGGCTCATCACCTTTCTATTGAGGCGACGCTCGCCCATTTTCAACATGAGGGGCTGCGATTCAATGTAATCGACGCCCCTGGCTATCCCGACTTCATCGGCCAAACGATCTCGGCCATGCGGGGTGCTGATACGGCCATGATTGTGATTGATGCCCATGCCGGTATCGCCGTGAACACGAGACGTGTGTTTGCGGAAGCCGAGAAAGCAGGGATTGGTCGCATGATCGTGCTCAACAAGATCGATGCCGATCATCTCGACTTCGCGGCGTTGATGCAATCGATCCGTGATACGTTTGGCCAGGCCTGTGTGCCGATCAATTTTCCGGAACTGCTGCACGGCAGTATCGAAGGTGTGCTGAGCATCTTTGATGAACGTGCCGACACTCGAAACGCCCCGATCGACCCAGCCATTTACAAAGAGTCGCTCGTCGAAGCTTCGATCGAAGCGGACGAAGCGTGGATGGAACGCTACTTCGAAGGCGAAGTGCCATCCAACGAAGATTTGAAACGGCTCATCCCCCAAGCGGTCGCGAAAGGAACGTTGATTCCGATCGTCTGCTGCAGCATCAAGAAGGGTGTGGGCATTGCCGAACTGCTCGATGCGATGGCACTCTGTTCGTTGCCGCCATCGATGGTGCATCGCACCGCGCGGAGGATGGACGGCAGCGAGATCGAACTATCGGGCGATCCTGACGGCCCTCTCGCCGCCCAGGTCATCCAGACCCGGATCGATCCGTTCGTGCAGAAGCTTAGTTACATTCGCGTGTTCAACGGCACGCTGCGAAAGGATATGACCTTGCCCGGCAGCAACGGCCGCAAGGGTCTGCGAATTGGTCAACTGCTGGACGTGCAAGCGAATCACCTGGTTCCGGTCGACCATGCCGGCCCTGGCGATATCGTGGCGGTGGCCAAGATGGATCAACTGCATACCGGGACGAATGAAGGGGAGTGGGAGCTTCCCGAAATCGAGTTTCCACAACCGATGGTCGGTGTGGCGATCCGTCCCAAGAGCCGGAACGATGAAGCGAAGCTCAGCGCCGCCCTTCATAAGCTGGTTGAAGAGGATCCGACGATCCGCGTCGAGCATGATGAAGAGACGCACGAACTGGTGCTGCGAGGCATGAGCGAGCTGCATCTGTCGCTGATCCAGGAGCGCCTGGCTCGACGCGACCATCTTGAGATCGAAACGTATGAACCTCGGATTCCGTTCCGCGAATCGATCACCTATCCGGCGCATGGCTCGTATCGCCACAAAAAGCAGTCGGGTGGGCGAGGTCAGTTTGGCGAAGTGCACATCCGCGTGCAGCCACTGCCTCAGGGAACTGATATCGCCGCGTTCGCGACGAAGGCAAACTTCCCCAGCATGAAGCATGTCCACTACTTCGATTCGATGAACTTCCTGTGGATCGATTCGATCGTGGGGGCTTCGATCCCCGGCAACTTCATGCCGGCGGTCGAAAAAGGTTTGCTCGATCGCGTTCGCAAAGGCGTTCTGGCTGGCTATCCGATGCAGGACGTCTGCGTGGAAGTCCATTACGGAAAGCATCATCCGGTCGACAGTTCGGAAACAGCGTTCCGAATTGCGGCATCGGCAGCGATGCGAGAGGTGTGCAAGCTGGCTGGGCCGCAATTGATGGAACCGATGGTCGAGATGCATGTGACCGTTCCAGTGGAATGTGTGGGGGATGTTTACAGCGACATGGCGACTCGGCGTGGCCAGATTTCGGGAACCGAAGATGCAGGCCCGAACATGCAAACGGTCGTTTGTGTCGCTCCTTTGGCAGAGACCGGCTCGTACGCACGTAGCCTGTCGAGTCTGACCGGCGGCCAGGGAAGTTATAGCATGAACTTCTCGCACTACGCCCCGATGCCGACACATCTGCAAGAGAAGCATCGCTACCATATGCAAGAAGAAGAGGAGATGGCAACCTAAGGCGATCCCCGATTCTGCTTCCTCTCCCCGCAGAGGGAGAGGGAGTCGGTGGTTCATCGCACCAAGGAAATATGCCCCGTACCTTCTGTGTGCTTGCCCTTGCTTTCAAGTTTGCGAAAATACGAAAGCGAGGGCTTTTTTATTGATTGCCCCGTTAGGGTTCATTTTTAACGTCTCTGACGACGAAAACATTGGTGACCATTTGTCAGGCCGGGCATCCAACCCCTGAATGAACCCTGTGGAAAAGTCCATGCAACCGGCAAACTTGAACCGAACCATGCAACGGCTGGCTACCTGCTACTGTCGAACCTGCCTCTGTTGTTGCTCCTAGAAGCAACTCAGGCCTGCTGCTAGCTCGGGCCTGCGATCGACCCTGGTACCCACGGCCCACCTCTCTCAACGGTTCAAAATCAAAGGACACACGCGATGGCTTCCGATGCACGCTTGAAAGAAGATCTTCCTACGCTGACCGACCGCATCGTCAGCACCTACCAGCAGATCGGTAAGATCAACCATCTGGGGCACTGCCCACTGCCCAACTACGAAGTGGTGATTTCGATCCTGGAAGACGTCAAGGAAATCCTCTATCCCGGTTACCAGCGCCGTGAAGGCCTGCACATGGGGAACATCACCTATCACGTCGGCGACATCATCGATGGTCTGCACGACAAGCTGACCGTCCAGATCGCTCGGGCTTTGCGCCACGACGAACGCGTCAACGGCAAGCCAGACACCTGCGATCCGCAGCAAGAGACCGACTTCGAGGCCAAAGGTCAGGCCATGGCGATCGAGTTTCTCAATCGCATCCCGAACCTTCGCGAGATCCTCGCCACCGACGTGCAAGCCGCCTACGATGGCGACCCTGCGTGCACCAACCTTGATGAAGTCATCTTCTGCTATCCCGGCCTGGAAGCGATCACCGTTTACCGCGTAGCGAATACGCTGTACCGGCTCGGCGTGCCGTTCATCCCGCGGATGATGACCGAATGGGCCCACAAGCAAACCGGGATCGATATTCATCCTGGGGCAACGATCGGCAGTTACTTCTTTATCGACCACGGCACCGGTGTGGTGATTGGTCAGACCTGCGAGATCGGCAAGCACGTGAAGCTGTATCAGGGCGTGACGCTGGGTGCCTTGTCGTTCGATACCGACAATGAGGGTAACCTCGTTCGCGGAATCAAACGTCATCCCACGATTGAAGACAGCGTGGTGATCTATGCGAATGCCACGGTCCTGGGTGGGCGAACGGTGGTGGGCAATCACAGCGTGATTGGTTCCAGTGTCTGGCTGACCCGTAGCGTCGATCCGAACACGACGGTACTGCTGGAAAAGCCTCGTCTTCGACTTCGGTCGGAAGCGGTGGGGCAGCTCGAAGAAGAACTCAACTTCCAGATCTAAGAAGTGCGAAACGTTGGTCCGTTGGTCCTCCGTGGAGGAAGGGCCTGCCATATCGCGAAGCCGGTCAGCACGAGCAGTAACAGCACACTGCCGGCCGTGATCCAGGCACCGACAACGAACGACGTCGGCCAATAGGTCAACCGCACGAGCTTATCCCCTTGCTGCACCGGGACCGCCATCATGACGCGGTTTGCCCGGTAAATCGGGACATCTGCGCGCGTGTCGCCGTTGGCATCGATAATCTCGCACTGCCAACCGTCGTCGTAATAGTCTTGCAACATGACCCAGCCTGGCTGGCAGTTCACCAGTTCGACCTCGAACTGTCCGCCACGAATACGATTCGGTTTCGAGAAGACATAAACGCTGGCAGGAAGCGTCGGAAAGCTCAGTCGATTGGTCGCATCTGCTTCAAGCACGGTGGGCTGCCAGATGGTCGCGCTATTCGCCCCATGGAAGCGGGAAGGGCGGATGTTTGATCGCGGATAGATCGGATCAGGCAACGTCGTATTCTTCACCACGTCCAGGATCTCATGCGTTCCCTGGGTGACGGCCGATGGCGAACTCTCATCGATCGGATCGTGCCACTGCACGTTCGCTTGCCACCACGCCACCGGCCAACGCTTCGCGCGTTCGTGATAGGCTCCTAGCATCGTGACGACCAGCGGCTTGTCTGGGTAGCTCCAGACGGTTTCCATATCGCGAGGGCGAATGCTGACGACAGAAGGTATGCCCCGCATTAATTTCAACAGTGGGTAGCGTGGGAAGTTGGTCTTCTGGTCGATCTTCAAACCTTCGACCATCCGCTCGTCCGAGCCGGTTGTCGCGAATGAATCTGGGTAATGGTTCTTCGAGCGATCGAAGTAAACCGTTTTGAAGAACCGCTTGTTTTCGAACTGTACGCTCGTTTGATCGGAGGCAATCGGATTCCATAGCTGCTGCGGCGCGGAGGGGGCGACCCAGTGGTTGGCCAACATCAGTTCTACCGTCCCGATGCTCACGATCACCGCGACGGCGATCGGCCGAGGTGCGAACCGCAGCGCCGCGATTGACGCGGCAATCGCCAGCGATCCGCAGAGTAAGCCGGTTGCCAGTTGGATTAATCCGGCGGTGCCGTCGAGCGGGCCGAACAACGTATCGTCAGGCGAGATGGGCATCATCGCTCCGAGCGTGGCGGAAGCGAGCCATACGATTACAGCAGCCAAAGCAAACGTGCCTGACAAGCCAACGGCAACCAGTCCGAAACGCCGGGAAAGCTTGACCTGGTCAAGGCCTCGGCCGGCGAGAACAGCAACGGCGAACACGACGAAGATCCACCACTTCGCCGGATAGCGGAAGCCGGCGTACTTCGGCAGGGTCATATTCAGCAGCCAATAGAGACCACCAAACGGCGAACCGATCGGCAGCGATTCGTCGTCCCAGCCCAAACCATAACCGACTTCGTGCAACAGCCAGCCGAGGCCATACCAGCCAAGACTGGCGATCACGCCAAATAGACCGATGGCGACCAGCCAGCGATCGACGCGCCGGTTCGGGCAATGCCACACCGCGATTCCGGCCAGCAAACAGGCCAACGTTCCCATGAACAAGGTTTGAAGCCAGATGCGACCTTCGGCAGGGATGGCTCGCGTCCAGCGTTGATTGCGAGGATACATCTGGCCGCTAAAGTTGGCGACGAATGCCTCGGGCCAGTGCCACGGAGGGATGCTGAAGTCGTAACTATGCCGGGCATGCGAGTCGGGGTGAGGCTTTCCCTGCAGCGTGTCGAGGTCGACCTCTTTTCCGGCGGCGACCAGTTGGGCCGCTTCGTAGAGGCTGCGAGGCTCTTCGCTGGTGGCTCGTAAACTTCGGCTTACCCATTGGCTCGTGGGCAAGATTTGAATCGCGGATAGCCCGACCGCCAGGCCAGCGGCCGCGACCAGTGTGCCAACACGCAAGGTGCGTCCACCTAGCCAGATCTTCCAGTTGGGAAGTCTTCGCCACGGCAGGACGAAAAAGATCGCGGCCAGCGTCAGCATCATCATCGTGTGATACGCAAGTTGGGCGTCTCCGCCGAGGACCATCATGGTCAGGGCGAACGCGAGGCCTAACGCCGAGGGAAGGGCAGGGCGGCGAGCCAAGCTCCAGCCACATGTCAATGCGATCGGAAGCCACGCGGCACCGACCAGGAAGATGATGTTTGCATGATAGCCCAGCACCGGTCCGCTGAAGGCATAAGTGACGGCAGCCATCACGGCAGCGGGAAGCGAACAATGCCAGGTTCTCGCGGCCCAGAACATACCGAAGTAAGCCAACGCGAAATGGACGAGGGCATAAAGCCGCATGCCAAAGCCAAAGCCGAGCGGCGTGATCAGCAGTAGTTTACCGGGATAGAACACGCTGGAAGTCGCGTCAGCGGCCAGTGGCACGCCGATGCCATCCATCGGAGACCACAGCGGAACTTCGCCACTCTTCCATTGTCGAGCGACTTCATGGAACAACGGGTAATAGAAGTGGGCCGCGTCGCGGAACAGGAATTGTTCCTGGTAGACGAAACACTTGCCAAAGAAAAACACGGCAAGCACAAGAAACGGCAACGCAACTGCACAACACGTCAGAATACGTCGCAGAGGATAGAGATGACTGACAATGGGCAGAGCGTTATCGTTCACGCTCTCGATCGTAGTTGAACCCTATTGCGCAGGCAACTTGCCGGCCACGTTTAGTTAGTGGCCAGCAGTTGTTCGTAAAGTTCGCGCAGTTCATCCTTCAGCAGATCGCAACGGGCCGAGATGACGACCGTTGGCTGCTCGTCCAGTTGGATGGCCGTGCGAGCCTGGCGTAGCGACTCGAGGACATCGTCATCGTACGGTAATAGCGACAATGGCTCGTTACCGAGGATTGGGGCAATCGGTTGCATCAAACCTACTCTTCCGAAATTCGGGGTTATGCCGAGTCATGCCGACCGGCGGTGCGATTGAGTGGATTGGCCGATACCATCGATTCGCAAACGAATGTCGCGGATCAGCCGGTGCGAGGCCGCGATGCCGTCCTGGGTCTGGCCATCCGTCGCGATCCAAGGCATCGCCGCGGATGAAAGTTTGGTCGAGCTGCCGTCCGCCGGACGCGATGGCGAGGCGGCAAGCTGGTGAAATCGAAATTCATACGGACCGCAACGGATTCGATCGCCTTCTTCCAATCGGGTAGCGATCGCGTCTTCGGCATTGACCGTCAGAACCGGTTCCGGAGCAAGGCAACGGATTCGGTAGCCGTCTTGGGTACGCAGCACGTAGGCGAACAGTTCGGGAAACTGGTCGTCTCCCAGCACCAGGTCGCAGTCGGATCCCGATCCAATGGTGAACATGGCCGAATCGATTCGGCGTTCACGTTGGTTGGCTTGTCCGCGCGAAATGAACAACGCCGCCTGTTTGCCAGAGCGGTCATGGGATTGCTGGACATTGGCCGGGGCGTTTGGGAGATCTCGTTCCATTCCGACTTTACCTTCACCTACGATGCCATGGCGGGGAACTGCCTGCCTGTACTCCTTCCCCACTTGTTTTGATTGATCGACAGAGTGGGGGAAGGTTTTCGCGAGGAAATGCCAGCAAGCGTTCGGAATTCGGACGCAGATTACCAGCCGTGGCGTTTCGGTAAGATAGACAACTTCGATTGTCAGCCGGACGCATCAAGAAAGATAGCACCGACCTAGGGGGCCGGTGCTATCAATGGAATCATTCAGTGCGAAGCGATGCTTACTTGCCGGCTCGCTTGGCGGCCCGGATCTGGTTGCGGGCTTGTTCGATGTTGCGCGTTTTGATCGCTGCCAGCTCATCGGTTGGGGCAGCCGCTTTCGAGGCTTCCGCCAACTGGACTTCGGCCTGGGCAACATCGATCTGAGCGGAAGGGATGGCCTTGCCGGTCAGGATATTGACTTCATTGTTCGCGATCTGAACGAATCCGCCGTCGACATACAGACGCTGGGTCTGGCTGCCAGAGACGATTCGCATTTCGCCGTAACCGAGTCGACCGATCACTGGGGCGTGGTTTTCACCGACACCCATCTCGCCGTCCGCAAGGGGGAGGGCGATGAAGTCAGCAGTCGTTTCGAGTGCGGTCTTTTCCGGCGTGACCACAATGCATTGGATGGAAGGCACAGATTAACCCTTCTCTTTGGCCATCTTCTTGGCTTGTTCTTCCGCCTGTTCGATCGAACCAACATACATGAAGGCCGATTCTGGCAGGTGGTCCCACTTGCCATCGCAGATTTCTTCGAAGCTGCGGATGGTGTCGGCCAACGGCGTGATTTCACCCGGCTTGCCGATGAACTTTTCAGCCACGAGGAAAGGCTGCGACAGGAAACGTTCGATACGACGAGCACGATGCACGATCGTCTTGTCCGTTTCGCTCAATTCGTCGATACCGAGAATCGCGATAATATCCTGCAGTTCGCGGTAACGCTGCAAAGTGGTCTGCACCCGGCGAGCGATCGCGTAGTGGCGTTCACCCACGTACTGTGGATCGAGAATACGGCTGGACGATGCCAGCGGATCCACGGCAGGGTAAATACCCTTTTCCGAAATCGATCGTTCGAGGTAGATGAACGCGTCGAGCTGACCGAACGCCGTTGCAGGAGCCGGGTCAGTCGGATCGTCCGCAGGAACGTAAACGGCCTGCACCGAAGTAATAGCACCCTTCTTAGTCGAAGCGATACGTTCCTGCAGGGCACCCATTTCGGTTGCCAGAGTTGGCTGGTAACCCACGGCCGATGGCATACGACCCAGCAGAGCGGACACTTCCGAACCCGCTTGCGAGAAGCGGAAGATGTTGTCGACGAACAACAGGGTGTCGGTACCGGTCGCATCGCGGAAATGTTCGGCCATCGTCAGGGCGCTCATGGCGACACGCAGACGAGCACCTGGTGGTTCGTTCATCTGACCGAACACCATGCAGGTTTGTTCGATAACGTAACGGCCGGTCGTACCGATTTCCGTTTCCTGCATTTCGAGCCAGAGGTCGGTACCTTCACGGGTACGTTCACCCACACCGGCGAACACCGAGAAACCACCGTGAGCCGAAGCGATACGAGCAATGAGCTCGGTGAGAATAACGGTCTTACCCAGACCGGCACCACCGAACAGACCCGCTTTACCACCACGCACAAACGGCGTCAGAAGGTCGATCACCTTAATACCGGTCTCGAACACTTCGGTGCTGGTCGACAGTTCGTCAACCGCCGGAGCCGAGCGGTGAATTGGCATGTAGGTTTCGGCGTCAACCGGACCGCGGCCGTCGATCGGATCGCCGGTCACGTTGAACACGCGGCCCAGGGTCGCCTTACCGACAGGAACCGAAATCGGCACACCTTGATCGACGCAGTCCAGGCCGCGGATCAGACCGTCGGTGCTACCCAGGGCAATACAGCGAACGCGGTTACCGCCCAGGTGCTGTTGAACTTCGCCGGTCAGTTTGATCGAGACGCCCTTGTAGTCGCCTTGAACCTTCACAGCGTTATAGATCGCCGGCAATTCGCCTTCGCCGAACTCGGCATCGAAGGTCGAACCGATGACCTGGGTGATCTTTCCGATTTTCTGGTCGGTCGCAGTCGCCATATTTCTTTTCTCGATGGAAATTCAGACCAAAAGGTTTTGGGATCGGGGCTACGCGGATGCTCGTTAGGAACTTGCCAGAGCTTCGACGCCGCCGATGATCTCCATAATTTCGTTGGTAATACGTCCCTGACGAGCGCGGTTGTATTCGCGCGACAGGAACTTGATCAAATCGTTGGCGTTCTCGGTCGCAGCCTTCATTGCCACCATACGGGCAATCTGTTCGCACACGGCGGCGTCGAGGAAGCACTTGAACAGTTTCACCTTGAAGCTGGTCGGGACGACCTCTTCCAGGATGCTTTCGGCCGAAGGGATGAACTCGTACATCGAGCCCTTCGACTCGCTAGGAGCCGAACCTTCCGCGTCGGCCCCTTCGAGGGAACCGAGTGGAAGCAGCGTTTCCAGGCATGGCTCTTGCCGCGAGCTGGAAACAAACTTCATGTAGGCAACGTCGAGGCGGTCGATCTCGTGGGACTGAAACGCGTCGAGCAATTCGACAGCGATCGGTTCCACTTCTTCGTACTTCGGCTTGTCTTCAAACTGGAGGTACGAGACGTCGGCGGTACGCTTCCGCTGGATGCGGAAGATGGCGATCCCCTTCTTACCGGAGATTCGCAGCTCGACTTCGTCGTACTCGGCTTGCAGTTCTGCCAGGCGAGGGAAGGCCGCTCGGCAGATGTTACCGTTGAAACCACCGCACAGACCGCGATTCGAGGTCAGCACCAGCAACACAGCCTTCTTCTTCGTATCCCGCTTTTCCAGCAATGGATGCTCGAACTGCAGGTCGGCCGCGGTCAGGTCTTTCACCAACTGCGTGATCCGCGAGGTGAACGCCGTGGCAGCCGAAGCTCGATCCATGGCCTGCTTGAAGCGGGCCGTGGCGATAAGCTCCATCGTTCGCGTAATCTTCTTGATGTTGCGAACCGACTTGCGGCGTTTGTCGAGGGTTCTGGGATTGGCCATGGTACTTACTGGCTAATAGGATCGCGGCGGAGCGATAGGACTTAGGCGGACTGCGACTCAACGAAGGTCTTTTGGAATTCGGCAATTGCCTTTTCCATCAGATCGCGGACTTCGTCGGTCAGGTCCTTGGTCGCTTCCAGTTGTTCTCGAATCTGCGGGTACTTGGCCTTCGCGAACTCGAGGTATTCAGCTTCCCAACGCAGCACGTCAACCACTGGAACTTCGTCCAAGTGACCACGGGTACCAGCGTAGATGCTGAGAATTTGATCGTAGACGTCCAGCGGCTTGTACTGGCCCTGCTTCAGCAGTTCGACCATGCGGTAACCGCGATCGAGACGACGCTGGGTCGCTTCGTCGAGTTCGGTACCGAGCTGAGCAAACGCTTCCAATTCGCGGAAGGCTGCCAGGTCGAGACGCAGACCACCGGCGACCTTCTTCATCGCCTTGATCTGGGCGTTACCACCCACGCGGGAGACCGAGATACCGACGTTCATAGCTGGACGAATACCAGCGAAGAACAAGTCGGGCTGGAGATAAATCTGACCGTCGGTAATCGAAATCACGTTGGTCGGAATGTATGCGGAAACTTCGCCTTCGAGCGTTTCGATGATCGGCAGCGAGGTCAGCGAGCCAGCACCCAGTTCGTCGCTCAGCTTGGCCGAACGTTCCAACAGGCGGCTATGGCAATAGAACACGTCACCAGGGTAGGCTTCACGACCTGGCGGACGTCGCATCAACAGCGAAAGTTCGCGGTAGGCGGAGGCTTGCTTCGACAAGTCGTCGTAGACGATCAAAGCGGCCTGGCCGTTGAACATGAAGTACTCGGCCATTGCGGTACCGGCGTAAGGAGCCACGTACTGCAGAGGAGCAGGAGTACTTGCACCAGCGACGATCACCGTGGTGTAATCCATGGCACCGTTGCGGCGAAGCACTTCGACCACACCAGCGACCGACGAGTCCTTCTGACCGACAGCGACGTAGAAGCACTTCACGCCGGTGTTCTTCTGGTTCAGGATGGCATCGAGGGCGATAGCCGTTTTGCCCGTCTTACGGTCACCAATGATCAACTGACGCTGACCACGACCAACCGGGGTCATGGCGTCGACAGCCTTGATACCGGTCTGCATTGGTTCGTGAACCGGCTTACGTTCCGACACGCCAGGAGCGAGGAATTCGACCGGGCGAGTTTCGGTGGCCTGGATCGGACCCATGCCGTCGAGCGGGTTGCCGAGCGGATCGACCACGCGACCCAGCACTGCGTCACCGACGGGAACCGAGAGCAGGGTACCGAGGGCTTTGACTTCGTCACCTTCTTTGATGGTGAGGTAGTCGCCCAGAATGATCACACCGACGCTGTTTTCTTCGAGATTGAAGGCCAGGCCGATCGTGCCGTTAGGGAACTCGACCATTTCACCGGCCATGATGCCGGAAAGGCCGTAGACCCGAGCGATACCGTCACCCACTTCCAGGACACGTCCAACTTCTCGCACATCGACTTGCGTGTCGAACTGCTGGATTTCCTGTTTGATGACAGAAGCGATTTCGTCCGCGTTGAATTTCATGGAACTTACCGTCTACTGCTTTAACTCTGCGTTGAATTGGTGAATCGCTCGAGCGACGCTTTCGCCTCTTGAGCCGTGGTTTCGAGGGCCTTCTGTCGCAGCTGCTTCAGTCGGTTGGCGACGCTGCCATCGAAGACGGTGTCTCCGACATGCAGGATCAAACCGCCGATAACGTCTGGATCGACTTCCGATTTAAGAACAACCTCGCGTCCCAGCTTCGACTGCAAGGTAGCCGTCAGGTTGGCGGCCATCTCTTGAGGAAGCTCGGTGGCGGTTGTCGCGGTGATTTCAACAATGCCGCGTCGCTCGTTGTTCAGCTTCACGGTGGCGTTGTAAATCTCGCGAAGACAATCTTGTCGCTCGTGCTGGGTGACCACCTTCAAGAAGGTGAGCAGCACAGGGCTCATCTTGTCGCCGAACGCCTTGTCCAGCACCTCGATACGCTGCTCTTCCGACAGGATACCACCACAGATCGCGTGACGAAGATCTTCACGCTGGTTGATCACGTCGTGGATCAGCGAGCCGAACTCTTCCAGCACAGCATCCGTTTGGCCTGCCTCATCAGCGGCCGCCAGCAGCGCCTTGGCATACACGGTGCCGATACGCTGCCGGCCAAGATCGAATGTCTGTTTGTCGGAAGATGTTCCAGCCATGGTGCTGAAGGATATCCTGACGAAGGGGAAGTCGTGCGTGGTTACCGATTTCGGGAAGCGTGCTTAGTTGTTGCTAGGCAGCTTGGAAATCGAGTCCTGGATCAGGTTGGCGTGGTCTTCGGCCTTGAGTTCCTTGCGGGTGATTTGTCCCGCGAGGTCGACAGCCAGGTTGACCGATGCCTGGGCCAGTTCGTTGATGGCGGCACCCTTGGCAGCATCGATTTCGCGAGTCGCTCGATCGAGAGTCGCGGAGGCGGACTTTTCGGCCGCTTCCACGATCTGCTTTGCCTTTTCGTCGGCCGCCTTGACCATATCGTCCCGCATCTGCTTGATCTCTTGCTGAGATTCGGAGAGCTTTCGGGTGTACTCAGCCAACTTGGCGTTGGCCTGTTCGTACATCTCTTCGGCCTTCTTCATCTTGCCTTCCATCGAACTCTCGCGGGCTTTGAGGCCTGCGAGGATCGGTGTCCAGGCGAAGAGTCCCAGCACCACCACCAACACAATGAACACGATCAGCGTGAAGGCAGCCAGATCGAGGTTGGCTTCATGAGGAGCCGCGATCATAGCCGAGCCGTCGTTGTGCGAAAGATCGTGCGGGTTGTGCTCCATATCTTCTGGAGCATGAGCTCCGTCGGATGGAAGCTCAGGATCCGCTTTCGCGTGCTGACGCTCCATTTCCTCTTCGGTAATTTCCGGGGCCTTTTCGTCGGCAGCAGCCATGGGAGCCGCCTCGTCGTGCGCGGCATCTCCTTCCTTCTTATCTTCCTGTGCCCAACTTGGGGCAGCCAGCAAGGCAAACAGAAGGAGAGCAGCCAAAGGGCTCCACATGTTACGGGTTAGCAGTGCGCTGCGCATCGTCAATCAATCCCAGGAAACGAACCGAATGCGGATTGGGGGTGGGAACCAGCAGTTACGTGCCAGAACGATTTAGCCGAACCAGCAAATAACCAGGGCGAAGAAGGTAAAACCTTCGATCAGAGCCGCAGCGATAATCATCGCGGTCTGGATGTTACCAGCGACTTCTGGCTGGCGAGCCATGCTTTCCAGAGCACTGCTGGCCAACTTACCGATACCGTAAGCAGCACCGATAACGACCAGGCCGATACCGAAGTAGTTGGTCATGACGAACGAATCGGTGTCAGCAGCCATCGCAGGCATGGCACAAGCCAACAGGGCAACAACACTCAAGATGCTCAATTTGGCGAACTTGATCACGGAACAGGTCTCCTCAACCGTAGCGAAAGGCGTTTACGCGTATCTCGATGAAACAAAAGTTAACGTCGAAAGGAAGCAAACCGAAGTCTGGCTTGATCGCTCCCGCAGCAGCTTAGTGGCTGTGCGTTTCGGAGTTGATGAACAAGGCGGACAACAGTGCAAAGATGTATGCCTGCAGGAATGCCACGAACAATTCGAGGCAGCTAAGCATCACACATCCAATCAGAATCACAAGTCCTACCGGCCATGCAATGACACCCGACAGGGACTGAATTTCAATAGCCAGGCCCATGATCGCCAGCAACACCACGTGACCGGCAACCATGTTCGCCAGAAGACGAACGCCGAGCACCGCGTGTTTGATCAAAAGCCCCAACAACTCGATGACGAACATCATCGGCTTAATCACGATCGAAATGGCCGTCGGCAGTTCCATGCCAGGGACCAGATTCATCCACACACCAAGCGCACCAAATTCCTTGGCACCTGCCCCCATGCCTATAAATAACACGGCGACAGCTAAGGTAACGGTGACACTGATCGAACCGGTTGGCGATCCCATCCAGGGAATGAGACCAAACAGGTTGCAACCGAGGATGAAAAAGAACAGGGTCCACAAGATCGGAACGAACTTGTCGGCACCGTGATGGATATTGGCTTTGGCGACGTCCTGGCGGAGATAGACGATGAATACGTCGATCAGGTTCCAGAACCAGCCCTTAGGAATCTGACCCTTCGAGACGCGGCGAGCGTAGGCGATGAAGATAATTGCCATGATGATGGCGACGAATACTTCAATCACCATGAACTTCGAGATCGCGAAGCCTGATTCCTTTTGGTAAAGGTTTCGGAGCTTGGTGCCTGGAAGTTGTGGGATCAGGATCTTACCACTCAAGGCGTTGTTATAGCCTTGGATCTTGGCCGGCGTCCATTCAATGTCTTTGGCGGCGCGGTATTCGGCGACACTATGCAGCGTCGTCATTTCTTCGCCAGCCTTGGCCCAGGCGAGGTTGCCTTCAGGGGCAGCTTCAACCAGGTGAGCGAAGTAGCGTTTGACAGGCTTGCCATGATTGCCTGGCAGGTGGGTCCAATGTTCGTAGTCGTGCAGAAAGTCATGCTCGCTCGGCATGCCGGTTTCGCCACTGGTTTCCAGTTCGTGATAAACCTGTTTGGCTTGCCACATCTGGAAGTCAGGGTCGAGTCGGACCCAGACATCAGGGAAGTCGGCATGTGTCTTATGATCATGTCTCCACAACCACCCCGGAACCTCGAAGTAGTAACTGTCTTTGATGTGGAGCAGGATCTCGTCGGCGGCCATCGGCTAAACGGCTTTCTTATAAGTGGACGTCTGAGATACGAGCTGAACTGCCAATATAGTTTCGACCGCGAGGGTCAAAAGATAGTAGACCAATATCATGCCAAACAATCCTGCCTCAGCAAGCGGGCCACCAGCTTTGTGCATCAACATTCCGAAAACTAGCGGAATTCCGGCTCGGAAAAACATGCCCAAAAGGACCGACTGGATCTTCATTTCTGAAGAGCGAAACAGGATCGTCAGCAACAGTGCGGCTTCCATCGCCAGCAGTACAACCGATGCGGCCGTGACCGCGGCGAAGACGCCGTCGAGTTGGTATTTGGTGTAGCCGTAAGCAGCGAAGAGTGGAAAGACTCCGACGACTCCGAGCAGCATCCATAAACATGGCAGAAAGTCTTGCCATGCCAGCTTCGGCGCGGGCTGCGGAACAGAAGTGTTGGCTTCGGGGGTCTTCATCGCTTCGTCGTGCGGGGCGTTGGGGTTTGCGGAAGAATCAATCGAGATCGTCTCGTTGGTGCTCTGGATGAGCTTCTTCCACACGTCCGCTGTTTTGCAGCGAGGTTGCCATGAGCACCAGGTGCGTCATGCCAAACACAAGTCCAAACAGGAAACCCAAGAGGGCGAACAGAGAGAACTGGAAGCCGAGGTATTGGTCGAGCCAATAACCTAATACGCCTGGCAGGATCATTTCACCGCAGATCGTGAAGATCCGGCTCACCCAGAGGTAAGCTCTCGCAATCGGATTCATCTCCGGTTGGAGCGGCGGTGCCAAGGCATTTGCCTTTGCGAAAAAGGTGACTTCCGGCTTGCTCTATATTACTGGTCTTGGAAAAGACCTGCCGGGAACTCATGGCGGTCAATCTATGTCATCCCCAAAGCATGGTCAATCAGGTGAAACCGCCGTACGGAGGGAATTCGTGGAATTTTTCACAAAGTCCCCACTCAGAGCCCTCTGATATCGAAAATTACCGATCCAATGGCTAGGGCTAGCTTGCCCCGAAAGAGCAGGGAAGGAAAACCGAAGGGGTTGTGCTCGCGGCATGGGCAGGAAACTGGGGTGAAATTCCTCCCAAACGGCATAACTTCTGGAAAACAGCAAAACTGGTTTCACTTTCTAGCCGTAACACTGGGGGGCGGTGCGTTGCATTTCCACCTCGGATTAGCTACAATCAGGACCAGTCAGCGTCCTAAGAATGCCACCCTGCAGGACTGTTTCGGGTTTCCTCGAAGGTAGTGTAAGGGTTCCTGCCATTAAAGTCGTTATCAGCGAGTTAGTGGTTGAGATTTGGCGACTGACGGACCTTCCGCTTACCGCCTGACGGTTGGCAGAAAGCACCCACCCACGAATCAATCCCAATGGCCGTCCGACGATTGGGCTTTTCGGTTACGCAATTCACTTCCCTTATCACTTGCGTTCCAGGTGAAGCTTCTGCTCAAGGATCGAGCGGGGCAGTCGAGTGACACTGGTCATGGACGACGACCCCTTACCAGTTTGCCTCGGGGTGAATTCCAGCGTTCCCCCAAGTCGACGTAGACGCCCACATCCTTTGAGCCAGGAGGACTTGTCTTGATCACCGCCGCTTCTCTCAAAGAGTACACAGCAAAGGATTTAGCTCAGATGGCGAAGCGTCGCGGCGTGACCGGATGGCATGCGATGCGCAAGGACGAGCTCGTGAAAGCCCTCATTAAAGCCGCGAAAGCCAGCACGCCAGCCGCCAAGAGCAAATCGACTGTGGCCAAATCAACTGCGGCCAAGCCGAAAAAAGCCAAGCCAGCTCCGGCTGTTGCCAAGGCCAGGAAGGCTCCGGTCGAAAAACCAAAACCAGCCGCCCCGGTCGCTAAGAAGCGAGCCACCAAGGCGAAGCCGGTTAAGAAGTCCGATCCCAAGGTTGTGGAATCAATCCGCAACTTGCACGAACAGCGTCAGGCTGCCAAAAATCTGGCGACCAGCTCGCCTGAGCAGACCGGGCCAGATCGATTGGTTCTGATGGTCCGCGACTCGTACTGGCTGCATGTCAGCTGGGACGTTTCGAGAAAAGCGATCGAACGTGCCAAAGCCGCTTTGGCTCAAGACTGGCATACTTCGATCCCGGTCATTCGTCTGACGGAAGTCGACGGTGAAGTGATGACCAGCGGATCGGAACGTCTGGTCAAGCAAATCGAAATCCACGGTGGCGTTAAGAACTGGTATATCGACGTCGTCGATCCACCCAAGAGCTATCGTTGCCACCTCGGTTATCTCGCCACGAATGGTCGCTTCCACACGATCTCGCGAAGCAACGTGGTCACCACGCCTCGCCCGGGTTCGTGCGAAGAAATCGACGGAAACTGGGATGACGTCGCCGAGAACGTCGAAAAGATCTACGCCTTGAGTGGCGGTGCCGACGAAGAACGTGCCGATGGTGAACTGCGTGAAATGCTTGAACAGCGTTTCCGTCGTCCTGTGGGCGTCCCAATGGCCGCTCGCTTGGGCCTGGTGGGCGATCAGTTCTGTAATGGCAAGCCAAACCAAGACTTCGATCTCAACATTGAAGTCGAAATGATTGTCTATGGTTCCACCAAGGCAGGTTCGTTTGTGACTCTTTCGGGCGAGCCTGTGAAAGTGCGGGAAGACGGCACTTTCCTGGTAAAGATGGATTTCCCAGACAAGCGTCAGATCTTCCCGATCGTTTCACGATCGAAGGATGGTTTGGAGCAGCGCACGATTGCCTTGGCAGTCGAACGGAATACCAAAGCGATGGATCCGATCTCGCACGATCCACGCGAGTCGAGCAACGGCTAGTTGGCCTGGGGAGAGCAGGGGAGACGTTGGTAGGAATTTGCTAAGATTTCCTTCTTAATTCTCCTGGTCTTCATTGCTTATTGAATCAGAAGGGTTGGTACGATAGTTTCGTATCAACCCTTTTTCCATTCTTGTCCCGCCATCCGAGGCTCCCGCCATGAACTCCTCCCGCCGCCTGTTTCTCGCTAATTGCTCCGCCGCTGCTGCGTGCGGTCTCTCGATGGCCTCGCCGGCTTCGCTGTTGGCCGCAGACAACACCACCGCCAGCGGTGAAAAACGAATCAAAAAAGCAGTGAAAGTCGGCATGGTCGGCGTGCCCGGTTCGCTGGCCGACAAGATGACCGTCCTTAAAGAGTTGGGCTTCGATGGCATCGAGCTCAACTCCCCAGGCGGCCCCGACGCCGAAGAAGTGAAGAAGGCAATCGAAGTCTCTGGTTTACCAGTGCATGGCGTTGTCGACTCAATTCACTGGAACATTCGTTTGTCCGATCCCGACGAAGAAGTGCGTCAAAAGGGGCTCGAAGGTTTGATCACCGCCATTCACGCCAGCAAGTCGTACGGCGGAACGAGCGTGCTGTTGGTTCCTGGCGTCGTCAACAACGAAGTGACCTATGAGCAGTGCTGGGAGCGTTCGATCGAGCAGATCAAGAAGGCGATTCCAATCGCCAAGGAAGCGAACATTCAGATCTTGATGGAAAACGTTTGGAACGGGTTCCTCACCGATCCCAAGGAAACGGCTCGCTTCATCGACGAGCTCGATAGCGACATGGTGGGTGCCTATTTCGACGTCGGCAACACGGTGAAGTTCTCGCCACCGCACGAATGGGTTCCGATTCTCGGCAAGCGAATCAAGAAGCTCGACATCAAAGACTACGGCAAAGGCAAGGGCTTCGGAGCAAAGCTACTGGAAGGAGATGTCGATTGGCCAAAGGTGATGGCCGAACTTCGCGAGATTGATTACCAAGGCTGGGCGACTGCGGAAATCTCCGGTGGCCCGCGCGATCGCCTGACGGAAATCGCCGATCGGATGGATCGCATCTTCGCCAGCTAACGCCTGCGAATCACGAGCACTGAAAAACCAACAGCCACGTTCGATATCGAGCGTGGCTGTTTTATTAGAGGCATTGGACGAAGGCGTGGACGCGTCTTAACCACCACTCAGGGTCAACTGAATCAGTTGATTCAAACTGCCGGACTTGATGCCACCCAGATCGAGCGCGACGAACTTGAAGCCGATCTCGCGAAATGCTTCTTCGAGTGGCTCGCGGACGTTCGGTTCCGCCAGTTGTGAAATCGATTCGACAGGCACTTCCAAGCGGGCCAAATCTCCTTCGTGATAACGCACACGCATATCGTTCAAGCCGAGTCCGCGCAGATAAGCCTCTCCTTCTTCCACCATCTTCAGGCGTTCCGGCGTGACTTCGACGCCATAGGCGATGCGGCTTGCCAGGCAGGGGGAAGCAGGGCGATCCCACACCGGGATGTCCCACAGCCGAGCAATGCCACGCAGCGTAGCCTTGTCGATCTCGCATTCCAGAAGGGGTGAGCGAACGCCGGCGTTCGACGCCGCGACCATGCCAGGGCGGTGGTCGCCGCGATCGTCGAGGTTCGCACCATTGACGATTGCTTCGGTCGCGAACTGGGCTCGAATAGCGGTAAGGTGATCGTACAGTTCCGACTTACAGTGGAAGCAGCGGTCCGGGGCGTTGGCCACGTAGCCAGGACGGCTTAATTCCGAAGTCTCGATCACTTCATGCCGGATACCAATCGCCGTCGCAACTTCTTTCGCGATCTGTAAGTCTCGCGCGGCAACGCTCGGGCTCTTGGCGGTCACGGCGAAGGCGTTTTCACCCAATGCCAACACGGCTGCTTTCGCCACGACGCTGCTGTCAACGCCGCCTGAGAAGGCCACCAGGCAGGTATCCAGATCGCGAAACCAAGCCACAAGGCGTTCGCTGGCCGCAAGATGATCGTTGGCAGTCATGAATCGGGAAGTTGCCGCTATGTATATGGAGGGTGAAGTTTGGGAGGGATTCCTCTAATTTTAAAGCGGAAGCCCTTCAACGACAACGATCCCAAACGCATACCGGTTGGCTGAGCAACACCGTCAAGGTGGCGTCAGTTGATGCTCCGGCGACGCGCCATCGTTCCACAGGTACTCGAAGTTCGTGATGTATTTCTTCCCATGCGGTCCTGTTTCCGCCAATCGGTGCCAGTACCATTCGAGCCGGCTCCAACTGTTGGGGGCATCTTGGCGATCTTGCATGTCTTGAAGCAGGCGATCCATTTCGGCCTGGGTTACGAGATTGTTCGAGAAGCAGACATTGGCCGTGGCCGTGCTCGTAGCGTCCCAACAATTCTCCCATTCCTCTGGATCGGCTCCGGGAGGTGGCGTTTCCCAAGAATCGAGAATCGCAATGATCTCGTCGTAACGTTGTTTGAACTGAATTTGACCGAAGAGCTTCATCGCGGAGGGCGTCAAGCCGGCGACCAAGACCACTAAGATCAATAGGCCAAGAATTGTTCCGAGGCTTTGTTTGGTTTTCCGTGGTTGATCCGTCGCTTCAGTCATCAGAAGACTCTTCAGGAAAGGATCGAGCTAAGGGCTGCTTCCAGCATTTCCGGCCTGGCCAGCCTGGTTCGCCAGGAATCCGGAATCCCACTTTCCCCCCAGAACGCGCCGGCGAACTGACCGCAGATCGCTCCGGTTGTATCGGAGTCGTTGCCAAGGTTCACCGCCTTGAGCACTGCCTCGCGGAAATCACCTGCATCGTGGAAGGCCCACAGTGCTGCTTCGAGACTCTTCACCACGTAACCGCTGCCGACAATCAGGGGAGGGCTAAGCTGGCGAAAGCTTCCCTCGGCGATCTCGGCAATTTCTGGAGCCAACTCTTGCTGAGAGCGAAGCTCGGCCAGTGGCTTCCAGTCTGGCGACAAGACAACGCCGCGATCAATTCCTTGCATCAGTCCAGCAAGAACCAAAGCCATATAGCGACATGCGTCGAGGCACAAAGGACTGCCATGCGTTGGCAAGCTCGATTCGGCAGCACGATCGGCGAGCTTGGCGATATTGTCTGGGTAGAGGTTTAAGAAATGAATCGGCACCGGGGCCAACCGCATGATCGAACCGTTGCCGCTGGAACGAATCTCGCGGCTACCACTCGATTGGGCATCGTGGCTGCGTTCGAAGCGTGAGAGTGCTTCACGTGTTGCGATGCCGATGTCGAAGCAACTTCCAGTGACCGAATACTTCCCCTTTCGGAACCATTGCAGGTAACGCGAAGCCTGATCGTTCAGATCCCAGCCGGCCTTGCCGATGCTATCCGCCAAAGCCAACGCCATGCTGGTATCATCGGTCCATTCGCCTGGGGCCAGCCGATGCGGGCCACCATCGCGATAGTCTTCGACCAACTTAAACGACCCGGGCGGCTGGAACTCGACAGCCGCACCCAGGGCATCCCCAACCGCCAAGCCTATGAGGCAGCCTCGTTGACGATCGAGTGTCGTGAGAGACATCTTCCATTAACTTTCTAGCAGACAAGAGCAAGCTGACAGACGATTCCCTGAGAGGGATTCGCTTCGCCCCATTTGTATCGACTGCGAAAGAGGGGATCTAGCAGAAAGGCAAAAAACAAAGCCGCACCAAGCGGCTGATCTCTGGCGACTTTCGCGATGCGTTGAATAAAGCGACCATAAGAGGCGGCTTCATTCGTATTCGCTTGCGATCCAATGTTCGCGTCGACGATTAGAACGCGAGATTGAAGACGCCTACTTCCCCTTGATACGACCAGTACTGATGACGCAGGGCATGACGCAAACCACGAAGTTGCCACAAAAGGACCACGTCAACGCAGCGGACTTAGGTAAACGCCACTGAGATGGACACATGTGATTGGCGGAGGCGACCACACTCATGAACGAGCGTTTCAAGAAGGTGCTGGCAACAAGCAACCGCGAATGTCCGCCAGAAAATAAGATTGTCGAATCGACCAACTTTCCAAGTGTTGATGGATGCGGTACTTACGACATCGGTTGGCCGGTTGTGACCATGAGTGGCCAAGCACGCCCAGGAGGACTCGAACCTCCGACCTGCGGTTTAGAAGACCGCTGCTCTATCCAGCTGAGCTATGGGCGCAAGGGCTTGTGGGGGCACAAGTTTTATTGATTCTAGCCGATGGTGGCCGATCGCCAAGGCAGTTGGGCCAGGGAAACGAGGGAATTTGCCAATCGTTCGGGGGCCGTGTGCTCGTACGACACGGCCTAGGCCGGGAAGGATCGCGGCGGGATGCGGAATTGTTCGGTTTGCTGGAATCAGGCAACAGCATTCGACGATCGGTCGTATTCACCCAGAAAGGAACGACCGATCGCCGTGTTGTGCCGATGACGGCGGTTTAGAGGTCGTTTTTCAGGACGATGCGGTAGCGAGCTTTGCCTGATTTCAGGTGCTCGAGGGCATCGTTGACTTTCGACATCGGCATCTCTTCGATGATCGGGGCGATGGCATGTCGTCCGCTGAAGTCGAGCATCTGGCCGGCGAGGGCAGGGCTACCGATCGGAGAGCCGCCGATCGTTCGTTCGCCCGCGATGACTGGGAACCAGGTTGCTTCGATCTTAGGAATTGCTCCGACGATGTGGAGGCGTCCGCCTGGTTTCAGCAGATTGACGTAGGCGTCCCAGTCGAGCATGACGTTGACGGTGACCAGCACCATGTCAAACTTGCCGGCTGCGGCGGACAAGGCATCATCGTCCTTCGAGTTCAGAAAATGATGGGCGCCCATTTCCTTCGCTTCCGCTTCCTTGTCTGGCGAAGTCGAGAACGCGGTCACCTCGCAGCCCCAAGCTTTGGCAAACTGCAGGGCCATGTGGCCGAGCCCGCCGATGCCGACGACCGCGACATGATCCATTGGGCTGGTGTTGCTGACGATCAAGGGATTGAAGACCGTCACGCCGCCGCAGAACATTGGTCCGACTTTGGCGGCATCGAGCGTCTCTGGAATCGGAATCGCCCAGGCTCCCTGGCAGCGGACCTTATTGGCGAAACCGCCGTTACGACCAACGATCGTATCGGTGCTGTTGGGGCACCGATGGTGGTTGCCGGTCATGCACTGCGGGCAGACCATGCACGAACGAGCCTTCCAACCGAGGCCGACCTTCTGACCAACTTTCAAATGCTTGACCTGATCGCCGCAGGCCGCAACGCGCCCGACAACTTCGTGACCGGGCACGAAAGGGTAGCTGCTGATGCCCCATTCGTTGTCGGCCATACTCAAGTCGCTATGGCAGAGGCCGCAATAGTCGACATCGATTTCGACTTCGTCCGGCAAGAGGTCGCCAGGATCGTATTCAAAAGATTCCAGGGGTTTGCCAGGGGCGGTTGCAGCGAAGCCTCGAAAGCTCATGGAATCTTCCTTCCTGCGATAGCGTAAGGCTGCCTCGCTGTAGAAACAAGGCAGCAGGGTTGAATCTCTTACGGCTTATTATCGCGTGGAATCGGGGCAGGGCAAACGTGCCTGGCCGGCGTTATTCGGAATCCGCTTTTTCTTCGGTTCCTTCCGCTTCTGTCGATTCCTTCTCCGTCGCAGCTTCCGGATCGGCCGGTTTGTCTTCGCTCTCTTTCGCCATTGGTTCAGACTTCGTCGGAGCCTCTTCCTTCGGTTCTTCCGCTGGCTTTTCGTCAGCCGGCTTCTCGGTCGAAGGTTCTTCCTTGGCTGGCTCTTCAGTTGCCGGGTTCGTTTCCATCGGCTTCGCGGTGGAAGCTGGCGGAGTCGCTGGCTGGGCCGATGGCCGCATCATCCCGTTGCCGGACATGATGCCAGGAAACTCTCGACCAGGCGTGCCACTTGGCTGCGTGGTTGCTTGAACCAGTGGAACACTCAGTTGATCGCGTTTGAGAAGGATCTTATCGACATCTTCGGCCTTCACCACGTAGTACCAATCGGCGAAGCGGGCATTAAGCTCGAAGATCTTTCGCATCGCTTCGTTCTTTTGTTCGCGATATGCGGTCATCAACGCTTCATTTTCTTGCAGGATCTTTTCGCGAGCCACGGCCTGGGCTTCGACGTCTTGGTCTTCCCCTTCTTTGATTTCGGGAACTTCCTGCAGGTTGGGTGGGGGCAGCATCTCGTCGATGAACTCGGTCTGAACGAACAAGTATTGCTGTTTCTGGTCTTTGTTATCACCTCCCAGTTTGTCGATACCAAATAGCAATCGATAACGAATCGCATCGACCGTTTCGATCACCAATTCACCATTGACGCCGACCATGGCTGCCTTGGTTTCGCCAGGCAGGGTGAACGGGAAGAAGCCGTTGGCGATCAGCGTACGCAGGTCGTCTTGCGGAACTTGTTCCAGTGGCAAGTTATTCTTCAAAGCATCGGCCAGGGCATCTGGCTTTCGGAAAACGTCGACGATCGTGATGTCGTTCAACGCGTTACGAATTTCGTCGAGTTTCTCGCGATTCAACTTCTGATCGGCCGGCAATTGCACGCCAACGAGTTTGGAGGGATCGTCGGGCGAGGCGTCTTGCAGACGGAATAACTGCCAGGCGTTGGCATCCTGGTTGAAGCCAACTGTTGCATCCATCTGGGGCAGCACGCTAATGCCAGTGGGGTTGGCCTGCATGGTGTAGTTGCGGAAGCGAAGCGAACCGACGTCGAACGGGTTGAGCTTCAGCAGATCTTTGTCGATCCAGTCCGAGAACTCGGTCGAGAAGACCGATGGATCGAGGCGGACGAGGTAAATGCGATCGCGGCCAGGAATGCGAACGTAACGCAGCTTCGGATCTTCTTTGTCGGCGGCACCCACGATCAGGTTGGCCAGCGTCTTGTCGGACTTGCCTTTGATGGTGATCAATTCCCCCACCCCTTCCGAGTCGGCAGACAAGGAATTGGCATTCGGTTCAATCACACCAAATTCCGCATGCTGGCCGGGCAGGTCGCCGACGACTCGCAGCACGTTCAAGTCGACCAGGCTGTTCGCTGCCAACGACATGTGCTCGGTCGCGTTGGCAGGGTAGCCGCTCTTGGTCGCGATCTGCCAACCGTCTCGGGTATCGGTGACTTCGAATTGACGAAGCTGCCCGCGGTCGGAGTCGAAGCGTGTGATCTTCATCGACTCGGCCTGCAACGGATCGGTGAACTCAGGGAAGAGGGCCTGATTGACTTCTTCTTCCGGAGTACTGGTTACAGGAGCCGGACGCGAAACGTAGGCGACGCCCCCAATGATTGCGGCGATGGCCACAAAGATAATGGTCTTCAGCGATTCACTCATGACGATATTGCTTTGCAACAAGTGCGTTAGGTTTCGGATGAAACGATTTCAGGACCTTGCCTACTTGATAATGCGGTCCTTCGAGAGACCTTCGCGTTCTTTCAAACGGCGGAGGACGAACACCACGATCCCGATCACAATCGGAGGAATCGGCGGCAATGCCACCGCCAGCGTCTTGACCTGGTTTTGATAGGCCAACACTTCGCGGTTTAGCTCACGCGTGATGCGTTGCTGTTCGCGTTCCTGGTTGGCTTGAATCTTCTGATCTGCCGCCCGCTGCTTGTTCTGGACGTCCTGGGTACGCTGCGACAGTTCCAACTGGAGGGCCTGCACTTCGCGAAGATCTTCAGCACGAATCTCGCCACCCTGGTTGGCCCGGGCATTGAGCGTGTTGATCTTCATGTTCAACTCTTCCAGCGGTTGCTGCAGTTCTTTCTGGAGCGCCTCGCGTTGGGCTTCCGCACTCAAAGCGGCTTCACGCAGTGCGTTGTCGCTTTGTTCGCGAGCCGTCTTCGTCAAACCTTCCATCAGGCTAAGACGAGCAATCGGAGGCTTACGGCTGCGGATCGGAATGTAGACATCTTCACCGGCCAGCTTGTCGATCAAGTTCAACAGGAAGTTGGTGTTGTCGACTTGCAGCTCGGACGTGTCAGCACTTTGAGCACGCAGTTGCACGAAGACCGTGCTCAGCAAGTCGATATCGCTGACCATCGCTACGTGGATGTTGCCATCCGACTTGGGCTCTTCAGGCTTGGCTTCTTCTTCGGTCTGCTCTTCGGCTGGCTTCTCTGCAGCCGCGGCATTTTGGCCAACGGTCGGAGGCTTCCCTTCGATCATCGCAGCCAACACAAACGGATCGGGCGCACCACCGGTCGGTCCGATGGCTGGCTGACGCTTAGCTTCCACGCGACGTGGATCTTGTCGCGATGCCATCAGGTCCTGGAAGGTGACGGTACCGATCTTGGTTCCGGTGCTCACCAGCGGAGTGAAGGTCATCGACTTCGGGAAGCCAGGCTGCTTTTTGATGGCCCCTGGGTAGAGGAACAGAAGCTGACGCAAGTCACTCGTGACGTCGATGGTATTGTTGAGCGCGCCGTACTCTGGGGCACCTGGCGTGGCCTGGTCGGCGAAGACGAATTCCTTCGTAATCGCGCCGAGCTTGCTCAAACGAACTTCCGGGTTGTAATCTTGCCAGATCACAAAAGGCTGATAGTAACGGTCGGTCTGAAGCTGCTTGCCAGGCATGACAATGTGCAGCATGTCCCACAGCTTGCGAATGTCTCCCTTGGCAGCCGGTGGACGACGACCAGGGAACGGATTGCGTTTTTCCTGACCGATCGCTGTGGCCTGACCAATCAGGACTGGCGTCGGATCGTCGAAGATCGCCGTTGGTACGCCCGCTTGGATGGCGTCCATCAGGTTCTGAAGTTCGGTGGGGGCCAAGGCGGATGGTTGAACGGCCATCAGCACGTCGATCGAACTTGGATCGATGGTGACGCTCGGGTCGATCTCGACCACTTCGTACTGCTTTTCCAATTCGCCGATGATTGCCTGAGGTGGAATATTCTGGAAGCCGCCCAGCGGGTTCTGCTGAATGCCACCGAACAGTTGGGCATCGGTCGACAGAATCCCTAATCGCTTACGCTGCTTTTCGGAAACCGTTCCCATCGAGCGAACCAGTTCGTATTCAACCGGAACACCGTTGTCGAAAAAGGGGATCACCACCTTTTCGAGACCACGCTGAACGGCCGCACCGAGAATGACTTCTTCTTGAGCCAATGCGCCACGTTCTTCCGAGACGAGTGCTCGCGGTTCAATGCCGTACGTTTCACGAGCGATATCGGCCGTTTCGCTGAAGGGTTCCAGCCCATCGTGGATAACGACGTTCACGTTCGAGCCGCCGAGTGCCCGAAACTCGCTCAGGTAGTTCAACAAATCGAGCTTGGTTTGGGCGTAGGTCTTCGGAACGCTCGCACTGATGAAGGCCTCGATTCGCACCGGCTGGTCGGTCGATAAGTTGCGGACCAGTTCCTTGGTCTGCGGCAGCAGGCTGCTGGTGCCGTTTTCGGTATAGTCCCAACGAGCGTCATTCATCACGAAGACCAGCGTTCCGGCGAAGGCGATCACCAGCAAACAGGTCGCGCGAACGATGTAATGCACCAGCAGCGACTCGCCATCTTTACCACCCAGCCAGTGACGTCGGCCAATCAAAACCATCGCCAGGTAGATACCAACGATCGTCATCAGCAGGAAGTAAGAGAGCGAACTGACCGAGATCACCCCGCGACCGAAGTCGGCGAACTGTTTGCCGATACTCGCTTCGCTGAGGAAGCCAACCCATTCATTTTGCGTGACGAAGGCATCGGAGTACTGCAGCAGGACGAATGGTGCGTTCACCATGATCCCCAGCACGAAGCCAAGGGTCAGGTTATTGGTCATGAACGAAGCCACCATGCCAAGGGCAATCATCGTTAACCCGATGAACCAATAGCCAAGGTAAGTGGTGATGAACAAACCAGAGTCGAGCGAGCCGAGCGAAAGGGCGTCGAGCACCAGGAAGTTGCAGATTTGCGAGAACATCAACGAAACACTGAACACGCTCACCGCGGCCAGGTACTTACCGATCACGATATCGAAGTCGGTCGCCGGTAGGGTCAGCAGCAGTTCGTCGGTCCCCAAACGCTTTTCGTCCGCCCACAAGCTCATGGTGATCGTCGGAATGAAGACCAACATGATCAACGTGATCTGTGAGTTGAGCTGGTTTAGGTTCGCCAGGTTCGCATTGAAGAATTCATGCGGCCAGAATGCGGCCATCGAGGTCAACAACACAAAGATTGCGAGGAAGACGTACCCGGTCGGATTGCTGAAGTACGACTTGAAGTTTCGCTTCATCACCGCGTACGAGGCCTTCTTCACCACCGATAGCGGAATCAGCAAAATGAAGAACGCCAAGGCGAACATCAAGTCGAACAAAGTCAGCGACAGGAGTTTGAAATAGAACTCGGCGGACATGTCGTGTTACCGTGTTATCTGCGAAGGTAGTTGTATTGGTTGGAAAGGAAAGAACCGGCAGCCAGGACTAGCTTGCCTCGGCAGGCTCTTCGCCTTCCGATTGGGTCAACGCATTCACGCCCTTCGTCATGCGATAGAACGCATCGTCGAGCGATTCGCCAGGCTGCTTCATGCCATCGATACTGCCGTCGTATATCAGACGGCCTTCGTTGATCACGATGGCACGGGTCGCCAGGGCGTCGACCTCTTGGAAGATATGGGTGGAAAGAAGGATCGTCTTTTCCTGACCGAGGCGGCGGATCATGTCGCGCACACCACGGATCTGGTTGGGATCGAGCCCCGAAGTTGGTTCGTCGAGGATCAACACTTCAGGTTCGTGCAGAATGGCCTGGGCCATGCCGACGCGCTGCTTGTAACCCTTCGAGAGTTTCGAGATCGGCTTGTGCAGCACGGTATGCAGATTGCAAAGATCGACGACCGCCTTGATTCGTTCGGTACGTTCGGCCGGACTCATTCCGCGGGCTTCCCCCATGAACCACAGCAAACTGTGCGGGGTCGAGTCGGGGTAAAGCGGTCCATTTTCAGGCAAGTAGCCCAGCAGCGATGATCCCTGAATTCGCTGCGTCGCCATATTATACCCGGCGATCCGAGCGACCCCTTCGCTGGGGGAAAGATAGCCAGTCAGTAGCTTCATCGTGGTGCTTTTGCCGGCGCCATTGGGGCCAAGGAAGGCAACCACCTCGCCACGATAGATTTTGAAACTAATCTCGCGCGATGCCGCAAAGATTCCATAAAACTTGGAAAGCCGGTCGGCCTCGATCATCGGCAGATCGGAATTCTGATCAACCATAGCAGTTCGTTTTCTTGGGCGATCTGATTAGAGCAGGGCAGGGGGCGCATAGCGGATGAGCCGCCCCACTAACCAAGGGTAAAACACGTAGTGTAACCAAATGCCCCGGCGACACAAACACTGGACTGATTAAGACTTGCCGAAATCAAGCGATGGTTTGACGGCTTGTTAAGGCAAGTCTGAAAGCCGCATCGGAAGATGATGATTCCAATGGGCATCGTCGGTTTGTGGGAAATCCATTCGCAGGTGAACGCCACGCGATTCTTTTCGCAGGTAAGCGGCACGAGCCATTACCTGAGCGACAAGCAGCATGTTTTGCAGTTCCCAGCCGCGGGGATGGTCGAATTGATGAGGGAGGACGTAGCGGCACCACGCTTCGATCGTGTCGACTGCGTCTTCGAGCCCATGCGAATCACGCCGAACCCCGACGTTTCGCCACATCAGGCTTTTCAAAGAATTGCGGATGTCATCCAGGTCGAGCGGTTCGGAAGGCTCGGCCATTGGATGCTGCAGATTGATCGCTTCGAAGCGGTCCGGCATCGCCAGCGCCTTCTCCGACGCATTTCGACCGGTCCTCTTACCGTATACGAGTCCTTCCAGCAAACTGTTCGATGCTAATCGGTTGGCACCATGCAGCCCCGTACTGGTAACCTCGCCAGCGGCCCAAAGGTGCGGGATCGAGGTCTGCCCGTCGGTATCGACCGAGATGCCACCAATCATGTAGTGAGCCCCCGGCCGGACCGGAATGCGGTCGATGGTGATGTCGATGCCAAACTTCATGCAACTAGCGTAGATGCCCGGGAAGCGGCGTTTGACGAAGTCGGCGTCGAGATGCTTGAGCGTCAGATAAACGTTTGGATGACGCGTCTTTTCCATCTGCGAGACGATCGCCTGCGAGACGATGTCACGCGGTGCCAATTCACCCCGAGGGTCGTAGTCGGTCATGAACCGGTAGCCGTTGCGGTCGACGAGGTGACCTCCTTCGCCACGGACCGCTTCAGAAATCAGGCTTCGGCTACTACCCGCGATATACAGCACGGTGGGGTGGAACTGCATGAATTCCATGTCGCGCGTCTCGGCACCGGCTCGAAGCGCCATGGCGATCCCGTCACCGGTGGCAACACCTGGGTTGGTCGACTCGCGGTAGATTTGCCCGACGCCACCCGAAGCGAGGATCGTTTGCTTGGCCCAGATCAGCGTGCGGCCATGCTTCTCGTCGGAAGCGAGCGCTCCGCGGCAGACGCCATCGTGCGTGATCAAGTCTTGGGTGAATTCGTTCTGCCAGATCTGAATGTTCGGCAGCGAGCGGACCATCTCGACGACCGAGCGAATCACTTCTTTGCCGGTCGAGTCGCCGAGGGCATGCACGATTCGATCGCGGCCATGACCACCTTCCCGCGTGAGTGCGAGTCGACCGTCGATGCGATCGAAATTGGTACCCCACTCAATCAGTTCACGAATGCACTGCGGACCTTCATGTACCACCAGGTCGACCACTTCACGGTCGCATAGGCTTCCGCCCGCGATGATGGTGTCGGAGACATGATCTTCGTAGCGATCGTCCTCGTCCAGCACACCGGCGATACCCCCTTGGGCATAGTTGCTGTTCGATTCCTGGATCTGCTCTTTCGAGAGGATCAATGCCGAAAGTTTCGGATCCACTTCCAAAGCGGCACGCAGACCTGCGATACCACCACCGATAATCAGCACATCGGTGAAGTAGTGAGAGACGCTTTTAGGATGGAAGGGAACAAGGTATCGGGGAACGTGGGGTGCCATGCGTCCAACGATCGTTGCATCGTGCATGTCAGGAATGGCGTTGTGCAACCAAGAGAGTCGCAGGCGGCGTTTTCCTGGGGATTATGCCCGGCTAGGTGAATTTTCAGGGAATTCCCTATTTTGCCTTAACCAAGGCTTTATTGAGAAGCCCCCTTGAGATAGGCCCGGTATTGCTCCATGAACGCAGCCGGCGGAGCACTTCGCTGCGTGTCGCCGGAACCACCGGAGGTTGCCTGACGGGCTTCGACCCGACGGGTAGCGTCTTGGCCACGCGAAAGTCCGAGGCTGCGAAGCGCGTCGTTCAATTCACGTTTGGCCTGAACGTCTTCGCTGTTGGCAGCTTGTTTCATTTGTTGCCAACGCTGCACGAACCGCTGGAATTCGTCTTTATTCCAGCCCAGCTTCTTCAGCAGTTCTGGGTCTGGATTGTCTTGATGCTGCAGTTCATCCAGCACCATGTTGGTGGCTTTCTCGGCGTATTCTACGTTTGCGGCATCTTCACCGGGCTCGACCAGCGGACCATCGTAGGGCTCTGGTTCGTTGTTGCCGGTGCGGCTGCCACCCTGAGGCACCGACGTGTTGCCGGGGCCCTGGCCATTGTTTTGTGGATCGTTCTTCTGCGAAGGAGATTGCTGAGGACTACCATCTTCCGAAGGAGAACCTTGAGCACCTGACTGCTGACCTTCCGGAGAGTTGGTCATGTTCGAGCCTTCTCCCTTTTCGTTGCTTTGCGAACCGGTCTGCTTGTTGGCTTTGGGGCCTTCGCCACCTTCGTTGCCCACTTCCCCTTCGCCTTGCTGATTGGAAGTGCCGGCCCCTTCGTCGGCCGAACTAGTGCTGCCGGGGCTGTCGTTGCCGGCCTGCTTGGCTGCCTGACCGCCGCCAGCGCCGCCACCGCCACTTTGATCGCCCGCGTTGTCCCCTTTGCTGTTGGACTGCTTGTCGCTGTTTGATGGGCTCTTGGGCTGATCGCCTTGCTGGTCGGACGCTTGATCGTCCGGCTTCATCTTGTTTTCGCTTTGCTTGTTGGCTTTCTCGCCAGACTGAGGGCTACCGGTGTTCTCTTCGCCAGCTTCTTTGCCGGCGCCTGAGTTGGTGGTGTCGCCCTGGCCGTTGTCGTTGGCCCGTTCCGAGTCTTCCGAAGGATTACCTTCCGCGTCTTTCTGTTTGGCGCCACCCTTGTTCTCGGAGCCACCTTGCTCGTTGTTCTGGGTATCACGCTCCATTCCTTCGCCCTGGTTATTGTCTTGCGAACCAGGTTGCCTCTTCTGCTCTTGGCCGGCAGCATCTTCGCCAGCGGCCGAGTTCTCGGGCTGGGTGCCGTTGTCGACACCGTTTTCACCGGGCTGCTGCTCAGGCTTTTCACCTTCGCCGGGCTTCTCGCTATTCTTCGATCCTTGGCCCTGATTCTGAGCGTTGTTCGGATCGCCTGCTTCAGGCTTCTGCGAATTGCCGCCGACGCCGTTCTGGTTTTCGCCCGGAGCGGTTTGCGGTTCGCCGGACGACTCACCTTGGCCTTGTTGTTGAGGGTTCTTTTGGTTCTGGCCATCCGGCTGAGGCTGATCGCCCTTGGCTTGTTGCTCTTGCTTCTTCTTCAGGTAGTCTTGAATCGCATCGAAGGCGTCGCCGTCCTGAGTTCCATCAGAAGCGATCGGCTCGTCACGCTTTTCAACGGTCGAACTTTCGTTCGGCTGCGTCGAAGCATCCCCATTTTGAAGCTCGCCACCTTTGTTCGGATCGCCAGCCTTGCCGGTTCCTTTACCGTTAGGCGATCCTTGTTGATCGGCCTTGTTTTGTTGACGCTGCTGCTGATCAGATCCAGTCGAAGCTTCGCCGCCGGTTCCGCCTGATTGCTTCGATTCGGATTGCTCGTCGCCACCCTTTTCGTTGCGTTGGCCTTGGCCACCTTGCTCTGGCTGGGCGTCTCCCTTTTGCGGATCGCCTTGCTCGTTGCCATCTTCCGATTGGTTGCCTTTGCCTTGCTGCTGCTGATCTTGTTGTTCTTGATCGCCTGAAGGATCGCCGGAGCCGCCTCCTTGGCCTTGCTGTTTGTCGTCCGATTCGCCGGAGTTTTCACCTTCTTGCGGACTGTCGGAAGGGCCACGCATGCCGTTCTCGCCGGACCCGTCTTCCGAGCCCTTCTTCCCTTCGTCGCCGCTTTCGCCCTTGTTTTCTTCGGACTGCTCGCCGTTCTCACCTTCCTTCGAGCCACCTGCCGACTTTTCGCCGTTCTCGCCTTCTTCGCCTGATTCACCCTTCTGGTTTTCTTCGGGCGAGTCGCCGGCCTGGTTCTCGTCGCCGGGCTTCTCTTGCTTCGGTTGATTCTCGTCCTTATTGCCAGGCTGCTGGTTTTCGCCAGGCGGACGGGTAACCGGATCGGTAATCAAGATGATTCGCGACTGCGTTTGCGAGATGTTCGGTTTCAAGTTGCCGGAGTAGTCGGTCCGGTTATCTTCGGCGATGCCGGTCAAGCGAACGATGTCGCCTGACTTCAGGCCATGCTCTTTCGGCGTGAGCTGCCAGTTGGCGAGCACTTGCCCTGACTTCGGTTGCTGCAGCAGCGAAGCGTTGATCAGAGGTTGAGCTGGCTGACCAGGCCCCTTGGTCACCGCACCGGTCACGCGCAGCTGACGAATACCATAGTCCGGGTCGAGTGCTCTCAAGCGAACGTCCAGCGGCATGTTCACCGGAAGTTCTAACTCGTTGGCGGTCGGTTCCAGGAACTCGACTTCCGGTGGCAAATCGCGAGTCACTTCGATGTCGTAAAGAACCGGGTGAGGGTTCAGCACGCCATCTTCGGTTCGGAAACGAATCTGGTACGAACGAAACTTGCCTGCCGAACCGGCGTCGTTCATCTCGAGCGGGAAGCGAACTGAGGCACGCGTTGGTTCTTCCGAAGCGACCTGCATCGGAAGCGTGTTGAGCGAAACGATCGGCGAGTTCGCGACTGGATCGAATTCGACATACGCCTTTTGAATCGGTCGGTTGCTCACCGCGCGGATGGTGACCATAGTACCTTCCAGTGCGCGGATGTGGCCATCTCCTTCTTGATCCCAGCCAGACTCGCCCGTGTAGCCAGGCAGGTCGTAGCGAACCGATGCGACGTCGATCGATGGTGCTTCGAGCGTGCTGACCTCGAAGTCGCGCGAGACAGCGTCGCCAGCTTCAATGCGATAGGTCAGATCGTCCTGGATCCCCATATCGGTCGGGTTGATGATTGCCTGAAAGCTGAAGCCATCTTCGCTCACTTCCAGCGGAATTAATTTGTCGACGAGCTGACCATCTTTCGTGGAGTAAATCAGTTCGAGGCGGTCACCGGTGCCGACGTCGTGCAGTTTCACCGAGACCGGCAACTGTTCGCCTTGATAGACGGTCGTGTCGCCGGGTTGAACATCGATGATCTTCACCCGCGATGGACGAGCAATGTCGTTCCAGGGCATCGCCACGCGCGCGGCGGTTTGCAGGGGATCTTTGGGCGAAAGAACTTTGTACAAACCAAACAGCACCGCCAGGGCCGCCAGAACGTAGCCGACCCGGATCGCTTTCGAGTAATCGACCAGGTGTTCCAGAGACAGCGACGAAATATCTGTCGCGGCCTGCGATTCGACGGCGTCGAGAACTGCCTTCCGCGTGCCTTGTTGGTTTTGCGTCAGGAACAGAAAGTTCAGCAAACTGTTCTTCAGCGTCGGCTGACCTTGCTCGATCATCTTTGCCGCGTAGAGCGGATTGATGGAGTGAAAGAGCAGGGGAGAGACATAAACCCACAGGAACCCAGCGGCGGCAAGGATGTAAACCAGGAACGCGACCAGTCGCGCCGTGAAGTTCAGGCCAACAATCCAGTGGTCGATGATGGCCAGCGTCAGCATGAACAGCAGCGAGCCGGCAACGAACAAAAGCAGACCGGCAGCCAACTCCGCCAACTTCACACTGCGTCGCGTGCTGTTGATCTTGCGACGGATGAAATCGTGCGACGTGGTTTTCGACCCGATTGATTCCGCGTTGTTCAAACTCGTTTGAGCGTCGGTCGACATTGGCTTCTCTCGGCGATTGCCGGTCGCGCTGGCGCGCAGGGGGGATAAGTAGAGACTTCCTATTATAAGAGACGATTCATTGCCCGTCGGGGTTTTGGTGCGAAAACCAAACCGCGTCTTTCCCCATATTGGGGGTGCTGGGCGACAGGATCACTGGAAAAAGCCTGTCACCCGTTGGAATCGGTTATGCCGGCAACGGTTCGACTAGCGAGGCGTGAATCGCGACGACTTGGCCGTTGCGTAGAACTCGCGCAGTTGTTGCTGTTCGGCCAGCGTCAGTTGGCTTCCATCGACGTAGACCTCGTCGACGTGCGAAAGCTTTCGCAGGTAAGGCAGATCGGCCGAGCTGATTGGGGTGTTGAACAAAGCCACCCCCCGCAGATTTGGGAGGGTTGCCAGTTGCGACAGTTTCTCGCCGCTGACATTGGTATTGCTCAGATCGATCCACTCCAGCGATTTGACCTGGGCCAGATGCTCGATCGCGTCGCCAGTCAGCTTGGTGCCATGCAGATGGATCTCTCGCAGACCAGGAAGTTCGGAGATCGAGGCGAGCCCTTCGCTGGTGACCTTGGTGTTGTTCAACCGCAAGGTATGCAGCGACGAAAGGCTCTTTAGTTGGGCAATCCCTGAATCGGTGACTGGCGAGTCCGACAGGTCGAGCTCTTCCAGGCCAGGGAACAAGTTGACGGTCGAAAGAAACTGATCGCCGGCGCCGGTGTTACTCAGGTCGAGCAGCAACAGCTTCGTGGCTGGCCGAGTCAGCGAGCACGGGGCGTCTTTCAGGGAAGACTTCGCACACGACAGTTGCTCGACATTCGGCAGACCGGCCAAAGTGGTCAGGCCCGTCATCGTTAGTTTGGTTCGCTCGAAGCGGACTTCAACGAGGCTTTTCAATTGACAAACCTGGGTGGCGACCGCGTCATCGACCTTCTCGCCTTGCAGCGAAAGTTTGCCGAGAGCTGGGAAATCGCCTTTCTGCAGATACCATGGCCCAGTCAGGTCGGCATCGGCAACGGTCAGCGTGTTGAGCCGCGGCAGTCGCTTCAAGTAGTGGAAGCTTTGATTGCTGACCGGCAGTTCTTCCAATTCGATGTGCTTCAGGTTCTGAAGTTCTTCCAGGTACCAGATGCCATGATCCGAGACCTTGGTTTCGGCGATGCGAATCGCCTGGAGGCCGGGCAGTTCGGCGACGGTCGACATACCGCTGTCGTCCAAGCTATTGTCGAGCTGCAGTTCGGCCAGTTGCGACATCTGACGGAGACAGTTGCGGACTTTGCCTTCTGACGGCGTGTTGTGCAGCGAAAGAAGCTTGATCGAAGGAAGCTGCAGCAGCAGATCCCAGTGCGAGTCCTTCATTTTGGCGCCGTCGATGCGGATGCATCCATATTCGGGCCAGTTGACGATTTCGTCAGAGAGCGAGGCGCCATAGCCAAACAGGCAGCCGCTTTGTTCCAGCGTGGCAACAATGCGTTCGAGTTCCGGATCCATCGGACCACCGACGTCGATCGGAACCGGAGGAAACCCGACCGGAGCTTGAGCCGGAGCGAAATTCAACGCCGTCAGTAATATCGCTAGCGCGATAATAAATGTTGCCCCATGTCGCATTGAATACCCTCCTGACAGCCGGGAAATACCGCGAAGGCGTCTCCCGATTAATCCGTCCGTGTCCTTGCCCCCGACATTCTGCTCATTGAACGCCACTTGCCTGCAAGTTTCAATATCGGAAGCCGTTTAATCGGCAGAATTCGCAGAAGCCGCACGCACCACTACGTCTTGATACGCTGGTTACGGTTCTCGAACTCGGCTGTCGACAGAATAATCGCTCAGTTGTTGAGCGGGGCAATCACGCGCAGGCTTGGCAGCTCTTTGGCCAACCAGTCGACCCCGTCTTGGGTCACGTCCGTGCTGCGGAGATGAAGTGTTTCGAGTCCCTGGGCACCGCGGAGGTTTTTTAAGCCAGCATCGGTGATTGGTGTCAGGTTCAGATACAGATAATTGAGCGATGGCAATTTACCGAGCGTCGTCATTGCATCGTCGATCAGGTTCGAGTGCGAAATGGTCATGTGCTGCACCTTTTCGAGACCTTCCAGCGTGTCGAAGTTGTCGGAAGGAAATTCGCAGTTGTGCAGGTTCAAGTGCTCTAGCCCGTTGAGCTTACGAAAAACTTCCATGTCGCCCGAAGTGAACGAGACATTCGTGATGGTGAGGGCTTTCAGGTTCGGCAAACCAGAAAGTGTTTGCAGCGACGACCCGGAAACGTGGCCGAAGTTGATCGACAGCGTTCGCAGGCTCTGGAAGTTCTCGATCCCTTTCAGCGAGACCTGTTTGGCACTTGGATCGTAGACCGAAAGCTGATTCAGCTTCGGCAGACGTGACAGGTATGTGAAATAGGGCTCGCAGTTGCCGTCGATCTTCAGCGAGAGTTGTTCGAGTTGCGTCAGCTCTTCCAGGTACCAAAGGCCACCTGGGGTGAAGTTATTTCCGTTGAGGTGCAGGGAAATCAGGTTCGAGAACTGAGCGATCTGCATCAGGTCGGCATCCGTGGGATTGCCGAAAAGGTGCAAGTGCTGAAGCTCGCCCATTTGGGTCAACGTCGCCCAGGTCGCGGGCGAAAGATCAAAGTTCGCTCCCAGCCAAAGGCGTTCGACCTTCGGCAGTACCAGCAGGGCCTGCAGGTTGTCGGCGTTGGCTTTGGTGGCGTAAAGGTTGACGTAGTAAGAGGTTTGCTCGTCGTAGTTCTGATAGAAATCGACGTGAGCACCATTCTTCTGCAACGTTTGAATCGCTTTGCGGATCTCCACCGATTCGTATTCGCGATCGTCTGCACGGGAGGTCGACGTGACCAAACCGAGAACCATCAGCGACATACCCAGGACGAAGCATCGGGCAGCAATCGACGGTGAACGCATCGAGGGTTCCTTAACGACGTAAGCGGAATGGCATGCGGCGGATTCTCGTCACGTGCCGAATCCGGTACGATTCGTGTGTTAGTGAGAAACTTAGGAAACACAGCGAAATCTGGTCGCGAGTACGAAATCTCGCAACTCGGATCTCAATTATAGGGCACTTGGAATGCTTGACGAGAATTTTTCCTCGCAACTCGTCAGACTGGACAATTTCGACAACGTTGCCGTCGCCAGGACCGTTATTCCTGCCAAATCAGTGCTCCATGGCCTGGAGGGGGAGGTCGTAGCCCTCAATGCGATTCCTGCCGGGCATAAGGTGGCCATTCAGGCGATTGCCCAGGGAGAGACCGTCGTGAAGTACGGCCAGATCATTGGTCAGGCGACCTGCGACATTGCCGCCGGCGAACATGTCCACTCGCATAATCTGGCAATGATCGATGTCCACGCCGAATATGCGCCAAGCTCGGCCGTGCCTCCGGCACCTCAGCCAATCGAAGGTCGGACGTTCGAGGGCTATGTCCGAACCAACGGAAAAGTTGGCACGCGAAACTATCTGGCGGTGATCAGCACGGTGAACTGCTCGGCCAGCGTGGCTCGGTTCATTGCCGAACGCTTTCCGCAAGAAGAACTGGCCAAATATCCCAACGTCGACGGGATCATCGCCATGAAACATGGTGCCGGCTGCGGTATGCAATTTGGTGGCGAAGCGCACCAGACACTGAATCGCCTGATGGCCGGCATGGCTCAGCATCCCAACGTCGGCGGCTTCCTGTTGGTGGGCCTCGGCTGCGAAACCGGAGCGATGGGCTATTTGCTGCAGCAGCATAATCTGGTGCAAATCGATGGCGTGGGTGGTGCCGATCGCCCTGGTCCGTTGGTGCTTTCGATGCAAGACATGGGGGGGACCATGCAGACGGTCGAAGCTGGAATCGCCCAGATCCGTACGATGCTGCCCCAGGTCAACGACATCCAGCGACAGACCGTTTCGGCAAGCCATCTGTGCGTCGGTCTTGAATGTGGCGGCAGCGACGGAAACTCTGGCGTCACAGCGAACCCTGCCTTAGGAATCGCCAGCGATCGAATTGTGGCTTGTGGCGGAACGGCCATCCTCAGCGAGACCTCCGAAGTTTATGGAGCAGAGCATCTGCTCACGCGTCGCGCGGTCACGCCTGAAATCGCTGACAAGCTGATCGAACGGATCGAATGGTGGAAAAAGTACGTCGCGATGTTCGGTGTCGAATTGGACAACAATCCTTCGCCGGGCAACAAAGCGGGTGGGCTCACGACAATCGCCGAGAAATCGCTGGGAGCCGTCGCCAAGGCAGGCAGTACGGCTCTGGTCGATGTTTATCACTACGCTGAACCAGTCGAGGCCAAGGGCCTGGTATTGATGGACACCCCAGGCTACGACCCGGCCAGTGTCACCGGCATGGTGGCCGGCGGAGCGAATGTCATTTGCTTCACGACCGGACGGGGAAGCTGCTTCGGCTGCAAGCCGACCCCTTCGATCAAGATCGCGACGAACACGCCGATGTACGACCGGATGATTTCCGACATGGACATCAACGCCGGGACCGTCCTGGAAGGGGAGTCGATCACCGAAGCAGGCGAGCGGATCTTCGAAGAGATCTTGGCGGTTGCCAGTGGAAAGAAAACGAAAAGCGAGCAACAAGGTATTGGAGACGAAGAGTTCGTTCCCTGGCTGGTTGGTCCGACTTTGTAATCGTTTGCCTGCAAAGCGATCGGTCGAACTTTTTTGCAATCGACCGATGCGTCATCTACGATGCGTTGAGACTGCTCTCGATTATCTCACCTTGGAATCCCCTTCATTGCTTCTGGGAGTGTCGATCTGTGCGTACCCACCTCTTGTCCTGCCTGGTCGTTTTCGCGTTACTTGCCTTCGTTTCCCCTGCTTCGGCGGCAGAGTTTCTGCATGGCGAAACCGTTACCATCGCAGCGGATGATACCTGGGAAGGTGACCTCTATGTTCTGGCACAATCGGTCGTGGTCGAAGGAACTATCACCGGCGACCTGGTCGTGTACGCTCAGCGGGTGAAAGCGGATGGCGACATTCAAGGTGGGCTGATCGTCGCCGGGCAAGAGATCCTGGTGAAAGGGAAGGTCGGACGAACGAGCCGCCTTGCTGGCCAGGCCATCCTGATCGACGAAGGAGCAACCTTGAAGGGAGACCTGGTGGCGGCTGGCTATTCGCTGGAGGTGGCCGAAGGTGCCACGGTCGACGGCGATGTGGTCTTCGCAGGGTTTCAAGCGGCACTAGGGGGTGAGATTGAAGACGATGTCTGGGCAGCGGTCAGCCGAGCCGAAGTGAGTGGCTCGATCGGTCGCGAACTGAGCATCACGACGGGGCTTCGTAACGGGAAGAAGATGCCACCGCCAGCGACAATGTGGCAGCAACTGCGGACGATCGATCTGCCGCTGGTCGATCCTGGTTTAACGATCCGCGATGGGGCTTCGATCGGTGGAAAGCTGACGTATCGGTCGCCGAACGAAGCCGATATCGAAGGGGGAGCGAAAGTCACCGGGCCGATCGAATGGATGAAGCCACAGAGTCCGACGGCGCCGGCGGCCAGCGACAATACGAACTATTTCTGGGATCAAATCAAACGCTACATCACGATGCTGCTGATGGGCATCTTGATGATTGTCTGTTGTCCGAAAACGACCGGCCAGACGGTCGATCAAATCGTGCAGCGACCGATCATCAGCTTTCTGGCGGGCTTCCTGGCGGTGCCGTTGTCGGTGATTGGCTTGGGCCTGGTAGCGGCGTTGATTGTGGCGGTGCCGATGCTATTCGGTTGGCTGACGCTCGATGGTCTGGCTGGGGCAGGGGCCGCGATCGCTGCGTTCGGCATGGTGCTGTATGTGGGAAGCCTGCTGTACTTCTTCGTCTTTGGTGCCGCGACGCTGACCTGCATCACCATCGGGCGGATTGTCTTCTCCGATCATCCGATCGCCTCGCGAAGCCGCCTGACGCTGGCCTTGGCGTTCGGCATGGTCTTCTACGTGGTGCTGACCTGCGTGCCGTACCTCAGCGTGGGCGTTTTTGTTGCCGCCTTGCTGTTTGGTTTCGGCGGCATGCTGATGTGGCTGCTTCGCGGGATGTTCTCGGGCGGATCGTCGAAAAACGAACCGATCTTGAAGACCGACTCGTAGTCGCGAACTACTTCGCTTCGAGAAACGTCCAGTGATCGAACGTCGCCGCTTGCCCGACATGGTTGCCGGCCGCGTCGGTTAGATTCCAGACGATGGCCTGTTCGATTTGAAAGCGACGGCCCGTCGTAGAGATGCGAATCCCTTGGTAGTCATCGACGTACCCATCCCGCGTAGTTCGCTCGAGAAGGCGAGCTCGTTCGTCGCGATGCATCGGCTCGGCCGTGTGGCGAGAAGGCGTTTTCAGCAGCGTCTCAACATCGATTTCCCACAGTTCCAGCACCTTGCGGTTACCGAAGTTCAAGATCGGATCTTCCGCCGCTGTATGCGAAACGATCACGCGAGGAGCGTCGTAAACACGCCGCGCATCTTCGTTGGGATCGCCACTTCGCGGAACGAGATCTTCGCCGAGTAGCTTGCGGTACGAATCGAGCAAAATCTGCAGGTGGGCCGGCCAGCCATGTTCCAGCCATGGTGTATCGAGAGAGGGATTCACGCGAAAGAGAACTCACTGCTTGATCGGAGCGATCACGTGCGTGGTGGGGCGTTCCTTCTGCAAGGCAGCGACTCCTTCCGCCGTGATCTCGGTGGTGCTTAATTGAACGGTTCGCAGGGAAGGGGCCTTGTACAGATACTTGAGCCCTTCGTCCGTGATGGGACTGTTGCGAATGTAAAGATAGTGCAGACGCGGCAGTTGCCCCAGGGCCTTCAGGATCTCGTCGCTGAATTCATTGTTGGAGAATTGGACCCGTTCCAGGGCTTCCATCTCGCCGAAGACATCCACCGGCATCCCTTTCAGATTACAGCTATGAAGTTGCAGGTAGCTGACCTGATCGAGCTCGCGAAACAGTTCGAGTTCTTCTGCTTTGAACTTTGCACGTAAGATACTCAGCGACTTCAGCTCCTTGAGTTTGCCGATCGCCTGCATGTTCGATTCTTCCGACTCTTGGGTATCGACCGTCAGCGTTTGAAGTTGCGACAGCTTCTCGATGCCATCGAGCGACACCGGCTGCTTTCCTTGCAGGTATAAGCTGAGGTTATCGAGGTTTGGCAAGCGCGCAAGGTAGTCGAAGTAGGGCTCGCAGTCGCCGGGAACGAGCAGCCACAGATGCTTCAGCTCGGTCAGCTCTTCCAGGTACCAGAGGTCGGCGACTTTGATGTTGCTCGAACGGATCGTCAGATTGCGAAGGTTGGTGAAGTGGGCGAGGTTTTCGAGGTCGTATTGCTGCAGGTCGCCAGTGATCGTCAGCGATTCGAGCTCGCTCATTTGAATCAGCGTTTCCCAGACGGACTGGTCTCGCTCGAAACCGGTGCTGAGCGTCAGGCGATCGACGCGCGGAATGACCAGCAGTGCCGAAAGGTTCTCAGGGGTTGGCTTCATTGAGTGGATGCTGATGTTGTAGGTGACCGGCCGAGGCTTGGTTGCCTGATTCATCAGCATGAAGATCTGGCCGGAATAGAAATTGACGTGAGCTCCATTCTTGCGAAGGTGCTCGATCGCCTCGCCGATTTCGCGAGACTCGTACTTCGGACCGTCCGCGCGAACCAGATCGGCGGAATAGATGGCGATAACCAGCAAGCTAAGAAAAGCGGTGCGAAGACCAATCATCTCCGAATCCTCGAAGGTTCCAAGTTCAAACCGGGGCGAGGTAAAGATGATCTATCGTACGAAATTCCGCGACGCCGTGCGAGAAATCCTGCCGGCAATTACATCTTTTTCGGGATTGGGGCCGAGACGCGCATGTCGGGGCGGTTCTCCGATAGCCATTTGACCCCTTCTTCGGTGATGTCGGTGCTGTAGAGGTAAACTCGCTCTAACTTGGGGATTTTCGCGAGATGTTTCAGGCCTTCGTCCGTGATCGCGGCACCACGAATGTAGAGATAGTTGAGCTTGGGAAGACCGCTCAGCCCTGCCAGCGACTGGTCTGTAACGGGTGAGTTATAGATCTGCAGTCGTTCCAGGTTATTCAGATCTTCCAGCGACGAAAGGTCGTCCGAGGCGAGTTTGCAGTTCGTCAGGTTCAGCGACTGAAGGTCTTTCAGTTCGCGGAACATTTCCAGTTCGCCTTCCTGAAAGTTGGCGTTGGAAATGGTCATCACTTGAAGATGCGGAATCTTGGCGATCCCTTGCAGTTCGGAGCCTTTCACTTCGCGAGCACTAACCGTCAGCGTCCGAAGCTGCGTGAGAGTTTCGATGCCGGCCAGTTTGACCTCCTTCTTGCCACGCAGGTTCAGAATCAGCTGCGAGAGCTTCGGCATGTTCGGAAATGACTCGAACGAGATTTCGTCCTCGCCATCGACATGCACTGCCAGGCGTTCCAGGTTGACCAGCGTTTCCAGGTACCAAAGGTACTCGGCATCGACCGAGCCCAGCCGCACTTCCAGTGACTGAAGGTTGGAAAACTCAGCGATGTATTCCATGTCCTCATTCTTGAGGTTATCCATGATGTACAGATGCTGAAGCTCGCCAAACTGCGACAGTGTTTTCCAAGACTTCTCGTTTCGCTCGAACTGGTTGGCCAGGTAAAGGCGTTCGACCTGAGGCAAAACCATCAGTGCCGAAAGGTTCTCGTCGGTCGCCTTCATGGCGAAAAGATTCACCGTATAGGGAATCGGTTTTGGGGTATCGTCCTCCTGGCCGCGAATAGGCTGACGGGCGATGTTGAAATGAACCCGGGCGCCGTTCTGCTGCAAATGAAGAATCGCTGCCCGAATCTCTGGAGACTCGTAGCGACGATCGTCCGCAGTGGCATTCATCGTAGGGATGAGAAGGCAAAGCAGCCCAATACCAACAATGCTGCGGCGAAGTGCGGGCAGACAGAATTTCATGGCGAAGCCTTGGGATCGACCGGAATGGGATAAGAGCCTGGCTCAGATCATCCTATAGAATCCGGTCCAACGATGCGACAAGATCCGCCAGCTTTTCGAATCCAGGGCCGATTTGCCGGCCCTTTTCGCCGTGCTATCGCGTCTCACCATAGCTGAAACTAAGATCGGGTCGGGCTTCTTGGAGCCACTGTGCCCCTTCTGGGGAAACGCTTGTGGCGTGCAGCCGGACCGACTGCAAATGCGGAGAAGCGGCGATTGCCCGCAGGCAACCATCGGTGATCGGAGCGTTCCGAATCGACAGATGGGTCAGCTTCGGGAGCATCGCCAGCCGGCGAATGGCGTCGTCGGTCAAGCGAGTACGGGTCGCGTCGAATCGCTGCAACTCATGCAGACGGGCCAGGTCGGCCCCATCGATGTCGGGGAGATCGCACGAATACAGCACCATGTGTTCAAGGTGGTTCAGTTCGTGCAGCAGCGAAAGATCTTCCGGCTCGAAACGAACGTGCGCCAACTGAAGCCTCTGGAGATTCGGCAACTGGCCGATCGAACGCAGCTCGCTGGCGGGCTGATTCTTGGCGTTGATTTCCAGCGACTTCAAACTGCGGAGATGCTCGACGCCTTGAAACGAAATCGGCGAATCGTTCAGGATGGTGACTTCCAGGTGGTTCAGATTCGGGATCTCTGGCAGGCCACTCAGGTAATTGCGAAAGAGCTTGCGATCGACCGTCAGCGACAAGGTTTCCAATTGCGAAAGGGTTTCGAGGTACCACATCTGATCCGGGGCAAAGCCACCCAGACGCAACGAGAGGACGTCGAGGTTTTCAAACTGAGCCAGCCGAGGAAAGTCGGCATCGCACAGATCGTCGATCAGATAAAGATGCTTCAGCTCTCCCAGTTGCGTCAACGCATCCCACGCCTCGGCGGTCCGTTCAAATTCGGAACCGACATACAGACTTTCGACCTGAGGAAGCACCAGGATGGCATCGAGCGTTTCTGGAGTCGAAGGGGTCTCCATCAGGTTCAGCGAATAGCTGGCCGGGATCTCGTCTTGGACTTCTTCGTTGCCGGCGACCATGATCGTCACGCGGTACGATCCGTTGCGATGAACGCGGGCACCTGACTGCTGCAGGTGGTCGATCGCAGCATCTAGCTCGTGCGAATCTTCCGAAACAACTTCCGCGTGCAGTGGCGCAATGAGAGTGGTCGACACCACAAGGAAAAAGACCCAGCGAATCAGCATTCAATCTCTCTCTGTCAGCAAGCTCGAAGGCGACACTTAACAACCGCGGAGGGCAAAGATCAACGCGATGAATAAGAGCAAACCTCCGATGTAGAGCCACATCGGAGGTGGGTCGCCCGAGTTGTATCCCGCGTCTGGCATCTCTCTAGTGTGCTTCGAGCGGAAGCGATGCTCAAGGCACAAATTGAGGGGTATGCCCGCGGAATCCCGTTAGTCACGCCGGTTCGAGGCCAGCATGATGTAATACAGCAGCGTCAAAACCGACTGCAGCGTGGCGGCCACATAGGTCAACGCGGCGGCATTCAAAACGCTGCGAACTGCCGGCATTTCTTCGCGTGGAACGATATTCATCTCGATCAAAATCCCACGAGCCCGGCTACTGGCATCGAACTCGACTGGCAAGTTGATCAACTGAAAGAACACCACGCAAGCGAACAGACCAATCCCAGCCCAAAGCAGGTATTGGTTCGTCATTACAAACCCTGCAATCAGCAGAATCCAACTAAAGCTGGAACCGAAGTTGGCGGCCGGCACGGCCAGGTTGCGAATGATCAGCGGCGCGTAGTTCCGGGCGTCCTGAATGGCGTGACCTGCTTCGTGAGCCGCGATACCAACAGCGGCCGCGGTTCGCGACGAATAAACATCGGTACTTAAACGCAGCACCTTGTCACGTGGGTCGTAGTGGTCGGACAGTTGCCCGCCAATTTGTTGGACTTCCACGTTGTACAAACCCGCCGAATCGAGGATATGTCGAGCGGCGGCAGCCCCCGAAAGGGGAGCGGCCTGTTTCATCGCCTTGGCATAAGCACTTCGCAGCCAAGCCTGGGCGATCATCGCCAGGATTAAGGCAGGCGCGATGAACAGGAAGTAGCGAAAATCAAACATTAACACGGTTTATGTCTCCAAAAGCTTGGATCAAATTCTGTAGGTTGAATCTGGCAGTTTCCTGCAGAAATGGCAGGAATCGCAAATGCATCCTGTAAGGATGCAAACTGCGGGCCATCTCGTAATTATAGCGCCCTTCCGGTGCGCGGCTATTTCTGCGGTTGCCGGGGCGAGTTTCTTGCTCAAACGGGGCAAAACCAAGTTCATCCCAGCACGTTCTGAGTTAAAGTAGTGGGAGTTGATCGATTTTGACTGTTATTCGGTATCCCACTCTCTGTCTTGCCAGACTTGCTTCCATGACGTCCGTTGCTTCCCGTTTGTTCGTTCTGCTTTGCTTGATTTCATTGGCCAGTTGCCGGCCGATGCCTCCTGAGTTGTCGCAAAATGCGCTTCCCATCTCAGCCGGAGACAAAATCGAGCCGGAACAACTTCGCGACCGTATCGATCAAGTGCTCGACTTCACGTTGCAGCATCGGCACCTCAACACGCAGGACCATGCTGCCTGGCAGATATTGCACGGTAGCCTGGCTTACGGTCGGGTCTTTCCGGTCACGCACGACGGGGAATCGATCTCGGTGGTCGACTACCTTTGCAAGGGCGGGGTGATGAATGGCTGGACGATCGAACGTGGCAACAAGCTTCTGACCCAAGACGAATCGGAAGAGGTCTATGGCATGCGTGCCGTGACCGAGCCTGGAACACGCTCCGGTCAGGGGCACTACGACCAGTGGCTGGCCATTCTTTCCCAGTGCGACTTGCCGGCCGACACCAAGTTTGTGGTCGGCCCCGACACGTTTACGATGACCAACTTTGTTCAGCAGGTTCAGTTAGATTCTTCACGCAATCACTTGCGAGAGTTCAGTTGGACGTTGATCGGGCTGACCAAGTATTTTCCGACCGACCACTCGTGGACTGACTCGTCCGGCAAAGAGTGGAGCATCACCGATCTGGTTCAAACCGAAGTCGAGCAAGGGCTCGAGAATGGTGCTTGTGGCGGGACGCATCGTTTGATTGGCTTGTCGATGGCCCTCAAACGCCGGAAGCAGGCCGGCTTGCCGATTGAAGGCCCTTGGGCTGATGCCGAGCAGCTGATTCAGCAGAGTATTGTGAATGCCCGGCAGTATCAGAACCCCAATGGTGCGTTGAGCGTGAATTACTTCCAGCGTCCTGGTAGCTCACCCGATCTGGCCGAGAACCTGGGGACGACCGGGCACACGCTTGAGTTTCTGTCGATCGCGCTGACCGACGAAGAACTGCAAGAAGAATGGGTTCGTCGAGCCGCATCGTATCAGTGCGAAGTGTTCGAGCGTACCGAAGGGGTTTCGCTCGAATGTGGTGCCCTGTATCACGCGGCCCACGGGCTGGTTCTCTATCGCGAACGTGTCTACGGTTCGCGTGAGTATTCGGTCGAGTAATTTCTACGACTACGACTTGGCAGGCCGGTCACGCTTCAGTTTGACCGGCTGAAGACGCGGGTCGGCATCGATCTGGTGCAACGTAATCGTATCGGGACCGGTGCGACGTAGTTGCAATTCGTACCAGCTATCTTTGCGCTGCAGCCGAATCACGGTAAGGTCGGAAATCACTTCAACGATCTCGTACTCAACCGTTTCTTGCGTGGGGACGCGGATGCTTTCCAAACCGCTCGGTTCGATGGCGAACTGCAGTTGGTGGTTGCCCTGAAACTCGATTGTTAGCGTCCCAATTTTGCTGGGCTGAGCATCTTTGGCATTTTGAATGACTGGCTGGCCCGAGTCTGATTCGGATTGCAAAACAGGCCCCGAAATCAGAAGAGGACCGCTCCATTTCCCCTCGAGATCGCCGTCTGCGGAAAAACAGCCCGTTATGGTGACGATACCGGCAATCAAGATGCCTATTGAAAAATAACTAGCCATGGGTGTTGCCTATTGTTTGAGGATGAGGATAATAAGGTCCAAGTTACCCGATGTTGCTGCGAAGGGATGGAGCGTAGTCAGCGTCGATCTCCCACACAGACTACGGATTTGATCGGTCGTCAACGGCCCCTTGCGACGCTGTGGCGAACGTGTCACCATGAACCACGGTCCCGATCAAATCCGGTTCTCCAGCTACCAACAATTTAGCAGTACCCAACACCAGGGAGAGTTTGATGAGCGTTTTAGTTACCCAGCCAGCTCCGGATTTTGCCGCGGAAGCGGTAATGGAAGATGGTTCGTTCAAGAAGGTTAACCTGACGGACTACCGCGGTCAGTATGTCCTGCTGTTTTTCTACCCGCTGGACTTCACTTTCGTCTGCCCAACCGAGATCATTGCCTTCTCGGAAGCGATCGAAAGCTTCAAGCAATTGAACGTCCAGGTCCTGGGCTGCTCGATCGACAGCCACTTCTCGCATCTGGCATGGCGTCAAACGCCTCGTAGCCAAGGTGGTATCGGCGAAATCAAGTATCCTCTGCTCGCCGACCTCGACAAGAGCATTGCCAAGAATTACGACGTGCTGCTGCCAGGCGGTATCGCTTTGCGTGGCTTGTTCCTGATCGACAAGGACGGCGTCGTTCGTCACCAGGTCGTCAACGATCTGCCACTGGGCCGTAGCGTTGAGGAAGCCCTCCGCATGGTTCAGGCTCTGCAGTTCTTTGAAGCCAATGGCGAAGTTTGCCCAGCCAACTGGAAGGAAGGCGCCCGCAGCATCAAGGCCTCGCCAGATGCCTCGAAGGAATTCTTCGAAGCGGAATACTCCAGCTAAGCGAACGATTGCGATTCACTCGCCGAAAGCCCTGGGCATCGTCTCGGGGCTTTTTTCATGCGCGAAGGGTAGGGGGGAGAGGCCTCGGAAATTGAGACCCAGACTCAATCAATCAAACGGTCGCGGCCCCTCGTAGGTGCTGCCTGGAATAGCAGGTTTCCCCGAAAATCAGGCGAAAATCACGGATCCGATTTCGCTTCGCAAATCGTTTCTGCCATAATAACCGTATGCGTTGATTCGCCTCCCACACATCGGCCAAAGTCAGCGACGCACCCACCTAACCACATCTCCTGGAATCGATTCCGGGGATCTTCAGGTTCGCCAAGCAATTCCCACGCAAAGTCACCATGGCCTTGGCGGTCTGCCTGTAAGAGTCGAGGAGAAACACACACTATGAAATCCATGTGCCTGGCAATGGCGATTGCCGCCGCTTCGCTTACCCTGGCTAGTGGCATCCATGCCGCCGAAAGCTCGGACACGGTTGTTCTGGGCGATCCTGCCCTGACCGCCGGCATCCCGGGCGAAGGTCCTTTGAAGTTGGAAGAACTCAACAAGTGGCTGGCCGATCCGGCGAATCACAAAGCGTTGAAGGTCGAACTTCCTTATGGCCTCAATGCGGCCGCTGGCCAGATCACCGGGCTCGACGCGAATCCGATGACGCGTGCCAAGATCGAACTGGGACGCCAGCTCTACTTCGATCCACGTCTTTCGTCCGACGGTACCATCAGTTGTGCCAGCTGCCATGCGCCTGAATTCGGTTGGGCGTTTCAGTCGCAGTTCGGTATTGGTGTCGATGGCCAACAGGGCAATCGCAACTCGCCTGTTTCGTTCAATCGAATTTTAAGTGGTGCTCAGTTCTGGGATGGTCGCGCGGCAACGCTGGAAGAGCAAGCGGTCGGTCCGATCGCCAACCCGATCGAAATGGCCAATTCGCACGAGTTCTGCGTCGAGACCTTGAAGAAGATTCCCGGCTACAAGGTTCAGTTTGAAAAGATCTTTGGCGACGGTGTGAACATCGACAACGTTGGTAAAGCGATCGCGACCTTCGAACGCGCCATCGTCACCGGTCCGGCACCTTACGACTATTACGAAGTGGTTCGTAGCTTCGAGCAGCAGTTCCCTGCTGACGAGCTCGAATTCCTGGAGGAAGACGATCCCGAGCTCTACAAGAAGTATGCCGACGCTCAGGAGAAGGCGAAGGGGATGTCGGAAAGTGCCCGTCGTGGTCGCGAGATATTCTTCAGCGAGAAGGGGAACTGCACCGCTTGCCATGCCGGCGCCAACTTCAGTGACGAACTCTATCACAACCTGGGCATCGGGATGGATGTCGAGAAGCCAGATTTCGGTCGCTTCGAGGTGACCAAAGAAGAGAAGGATCGCGGCGCGTTCAAGACCCCAACCGTCCGTAACGTGACCCAGACGGCACCTTACATGCATGACGGTAGCCTGAAGACCCTGGAAGAAGTGGTCGAATGGTACGACAAAGGTGGTCACCCGAATCCGTACCTGAGCGACAAGATGAAGAAGCTGAATCTGACCGAGCAAGAAAAGACCGATCTGGTCAACTTCATGAAGGCCTGTACCGGTGAATTCCCGGTCATCGAATCAGGTCGTCTGCCTCAGTAAGCTTTCTGCATCCAGCTAGAAACAACGAAGCCTCAAGCACCCAGCATGTTCGAGGCTTTTTTCATGCGCCAACGGTAGCAGGGTAGGGGGCCGCTAGCTGCCGGCATGCCAGCAGATGCTTCGTGAAAGGCTCTCAGACCGGCCGATCGTGGCGGAAATCCGAGGAAAGTTCTCATCGATTCAAGAACATAATCGTCAAACTTTCACCAGCTTGCCGATAAGGAAGATACGTGCAAGTTTCGCATGCGCCGACCGCGCCGCGAGCAGGGATGAAGAAGAGGAGCCCTGGAAACAATCCAAGGATGGACCGACGTATGACTACCGGTGGTGAGTTAACGCGATCGCAGGCTGAATCGAAAACGCCTTCTGGCAATTGGCAGCAGATTGGCGAGTTTTTCAATGTCTCGAGTACCTGTCGGTTCTCGATCTTTGGTTTGTTGCTGCTGGTTACCATCGTCCCAGTCTCCCGCTTTGCGCTTCCACTTTTGATGGAAAACGCATTGCTGCTCGATAACTTCTCGCAGGCGATTCTGGCCTCGTTCTCGTGGTACGTGACCGCCGCACTGTTGCTGCTGCAAATCCGTGCCGCTTGGGTGCATGGTGCCGAACGCTTCGCGCATTGGAACGAACTGACCGGCAAGGTTTCGCATCGCGAGGCGCGTGATCTGGCCGCGATGATGGAAGATTCGCATCGACGCGGGATGGGCTGGCCGGCGTGGCTTTATATGGCCTGGGTCTTGTTGCCGATGCCTGGTTTAACACTGGTCGCAGACTTGAACCTGCGCGTCAATCGCGAGTTCATCACCGTCGAAACCTTGTATGGCGGATTTCTGCTGGGCGGTTTGCTGGCGACATTGTCGCTGGTGATGCTGAGCTTCCTCCGAAAATACTTCCTGCCCGGCGTGATTCCCCTGCGCGGGATCTTTCCGTTTGAATCGCTGCATCATCAGCACGACCATCTTCTCGATCGCCCGGAAGAAGTCGCCAAACTGCCGCGCGGCGTCGCGGTGATGTTGGCTCGAATCGGTTTGGTCCGTGGGCCTGGCTATTCGATGAAGGACACCGACGGCATCGAACGTCCATTGGCAGGGCACTTGGAATTGGCCTTGTTATTGGGGCTGTTACTATCGACCACATTTGTGCTGGGCATCGCCGAGCATATTCTTTTTCCTGGTAGCAACCTGACCAAGGTCATTCCGACGATTGGCCACTTCGCGTTGGTGGTCGCCATCCTGACGACCATTGCTTCCGGCATGGCATTCTGGCTCGATCGATTCCGTGTCTCAACATTGCTGACCGCCTCGATCCTGGGGCTCGCCTTGTTCTTCGTACGCGACTACGACTTCAAGGTCGAACGAAGCGAGATTGCTTCCACCAGCCTGGTCGAAGCGATCGAGGCCCGCGACATTCCTCGCAGCGGCTCGCGCGATCCTCGCCAGAGCAACCAGCGAACGTTGATCGTGGTAACTGCCCCAGGGGGCGGGATCCATGCGGCAGCCTGGTCGGCGGAAGTGCTGACGCGGCTCGACGAACGCTGGCCTGGCACTTTCCGCAACTCGCTCGGCATGATCAGTGCTGTCTCAGGTGGCAGTGTCGGCTCGATGTACTATGTCGATGCGATCAGCGACGCCAATGACCCGGTTCCGCTGGAAGAAGTTCGCAAGCGTGCCCAGCAATCGAATCTCGAACCGATCTTCTTTGCCGCGACCTTCCACGATGTGTTACCGCTCACGCCTTTCGATCGTGGTACGGCTGCCGAACACTTTTGGGACTTCACCATGCGAAGTTCCGGCCGGCCTTCACCCAAGCTCGGTGCCTGGGGCGACTTGTCGAAGCAAGGCCAACTGCCAGTGGTGGTCTTCAACGCGACCGATGTGAAATCGGGCCGACGTGTGATCCTTGGTTCGGCGGCACTGCATGAACATCAGCACAACTCGGAAGAAGCAGGACACGACATCGATCCGCACTGTTCTGCTTTCGATCTGCGGAGCAACGATCTCGATATGAAGGTCGCCACGGCGGTCCGTTTGTCCGCTTCGTTCCCGTACGTCACGCCGATCAGCAAGCCAGCCGCCGACGAAAACGGCGAGGCGGTCATGCCTGCGGTTCGTATGGGGGACGGTGCCTACGCCGACAACGACGGCATCATGACGGCGCTGGAAAGTGTGAGCCAGTTGATCGACAAGTTCTGCAAGAAGACTCCGGAAGAACGTCCGTTCGACCGAATCTTGCTGATCAATATCAACAACTATGGCGACAGTTCGCCGCACGCCAGCTTCGACGAATCAGGCGGACAGTTCGAGGCGTTGAGCTACGCGACGATTGGTCCGCTGTTAGGTCTGAGTAACGTTCGCGGCGCATCGCAGGCCGAACGCGGTCAGTTGGAAGTTGGTTTCCTGGAAGATCGTACTGTCACCGAACAAGAGGTGATGTGGGTGCTGCATCATTTGTCGCGCCGCCCAGATCGCAGCTCGCCCGAAGATGGCCCGTCTGATGCCCAGTACGCAGGCGATTCGCAGTTCAGCCTGCAGGCTCAGCGGAAGGCAAGAAACCGTTTGGAACGTTTTGGAATCTCTTCCTCGGAAGTCTCTTCCGACAAAGCGACGCCATCCCGAGGCATTCCCGCTCGGCAGGTTTCACAAGGTCGCCCTTCGTTCGGACAGAACCGCACGGCCGGCCCAGGGCTCTACCCGATCCAGTTCAAAGTCGTTTCGATTCCTTACTTCGGCAGCAGCGATCCTCCGTTGTCGTGGAAGTTAAGCAGCGAGCAGATGAAGACCTACGAACGGGCCTGGAATCAGCTTGACCAGGAAGCGGAAGAATGGGTCACCAGCTCGCAGCAAGATATCGAGGAACAGCACGGCGTTCCGCCACTGCGTGTGATCGAAGACTGGCTCGGTCCGCCGGCCGGCAAGCAGCGACAATGGTCGATGGCCAATCGTAGCCGTCGTAGCGATTCGACCCGTAGCGAGTAAGCCGTGATGGCTTGCCTAGGCTAAATGCCGTCGTTCTGGGGATAATGATTCGGCGAGTGGGAACTAAAATGAAAAGGATTCCACTCTCCCCGTTTCTCCCCTGGACAAGCTATGGCCTGCCCCCGAATGTTCGGTCCGTTTCTATTGTTGATGGTCTTGTGGTTCACCGCGCTGACAGCCGCCCCGACATTTGGAGCGGAAGCGACAGCGACGACCGAGGCCAAGCCAATTCGCGTTGGTGTCTTGAGTTCGGCCACCGAGCCCGGCAGCAACACCAGCCAAGGTCTCTACATTCGTATTCTTCGCGAAGCCGGGATGGAAGCCAAAGCGGTTTCTGGCGAACAGGTCCGCAGCGGTGCGCTCGACGACCTCGACATCTTCATCATCGGCGGCGGCAGCGGGACGAAGTTCAACAAGTCGCTTGGCGAAGAAGGTGGCAAGCTGGTCGAAGCATTCGTCCGTCGTGGCGGCGGCGTGATGGCCAGCTGTGCAGGTGGCTACTCGTTTGTGCGTGGTCACAACGATGCCTTGAAATACGTGGAAGTCGCCAACGCTCGCTGCATCGACTACCAAGATGGTCGCTGGGCACGCGGCAAAGGTGTGGTCGAGCTGGAAACAGGCGACAGTGCGAAGCCGAAGCTCGAGATGTATTACGCTAATGGTCCGCTGTGGGAGATCACCGACGAACCTGGTTTCGGCGTGACCAAGGCCCTGGCCACCTATCGTACCGACATCAAAAAAGGGGACGATAAGGGAGGCGTGATGCCAGGGACGCCCGCGATCCTGGGCGGATCGTACGGGGAAGGGCGGTTCGTCTTGTTTAGTGCCCATCCTGAGTTCAAATGGAAACTTGGCAATCCACCGCTGATTGTCGATGCGGCCAAGTGGGTCGTCCGAGGACCACTCAAGCCGGGTGAAGAGGTCGATTGGAAGTCAGTCTTTCCGAACGCGGCGAAGTAACCAATCGACATTGGTTGACGCAAGAAAAGAAAAAGGCCTGGACGGTAAGATAACGTCCAGGCCTTTTCGCACTCAGGGGGTAAGCGGTTACGGATCGACCGTGATTCGTGGAAGGTCGAGCGTGAAGCCCTCGAAACCATTCAGCATGCCCATCACCAGTACGACGACCAGGGCAAGCAGCAGCAAGCTGGCCAGACCACCTAGTGGCGCCATGTAGACTGGATAAGGTCCATCGACAGGACGGGAAGCGTAGCCGTAGCTTGCTCCGCTCAGGGCCAAAAACATCACCACGACCAGAATGATTACCATCAGGGTCATCTCGAATCTCCTGTTTACGAATGAAGCGGCGCCTGGCAGCACCAGCGAGTTTGTTTGAATCCGAGGAGAGCAAACAGTGTGCCAGATGGTTCTTTCGTGGTATCTGACTAAGTGAGCCAGGGCGATTGATGGCCATTGTGACTTTTCCGTGATTCTTTTCCCCCTTTCTTGAGAATTCGGAAGCCAATCCGCCTGATCATTGGTAACACGAAGCGAAGACGGTACCATTGGTGCGTTGTTGTCTTGGATGGACCAGGCACGCACCGACGCTTTTCTCATCTCTGAATCGGGCTCATGGCGGAAGCAATTATCGACGTGCAAGACCTGCACAAGTCGTATCGTGAGGGGCTTTTCACGTCGAAGCAGGTCAATGCGCTACGTGGAGTCTCGTTGACGGTTCCGCGCGGAACGATCTTCGGTTTGCTTGGTCCCAATGGAGCCGGCAAGACGACCCTCATCAAGATTCTGTTGGGGCTCGTTAAGCGATCTTCCGGCAATGGAGCCTTGCTGGGACGACCGCTGGGCGATCGACTGGGTCGCAAGATGGTTGGGTATCTGCCAGAGCACCATCGCTTTCCGCGGCATCTGACCGGCAACGCCGCGATGATTTATTACGGCGGGCTAAGTGGATTGAGTCGCTCGGAAGTGTTGGCGAAACGGCCCGCGTTGCTGGAGCGGGTCGGACTTTCCAAGTGGGGCAACACACCGGTTCATAAATACTCGAAGGGGATGCAACAGCGTTTGGGGATCGCCCAGTCGCTTCTGCACAATCCCGAGCTGGTGATCCTCGACGAACCGACCGACGGCGTCGATCCCGTTGGCCGAGCCGATATTCGTCGCTTGCTGAAAGAACTGCAGCAGGAAGGAACGACCATCTTTTTGAATAGTCACCAGCTGCAAGAGATCGAAATGGTCTGCGACCAGGCTGCCATCTTGCTGGGGGGACGTGTCCAAAAGGTGGGCACGATTGAAGAGATCACCACGCACCCCAATGCTCGGGTCGAATTCGTCATGCGAGGTTCGATCGACCAGATGCAGTACGCCCTGTCAGCAGTCGAAACGGAACCTTGGCAAACCGACGGCGACCATCTGGCTCGCGTTGTCGTCTCGGCCGAAGACCAGGCCATGCTCAATCAATGCATCGATCAACTGCGGCAGCATCAGATCGACATCGTTGAAATCCGTCGGCTCCGAACGAGCCTGGAAGAAGCCTTCCTCAATATCGTGACCAGCGAAACGCCGCAGTAGCCACCCGCGCAACTCCTAGAACAAGCACCGATTGATGCGACCCTATTTGACCGTCATCTACGACTCGTTCCACGAAGCGATCGTCTCGCGCGTCCTCTACATTTTGCTGTTGGCGTTGACCCTGGTGCTGATCGCGTTGGCACCACTGAGTTACGACGTGAAGCGGATGGTGAACTTCAACCGGATGAGCATTCGCGACGTGCCGGCATTTGTGCAAGACCTGCGCGAAGCGGCCAACGCCGACGAAGCCAGTCCGGGTAAACGCCTGGTTGCGATGGGCAACGATCCGCTCAAGCAGTTAGTGCAAAGCGACCCGGGCAAGTTCACCGCGGCCCAGGTCAACGATGTGATCGATAGCTTGAATGCCGTCTTACCCAAGAATGATTTTTACGACGAAGCAACCTGGAAAGACGTCACGCTCGGTCAGGAAACGAAAGTTCTGCTCGACAAAGGAACCGAGGGACTTTCCGGAGATGACCTGGCGTATGTGAATCGCCTTCTTCTTCGCGATGCATTTCCGGTTCACCTCGGCAATGTACCGGCAGAAGAACTCTACTTAACCTATCCGCTGATGTGGGCACCGGTCCCGCTACCGATCACGCGCGAGCTTCTGCCGATCACGGTGAAGTATGTGCTGACAGGATTCATCGACGTGTTTGTCGGGATGTTTGCGATCTTTGTCGCAATCCTGGTGACGGCGCCGATCATGCCGCGTACGTTCGAGCCGGGGGCAATCGATCTTCTGCTGAGTAAACCAATCTCGCGATCGCTATTGGTGATCGCCAAGTACATTGGCGGGTGCGCGTTTGTCTTTCTTAGTGTGACGTACTTCCTGGTTGGCTTATGGCTGATTATGGGGATCCAGTTCGATGTCTGGAGCCCGGCCCTTCTGTACTGTATTCCCGTTTTTCTGTTCCAGTTCGCGATCTATTACTCGGTCTCGTCACTCGCAGGGGTGCTGTGGCGAAATTCGATTGTCTCGATCGTGATCACCGTCTTGTTCTTTTACGCCTGCTTTGGAATCGGCCTGGTGAAGACCTCGATCTTCGAGCCGTTCATCATCAATCCGACCAAGCTGGTCCGTCTGGTCGATACCGATGAAGGCCTGGTCGGGGTGACGCAGATTGGACAGTTCGTGCAGTGGAATCCGAATCTCCGTTCGTGGGAAGTGGTTCTGCAGTCGGATCGTCGCGGTCCGGAGAACATCGCCATGCAGTCGATCATGGTCGGACCGATTTACCATGCACCAACGAAAACGATGATGTACCTGCAGCAGGGCGGGGGAATGGGGCCACGCCGCATGGGATTGAGCGGTGGTAAGTTCATGACGGCGAAGTGGTCTGGAAACTGGGTTGCCGAGACAGGGGCTAGTCCGCCGACTGGTGGTTCGTGGATCTTGCAAGACTCGGAAGACAACGTCCTGGTGGTCGGCTCGGCCGGCGTCTTCCTGTATCAAGGCAAAGGGGAAGAAAAGAAGACCAAGATCCTCGGCTTCGATATCCAATTGGGTGGAGCCAAATCATTTGAACGGATTGGTCCGGACGGAGGCGTTCCGTACTTTCCACCTTTTGCCGCCGCGATCGATCCCGCCTCGAATCGCCTGCTGATCGATAACCAGGGGAGCCTGGTTATCCTGAATCGGGACGGCGGCAAGGGCTACAAAGTCACGAAGCAGATCAGCCGCGAGGAAGAGGTGGATGTCGTGGTCGGGCTGACAAGCAAAGTGGCGATTGTTGCCGACGAGAATGGACGCATCGAGTTCCGCGAAGCCGATACCTTGGAACTGCAGCAAACCTTACGGCCCGCCGGCGATACGCCACCTTCCGCGATTGAAACGAGTTCCGACGGAAAGCATGTGGCAGTGTTGTTCCACAACGGCACGCTTTGGCTGTACGACATCGAGGCAGGGGAGGGGACCACCATCGACAATGACGCCTCGGCGATTACCTTCCATGAAGATCAAATGCTCGTGGCAGACAATAAGAACCGGGTACGAGCCTATGACCTGGCCAGCGGCGAGATTGTTGAAACATGCTGGCCAGATTCCGACTGGTATCGATTCACGTACGACTGGATCGTGCAGCCGATCTACTATGTCTTTCCGAAGCCAGGCGAGCTGAACAATTTGCTGAAGTACCTGGTGACGGAGGAATCGACCACCTCATTCCAGGGCCCGCAATCGACGGGCGACCTTCGCGAAGTCCGCCAGGCCGACAATATCGTGATGCCGGTCGTGCACAATTTTATCTTCATCTGCGTGATGTTGGGCCTGACCTGCATCTATGTCAGTCGGCTCGATTTATAGTTCGTTTCGAGGAGACCCTACGCCCCTTGATTGCTTTGGAAGAGGGGCTTTGTCACTCCGGTACGTTTTCAAAGAGCCACCGGCATAAAGGCCACGCTTTCCAAAAAGATGTTTGCGCTCTCGCGGTAGATGGTCTATAACGAGAGTCATTGGACCGATTTCGCCCGATGATTCTCGTTGCCGCCACAACTCTGGAGAGCGTGCATGATTCTTATTCACGGGGTTTGTGATTGTGGGGCTCGCACTCGGCGGGTCCGTTCCGGATACCATCAGCAGCAATGGTGGTTTCCTCTCTTGTCGTCAGAGCAAGCGATTTTGAGCGACGTCGTTGTGAAGTTCTCGGCAGACGATCGAGAGCTTTACAATCAGCTTTCATCGGAAGTAGCACAGCAAAGCGACGAGAAACCGCTCGATCGAACTGCCGCACGAGAGGCCCTGGAGGAACAGCAGGAGGCGTTCGAGGAGGCATTCATCCGCGTAGAACGAGCCATTTTGCAGGAACGTTGGGAGACATCCGGCGAGTATTTGTTTGATCTGCGGGTGAGTGAGGTGTTGGATTGCTCACGCTGCCTGAACCATTCGTTGGCCATTCACCAGGTGAGAGTGCGAGCTATCTGTGGTCCGGACTGTGGCAACAAATACGACTGGAACGACTCCGAGCATTCCAGTTGTCCTCACTGCCAGCAACGACCTCGTCAATTCGTGCTGGGGGATCTGCGAAGTGCTTCCAGCCCAGGGGCCGTTGTCGGGCAATGCCAATGCGGTAGCGAGATCGTCACCGATGCGATCGAAGATGGTTATTGTCCGTTGTGCGGCGCCTTGCCTACCGCGTACCTGACGCGTGGTCGAGAGTTCTGCGGCCGCCATCACGAACGGATGCTGCCATATCGCTCGCCGCAAGATATCTTCTTTATCGATGCCCCGGCACGGTGGTCATCGGAATTGTTTCCCAACGCCAAGCTATGGGGCGATGTCGCCAAGACAGAGCAGGGGGTTGCCGCGCTGTTCTGTCCCTCGTGCGAAGCCGATCACCAGCGATGGCTTCGCGAAAACGTTCCTGCCGAGGATTAGATTCGCCAGGAAGCCGCGGCCGAGCTTATCGCACGCGGCACTGGAAGCGGATGATACCACCTTGGCCAGCTTCCAGTGGGTTGGTGATTTCCCAACGGAGAAGCTGCGAGCCTGCTTCGTTTGGCTGCGTCAGGAAGGTTGCTTCCAGATCGCACTGAGCCGAACCTTCGACATACTCGAGACGTGGCGTCAGATTGTCGAGCAGCGTCACGTTGCCCATGACCTGGGTACCGACGTTGTCGAAGCGAAGCGTGAACTCAACGATGTCACCTGGTTCGGCAGCACCCTTGTCGGCCAGCTTCACGACACGCAGACGAGGTTCGCCGGCCAATTCCGACCAGACGAATTCCTGCGGAGTTTTGCCGGAAGCGACTTCGGAAGCCTTGCGACCTTCGACCGTGACTTGAACCTGCTGGTTCTGCGTCCAGGTAACCGCATTGAGCAGACTGGAAGCGAGGCGAGCCTTCTCGCCCTGATCGAAGACGCCGTAGCGGATGATGCTTAGGTTTTCGTAAGCCTTGAACTCTTCGACAAACTGGGCCAGTCGAACACCGTTCTGGATCTGAACGCCAGGCAGGTCTTCGGTAAGAGCGTTGGCCATCTTGCCGCCGATTTGACCTCGCAGAGCCAGCGGCTGAACGACACCGGCTGGGGTGCCATTGTGCTGTTGGTTGTTGAGTTGGAGGTTGGCGTCCAAGCCTGAGATCTGCGTGCCGAGGATTTCCTGGTTCAAGCCAGTCACCTTACGGACGGCAGCGAAGCGAGGAGCATAGACGCAAACGCGATTACTCGGCGTGACAATGCGCTGACCTTCCAGCGTGTCGTAATGGCCGACGGTGTCTTCAATATCAAGACCATGCACACCGAACTCGCCGTCGATTTCGGTGCGGACCAAACGGTCTCCACCGTCGTACAAGTATTCGTCTTCAGGCCAGCACGGACCAGCTTGGTAAGGAATGCCGGCGGCCTGACAAGCCTGGCAGGAACCAGCCGTCGAACCATGATGGCAGATCGAGCTAGGGTGACTGCAGCCAGGGCCACAAGGTGGCATGACCTGGCCGCGAGGGAAGGCATAGCTCACGGGGCGGACCGGAACTTGAGCCGACACTGGTTGCCCTTGGATTGGCATTTCCGCCGAAGTCCGCTGGATGGCACCGGCCGGTTGCGAATACTGCGGTGCGGTGGCGGTGTTGGTCGGAGCCTGGAATGTCTGTCCTTGGAAGCGTGGCTGATAGGCTGGTACACCATTCAAGCCGGTGTCATTGGCCGACTGAACTTGGGCAGGGGAGGGGGCCGCCGCGTAGTCGTAGGCTGGGTAGCGTTCGTTGAACGTCATGCCTGCTTCCGGCTTAAGCGGAGCCGCTTCTTCCTTCTTTGCCTGCCGATTGAGCGAGCAGGCCGTGAACGTGGAACCGCATCCCACCACCAGGGCGAGCGTGACGAACTTTCGCAGTGCAATCATCGTTTTCATCGGTTGTGGTTTCCGTCGGTCTATCGCTGCGAAGGGTACCATGGCTGTTGCGGTGCGCCCTGATAAGGCTGAGCCATTTGAGGTGGCACGCCGTAAGGCGGCATCATCGGACGCTGGGCCTGCATGGGGACTGCCGTCGCGGGCACCGGTTGCTCCATCGGAACTTCAACACCGTTGGCCGGGGCAGGGGGGGGATTGCCGAACAACTGAATCGGAGGCGACTGGTAAGTGAACTCGCCAGGCATGTCTTCTTGAGTCGGGCGACGTGAACCAAGTCGTAGGATAGCGACAGGTCGGCCCAACAAGTCGGCGGTCACCACAGGATCCTGACCCGCTTCGACCTCGAACCAAGGCTGGAAGCTTGGTTCGTAAGTGTTGGGGACGGCCGTCCGTGGGTTCTCGAGATAGATCACCCGAGTGACAAACTTGCCTTCCAAGGCGTATTGCAGTTCGTCTTGGGTGATTTGAATTGGAATCGGGAACTGAAGTTCCATGCCGGCTGGTGGGTAAGTGCGGTCGATCACTTCGACGGTCGGAAACAACTCGGCACCTGGGTGCAAAGGAATCTCGGACAACCGGAAGCGATAAACGGCTCCGATCACGCAGCCAAACGTTTGCGGCGAAGGAAGATCGTCGGCGAAGCTGCCTTCAATAACCGGGGCGATCTTGGTGCCAGCGGGTGGAATCAGTTTGACGGGCTGAATGTGGCCCGGGATACCGCGTCCCTTCATCAGTTGCATCTGACCGATGGCACCTGGCATGAGTCGTTCGGTATATAGAGGGACCGAACCTGATTGAGCCTTCGCCATGTTCGAGGCGACCAGGACCAGGATGACAGTCAGCAGCCAGAGGCTGGGCAGTGTTTCTCGTTTCACGGCGATCTTCTTCCCTGAAGCTCTGCGTGATGCGGGGGACGGAAAACTTTTGGGGACCAGGAAGGAAGGCCTTCAGGCTACTTCCAGATCAGGTTGAAAGGGACTGAGCCAAGTCTCTTCCGGCATGGAAGTAGGGTCGCGGAAGTTTCTCCGCGACCCTGTTCCATTGCCATGGAGTTTGGGCAGTTGTCAGCCTACGGAGTGGGGCACCACTGACCGGCGGCGTCGTAGTATCCACCGGCTGGTGGAACCTGCTGATGCATGTCGCCATAAGGCTGAGCCAGGTTCGGCGAAGGATGAATATTCTCTTCGGTGATCCAGGCACGGTTTGGCGGCTGTGGGTAGCTGATACCCGGACGCTGCTTGACATGCAGGGCGACCTTGTCGGTCGGACCTGGAATGTGCGTGTGCGTGTGATTCTTGATCACATGCTTCTGCAGGCCGGCTGGTCCACCCAGCGGAATGTGTGGCGGGCCAGGCAGTCCGATTGGCGTACCGGTGATCGGCATACCATAGTTCGGGACCGTCACGCCAGCGACGTAAGGAACGGCGTAAGGATTCGGCATGGCAGCCGACATTCCTGGAGGTGGAGGCGAGCCTGCACCTGGGCCACAGTAAGCGGCACCAGCAGCCGGCATACCCATAGGCATACCACCAGCCATCATGCCTTCCAGCTCTTCGCCAGGAACTTCGAGGTCCTTGTTACCAAGGCGAACGATGGCCATGATCGTACCGCGACGATCAGCTTCGACGATCGGATCGACACCTGGGTCGAGGCGAGTCGAGACCAACGTTTCGACGTTGGCCAGGGCCAGCTCTTGGTAGTTCGGATCTGGCAGGTAAATGACCTTGGTCACGTAAGTGCCGCTACGAACTTGAGCGAAGTCGTCTTCGGTGAACTGAACTGGAACAGCATTGTGTGCCAGGAAGGCTTCGGTTCGCGGTGTGGCGAAACCAACTTCCAGGGTCGGATAAAGCTCGACGCCTGGTTGGCCTTCGATGTTCGTGATCTTCAGGCGATAGATACCGCCCTGTGGGAAGTTCTTCGAGAACGGCACGATTCGTGGTTCCGAATCGTAAGCGCCGATTCCGCCGATGTCCCAGCTAACTTGCATGCCGTCTGGCGAGACGAACAGCACCTGGCTGGTGAAGCTTGGAGCCGGCATTGGTGGAATACCACCAGGACCGATCGGCATCATGGCCGACACAGGTTGAATTGGCGGAGGTGCAAGTACACCCGGGCCAGGACCGCCGACGCCAGGGCCGGGGTGAGCCAGCTGCTGTGCCGGAGGCAAGTTGTAGCCACCTGTCGCTTGCTGCCCTACGTGCTGACAACCAGCACCGGCCGCAGCCGTCAGGAGCATCAAGGTCCACATCCACAAAGTTTGTTTCATGATTTCCCCCTCACTAAACCCTTGCTGCCACTCCATAGCGGCATTCTCCATGGCAAGAGCGGAGATCCTCTCAGGTATTCATACGAATGGTTGCGAGCGGTTTAGGACTACGTCTGCATGAGGTTCCAAAGAACTGCACGACTGACGTGGACCCGGCCTCAGGGAAATCCGTACAATCGCCGAGTTGAAATTGACATCCGTGCCAATAACGCCAGCAGCGCAAGACTATCCCTGTTGCCATTAATGTTCGGCGTGGCAGGACAGGATTCTTTGGGAAAACCGGCAAATCCCAGCCATGAAAGATAATCGTTTCAAATTAACAGCCTTCCTGGCGGTAGCACTGCTAGCCGCCGGAGTCGCTGTCGGAGCCGCTTCACAAAGCTTGAAGCAAAGCAATCGAGATGTCTCGAGGGCAGGGCGGACGCTGCGCACCAGCCGCCTGGAAGGCGATATTGAATCGCTACTGCAGAACGTGGTCGACCGGTGGTATCGAACCGACGGGATCACCGCGGATGTCAATTGGCAGGTGAAGCTGTTTGGGCAGTCTTGGGGAGGAAACGGTCAATACACACAAACCGGTGTTGGCGCTATGCAGCGTCACGGAATCATTTTGCAGGGGACCGATCCCGTCGCACCGATTTACTTTCAGCAAGCAATCCTCGCCAGCGAACCGTTGTTGTGGACGCAGTGGCGAACCAAGATCGACGAGTCCGCCTCGATGGTCCGGCTCAACCAGGTCGTTTCATCGGGACAGACCATGCCTCGAGCCGGGATCGCCCACCTGATGTGGCGGATGACCCAGTGCTATCACTTCGACACCGTTGACCGAGTCGTTCAAGGCGATCGCCAGTTTCTCTTAATCCGCGGAACGAAGCAGGGGGGCGAAACGCACGAAGCCTGTGCGTTGCCGTTCCTCGATCGCGGTGCCAATGGTGCCACTTTGTTGTTGGATGCTGCATCTGGTTTTCCACATCGCATTCAATGGGAAGCAGTCACCAGCAAAGGCCGAGAGATTTTGGTGAATGTCGAACTGGTGAATGTCCGTGCTGGCGTTTCCAGCAACGAAGAACTTCTCGCTCCGAAGACAATTGTTCCGGACGCGGTTGACCAGACCGAATCGTATCGTATGGCTGTGCTGTCCGGGGCAGGGGGGCACTACTGATGCGCGGGGTCGTTCAACGAGTTTCCGAAGCCCATGTCAAAGTCGATGGCAACATCGTCGGTCAGATTGAACGTGGTTTGATGGTGCTGCTGGGAGTCGCCGAAGGTGACACCGAAGCCGACCTGAAGTATCTGGTCGAAAAGACGATTCATCTTCGTATCTTTGAAGATGACGAAGGCAAAATGAATCGGAGTGTGGTCGACATCGGCGGAAGCATTCTGGCCATCAGCCAGTTCACGCTGCTGGGGGATGCTCGCAAAGGACGTCGCCCAAGCTTTATCACCGCGGCCCGGCCGGAAGAGGCCAATCAAATGTACCAAGAGTACGTCCGGCGGATCCGCGATGAGGGCGTACTGGTTGAAACCGGAATCTTTCAGGCCGACATGAAAGTGAGCCTGGTGAATGATGGCCCGGTCACGCTGCTGTTGGATAGCAGCAAGATTCTTTAGTCGCTCATGTCGATTGGTAATCTCAAGCCAACGTTGACTTGCGATCGACTCTACTCGAATCGCGATACTAGATCTCTAAGAGAGATATCTCTGAGTCTTAACGTTCGACGTTCTGATAAGGTTGCGTAGCGATGTGGGGTGGCTGTTCGCCAGGAATGCGAATCGGCTGATTGTCGTAAGGTGAAGGCTGACCTGGCTGCGTCACATATTGAGCTGGCACCTGAAGCGGATCGGTAGCCAATTGCTGTGCTTCATGATTGTGCGAGGGATGGAATCGGTAGTGCTGCATCATCAGTGGATCGCCAACAGCGGCGACGACCAGCACGATCAATTTGCCGTAAGTCGAAATGTTCGACCACAGACTTTTTCCATACCAGAATTTGATCGCGGTTCCGAAGGAGCTTTTGAAGTGAAGCCGAGCCCCCTTCCATTGCACGCTCCAGATTTCATCCAGAATCAAGTGCACCATGAATCCTATGAAGACGCACGCACTTTTGAAAATGCGGACTTCGATGTTCTCGCCCGAGACCACCAGGAACGCTAGCAGCGCACACGAGACCGCCGCAGGGATACTGTGCCACATGCCGCGATGGACCGTGTAGCGTTTGAAGACTTCAGCCACGCCGAAACGGATGACGATGTAAACCAGAGCGCCCGCAAGCGCGATGGATTCGGCATCCATCTTCATGTGTTGGAAACGATCGACCATCAACATCGGGACGACGGCGGCCAGCAAGCTGCTCGTCTCACGAAGAGGGCGGCCAGAACCGGAGTCGAGATCGGGCAAGATGCCGGCCATGCTGCACAGGCCCGCACCCAGCATGCAACTGGTCATGGGCAAATCGAGAAATACAGATCCAGCAACACCAACACCTACGCCAACGACGGTGCTTGTCGAAATATGGGTATTGAAGTCGGCCATGGATCCCCTGCCTCAAAAATGTTCCGGTGCGCCCCCCTGCCAGTGTGCATTCGAAATGGCATCAGGGTCTTGGTACGCATGATTGCGTTTGGTGAGTTCAGGACCTTGTACTCAATTGTGGCGTTTCGTATCCAGATCAGGTTTCTGGCTGCCCGCTAGCAGACGAAAAACTGACCTTCGGGTTTCCGTCTTCGGTCCGTATACTCGTGCGACTTCTGGGGCGAAGTTTTATTCAGGGACGGACGAAGAAAAATGGTTGCTTACGATTTCCTCATGCTCGCGGTCCTGGCAGGTGCGATCCTGTGGGGTTTGTACAAAGGCATGGCATGGCAAGTCGCTTCATTTGCTTCGTTGGTCGCCAGCTATTTCGTCTCGGTTCAGCTTCGTGAACCAGTCGCCAATGCCTTGGGGCTTCAGTCGCCTTGGGGAAACACCGCGGCGATGCTGGGCCTGTACATGACCAGCTCGCTGATCATCTGGGTTGTCTTCTCGATGATCAACAAGACGCTCCATAGCTTCGCGCTGAAGGACTGGGATCGCCAGGTCGGCGCCGGTCTTGGTTTCGTCAAAGGTGTGCTTCTGTGTGTGATTGTGACCATGTTCGCTGTCGCATTGACCAAGGATGAAAGCCGCCAGCAAATCGTTCAGTCAAAGTCTGGTTTCTACATCACCAAGCTGATCCATAATCTGGACGGCGTGATGCCAGCGGAAGTGAATGAAGTCGTTGGGCCGTTCATCGATCGATACAACCAGCGAATCAATGGTGAGAACCCGGATTGGTTTGCCGAGACCGGAAATGGTGTCTCGGGAGGCAATTCGACGACGCCATTTGATCCTGCCAATTTCAATCTCCAGCAAGGCCTGAAGGACTTCCAAAATAACGTTCAGCAGCAGGTTCAGAATCGCGTTCAAAACGAAGTTCAGAATCAGGCAGGTCAGTTCCAGAATTTCGTGAATCAGACGATCGAGAATCCGCAAAACATGCAGCAGAACTGGCAGCAATATTCGGGTCAGTATCAGCAGCAGCCGCAGCCAGCTTATTATCCGCCACAGATGAACATTCCATCGCCACAGCAGCAGGGCGGAAGTTACATCCCGCAGTTCAATCAGCAGCAGCCGGCGACGCCGTATCCGATGCAGAACGGCCAGCCGTACTACCCACAGCAGCCGCGGTATTGAGTGCGTCCTGGCAACGTCAGGGTAGAAGTGCCCGGAAATCGGGAAATGGCTATTTCCCGGTAAAAACAGGCCTCGAACCGCACATAACAAACATTATCGGACGTTGCGGCGTCTAGATAAAACAGGTAACATTCGAGAAACAACGATGTCGTACACGTCTCCGCTGGCGGGTTTGCGGCCCTTTCATTAGGTGTTCAGCGGAGACGCGGCCAACCCCAATTGCTACTTGGGGTTGGCCACCAAAACAGTCGTGGGTATAACTACCCCACGAACGCGAAACGGTCGGAACTCAAAAGCTACGAGCCTTTAAGTTATTCGGTCGGATCGTTTCTAAAATCGAGCCGGGTTTCCCTCAGGAAGCCCGGCTCGTGTGCGTTACGGCCCATTCTTACCGAAAGTCGGTTCGATGGTCTAGATTGATCGTCCGGCCCAATGCAAAACGAACAAGCACCTTTCGGGGCTTGTCAATCTTTACGTGGCCGTCGGCTACTTGCTCGATAAGCTCATTCAAAACGGCTTGGATCGGCACGCGTGCTTTATGGCAACGCTTCTTGAACTTCTCCCAGATAGCATCGGGAACATGCAGCGCACGTTGCCGACGCTTTGACGGATCGTATGGCATTCTTCAACCTCATGAACTTCGAAACCAACGGACAACAACCCTAGGCCGCGTTTCGGATGGCGTCTAAGTGAAATCTTTGTGAAGCCTCTTCTGTCTCGTCGAGCTGTCGAAACTGCGCCTCTTCCAAGCGGGCGACGCGTTCGTCTAAATCTTCGACAAGGCACCGCGTGCAAAGTATGGACTCGGAGCCCATCTCTTCTTGCTTCGCCCGCTACCGCATAACGAACCGACTCGTAAATAGTCGCACCGACGAACGCCGCAAAGATCGCAGTGAGAGGATGCACCCGCGTGACAAGAAGCAACGCCGCCGCGATCACGATCCCGGAAACCGCAAACACGCAATTACACAACCGACGAACCGGGCCATCTTCCCAAAGCAGCTCGGCAACACGATTGCAACGTTTGACGATCGCTTGCCATTCTTCACCCTTGAACCGTTTCATCTTCCTTGACCTTTCTTAAAACGAGCTTCCAAAAGTCGGCGGAGGCAACACGCCCAACGACGTAGTAAACTGCCACAGCCGACGCGAACGCAAAGTAACCTTGAGCCGTTGGCCCCTGGTTGATTCCGACCAAACAGCACGACCCCGCGAGGAGCCACGCGAACCCGAGGGCCGCGAAATGGAACACGACAAACGCACGCCGAATCATCACTTGTCCTTTCGTTGGTTTTCCTGCCTGACTCGCTGCCAATGCCGTTCTTCTTCCTCGTGAAGGCCAGCAATGACACACCCGAAGCACTTACAAGTGGTCCCGTCCTTGTAGACAAACCACCCGTGACGCTCGACGATCGCCACCGATTCAACTTGTATTTCGGTGTTGCAGAAGTGACATTTAAGGTTGACCATTGGGCAGAATCTCTTGAGTTTGGTTGCTGATCTCGTTAGGAATCGCGAATAAATCGTTGTGTAATTCCTCAGTAAAAAACCCCGTATTTTCTAGGCTGAACGCTTCCAGCTCGGCAATGCCTGGTTGTGCCGCGGCTTCCACCTGGTCACAAATCGGCATTGAGTTTTCTTGCGATCTATCAACCCGAACGACACGCGCCCAAAGTTGAAGAATCTCGCCTTGCTCATTGTCACGCCAACCAGAGTGGAGCCATGAACGACGGCCCTTGAGTTGTCGTTGTTGTTCCACCTGGGCAATCAGGTACACGCCGCCAGATCGGCAAATAGCTTCCCCCTCGTATCGTCGCCGGTCAGCTGTTGGCGTTCCATCGGAGCTAATGCTTCGAAGCTCGGAGAGTTCCACCGAAACCGTCATACGAGCGGAGCCATTAGAATTCTCGCGTAAAGTCACGTCGTATATCACGCCCGTATCATATGGGCGAAAACCCGTCGTGGTAACAGTTCCTTGATCGGAAACCGTGCGTTCTGGTAACAGTATCTCCGTTGTTTGACGGTATGTGCTCCGTCTTCCATCTAATAAGTAAAACATGGGAGACGCTGTAACATCCATCGAGGAGCGTTCCTGAACCGCTTCTAACAGAGCATTAAGACCGACCTGCACAGCCCCGGACGTGTCCGTGAGACTTCCAACACCGTAAGCCAAGCTCACATCAAGAGCCGGTGTAACATCTAACCCGAAATCGTGTAGATCGGAACGCGACATCGACACCAGATAGAGTTGAGCAACCCACGACGCAGGCAACGACGCTTCGACACCGTCGAGCACTTGCACGACGCGTTCAAGGACTGCCGGTGTATCAGCCACGACGATAAGACCATCCGCAAACACCGTAACACCAGCGGAGCCCACGACGGTTTTAATGGCGTCTTGGATTTCACCAGCGGAGAGCCCGCCAACACGACGCACCAACACGCTTTTATCCTCCGGCCTGAGGTCGCCGAGATAGTACAGAGTTGCCGTTGCTCGGTGCACCCGCACGTCTAACTGGCGTGACAAGGCGTCCAGGACTTGTTCTAGCGGCTGCTCCTTCATCACCATAGTTACCGACCGTTGCTGGAGTTGGCTGGCCATTACGATACTGATGTCCGCTTGTCGGGCTATCTCCGACACGAACTGGACCATCGGCATTTCCAGAGCGGAGAACGACAACGTCGCCTGATGGACTTGAAGTTGTGGCGGACTTCCATCCTTGGTCGTTTGAAGCAGTTCCCGATAGTGATCTTGAAACGTCGGCCTGTTGGGTTCCATCGTCGGCAACGGGCTCCGGCAGCTGCTGCAAACGGAGACGAGTGCCATCACTAAGAACGGCTTGACTGTCCCGAAATTGGACCGTTTGAAGAACTCGACCGCTAAAAGCCCCGCTTGGGATAGTTTCGCCAACATTTACCCGTTCCCCACTACGCAAAATGATTCCACTGTCATCAATCATGACCATCTGAGACGCACGCTCAACGATCCCGGCCAGGTGCTTTCTGTCCTCTGCCAACACGTCGAGCAGCTTTGAAAGTTCAATCACTCGATTCGCCAATTCGAGGTTTGATTCCCGCAGCTGGTTAAGTCCTGCTTCAGGATCGGCCGCGACTTCCCGAGGCGTCAGGGCCTCTCCCTTTTCCTTCTTCTTCTCAATGGTCGATTTCTTCAACGCTTCGTCATACGCGGCCGAAAACTCATGACGCAGCCCATGGAACGCGTCCATCGCTAATGTGCCGGGATAAAAGCAGACGAGCACCGCGACAACGCCCGCCGTCACCGAGGTCATGCCCCACCAGTTACGACGCCAAAACCATGCGGCAAACTGCTTCCAGTTCAAACGCTTGAACGCCGGAAGATCGGGAGCCCCCTTCCCCTTCCCTTCGATGTTGTGAGATTCATAGAACGGAAAAAACCGTTTGTGAATAAAGAAGCGTTCGCCGCTTCCCATCTTCTGAAACGCTTCCTGGTAACGGATGAGAGTTTCACGCGTCGTCCATTGCAAATAGACGCCGGTGAACTTGGCGAACAACTGGGCGAAGTCATCCACCGCAATATTGAAGTACGGCACCGGCTGCGTTCCCAACTTCGTCAGCACAACGCGAAATTCCGCGAGGTCTCGAAACGCGGGCTCGATGTCCTCAAGCCGTTGGAAGACATAAAGAACGCGTGCCCCAAAATGGCGGACTTTGCGAACACGTTTTTTTACATAGTCAATTTGCGTTCCGATGGGCTTGGTCAACTCTGGAGCTGGCTTCTTTGGGAAAAAATCCGCCGCTTCATCGACAACGACCATGGAACGGGACAAAGGGTGGACAAGACCGGGCGGAAATTTGTCCTCATCCAACAAATCGGGATCATGGCCGTACTGTTCGCAACGTCTTTCAAACACGCCATCCATGAACGCGAACACGTTGCTCTTTCCTTCGACCCACAACAAAACCTCCTCGTCTGGAATACGACGAAGGCGGGCTTTCACATGGTCGCGGTCCATCTTGTAACGCTGGGCGCAGTAGTCCGCGATTGCGTCGTCATTGAGTGGGATATTTGTCCAGAATTCGCCCGTGTAATACGGGATGAATTCTTCAACCAGCATTTTCGCAATGCTGAAGCTTTTCCCGCTGCCCATGGTGCCAATGAGCAACCCTAGCGTGGAGTTCTCGTTGATATGCAAGGTCATTTCCTTTCCAAATGGAGACCGTAAGAGAAGGAGCGGGGACACCCCGCACCCCTAGACCCTACCGACGTGCGTAAAACTAAAACGTCGGCCTCGTTGCGGGCTCTCGCTTTCACCGCGAAGACGCTGAGAAAGCAAGAGCCCTCCACTACTAACGCGGCCCTAGCCACCTTGTTGTGATGGTTGAGGCTCTGAATCAGAACCGGGGGAAGACTCAGGGGGCAAAGCCCCTTCGGACGCAAGCGAGGGACACACCGAACGCCGCGAAGGCCTCCCTCCGTGTCATCAACGAGCACGCGCAAAGCAAGCTTTGTCATGCTCGTTGAGTCCACTACGGGAGGCCTGCCTAATTGCAAGGCGGCTTCGCCCTCTGGTGGTTGTGTTGGTCGCTGGGCCGGTGGAATGGAGAAATCGTTTGCTGCTTTTGCGACAAATCGATTCCTCCACTCCCCCGGCCCGTTGGCCCTTTGAATGTGTGGCCTGCCGGGTGGGCGGCGTGCGGTCGTGCTGTTGCGGAGGCCTGGAACGGGCCGCGTGATGGCAAAACGCATCGGCCACCGCTGGCCGTGCGGTCTATGGGAGCGAGGGAGGTATGTTGCGGAGGGCTGGCTACCGCCAGCAGGTGGAAACCGGGTTGCCCACCGCTTGGAATGCGTAAGCAATTGGGGAACGAGATGAAAGAGAAGCCGTACAGAATTTTCGTTGGGGGACAGTGGATAGCGTCTTGCCGCTATGCCATCGACGCGGCGGCATTGTTGAGAAAGGGTGCCGAGATCAGAAGAGGGAACGCCGCTGTGTGGGTAGAAGGCAATGAAGAGTTTGTGGGAGCGAAGCACCAGAAAGAAGCCGCCGAGGTAATGCGAAATCGGTGGATAGCCCGAGGGATTGTTTGAGAACTTAAGGAACTGCGAACTATGGAAGATGACTTGCAGGTAATCAACGTGACCTTCTTCGTGCTGGACCGAGAAACGACCGAGACGTTTTTTGTGTCGGCCCATCCAGACCGAGACGGGGACGCCTGGCAATACTCCGTAAAGCCGGGGCACGATGAAGGCACCGAACGCATGCACACCTTCGAACCGACCCAGCAGGCACCACGCCTGATGATCGCTCTCGAATATGTTGCACGATACGTTGGGGGGGACTTTTGACATGGACGAATTCTTGCTAATTGGGTTAGCCATTGGCCTATGCTTGTCAGCCGTTTGCATCGTCGGATGCATCAGCCAAAACCGTCTGTTATCCGAACGACTCAAGCGAGCCGAAAAGGAGCGGGACACACTCCGATACCTTCTGGAAAACCCACTAGGAAAATGAACGACACGACATAAGAGCCGGGGACAACCTCGGCTCTTTTCATTTCATCAAAACGGCCTGAACTTGGCGGCAAAGTGGAACGCAGTGACCACCGTTTGCCAAAGGGTGTAAGCCCTCAAGAGAGTGAAAATCTCATGCATCGGCAGGAACGTATCCAGCCAGTTGAAGACGTCATTAAACGCCGAGAAATCTAGATCGACCTGGATACCAAGTTGATCCATGAGGTAAATCAACGTCAGCTGACCGATGGACAAGAGCGTATTCCAAATCAGTTCGATGATCGCTTCGAACGCTATCCACAAGCCTTTCAGCAACCACGAAAACAAACCAGCCGCCTCTTCAATCATCGCATTGGTACATGCGAAAATGGCATCGAGAATCCAGCCGAAAAAATCACTCATAGCTACCGCCCTTGCACGTCACGCCAAACCCACATCACGACGAAGATCGTAACCACGATCAAGACGCCATTACGGACCATCGGCAACCACTCTTCGTACTTCTCAAACCACTCAAAGCCGTTGTCAGATGACCATTCAATTTGGTCAGGAGACCAAAGCTCGGTTTCCGTATCTGGAAAGACGATCGTCAACGGTTCCGCTTCGATCTCGTTAGGCAACTGGCGCATGGTCAAATTGTCAAACTTCGGATGGCTGGGCATCCCTTCCCAAGGAAGCTCGATCAATCGCGGTTCCGCTGTTGGCTGCCCCGGGGTTATCTCATGCTCGGGCAGTTCCGCTTCCTGGGCGTCATTCTTGAACCAGCTGAGTGTGTTCAAGATCGCTTCCAAATGCTCATTGGCCGTTGTGCCTTGATCAACAACCGCGTCGCGAACGCCTTGGATAGAGACATTCGCCCGGTCGATTGCGTCAACGACTTTGTCGAGGCAATCACAAATATCCTTAGGGCCGGTGCATTCGCACTCGCCATCGCGATCAGGGACCGGCACCAAGTAGCGTTGTGCCGACTCGTCGGACGGATCGCCATAAATGTCGTACCATTGCCCATTACAGCAGACCGAGGAAACAACGTCGTAATTTGACGGGTTCAACCCGTCAGGAAGCCAAGGGGCATCAGGCAAGCCGCAATCAGGAGACACACAATCTTGATCCTTTTCACGGTTGCGGACACGCTTCAAAGTGCCGTTCGTGTTGTGCTCGTAAATGTCGTAGGCACCACCACCGCAGCACGCGAGCCGCACAAAGGTATATTCAGCCAAAAACGCAGAATCGGCTTCTGGTTGAATGTCCAAATCGCAATCCTCAACCGGTGGTTCGGTGTCGATCGGCGTTAACGACTCGTCGCCCTGCTGATAGATAATGAGATCATCGAAGTAATGAGGCCTGCCAGTCACCCGAATTTCAACCTGGGAGCCACCACTAACGATGTAATCAGCCCCAGCCGAGTACGTGTAACCAACCGATTCGCCGTTGACCAAAAAAAAGACGTTCGCGGTGTCATCGTAGTCAGCACCAACCACCACCGAACGAATCAAACGCTGAACACCACCAACGAAAAGTTGAAATGTAATCGCGTCAGTTGTCCCGTATCGCTTGGCACGAACCGCGAACCGGTACTCGCCATCCGGGAGACCGACAAACCGTTGAACGACTCCGTCGTCGTCCCCTTCCGTTGTCAGCTTCCAGCGGTCGCCGTCGACCTCGTTTCCACCGGTGTTGGTTTCCTTAACGACGGTGCCGCCATAGCGGATATAGTCGGCGGTTGGGGTACGGTAGACATCGGCTAACCCGATCGACGGTACAACACCAACACAGAATGCCAGAGCAGCAAGAAACCGAGAAAGCCGAGGACAGCCCATGTCCCGGCTGCGTTCAACTCGCTGAACGCGTGCACCTCCCCTGCCCTGGCCGATAGTTCCGCAAGCCGTTGCAGAATTTCTTCCTTCTCCGCTTCCGTCCACATCTCGCATCCTTCGACAGGGCAAAAAAAAGAGGGTGCTGAGGAGGCCCCAGCCCCAGCACCCCCGGTTGGCGTGCGCAAACAACGAGTTTGCACACTTGCTAAGCGGTTGGGATTACTTCCCGCGTTTCATGAACGCGACGATCGCCAGCACGACGCCGAAGCCGATCACAAAGAAGATCCACTTGTTCAGGAATTCGCCGATTCGGTACGCGATGGCATCGACGACAACCGTGAAATCAACGCCGACGCTGTAAAGTTCGCTCGTCGGTGCTTCCGTCGGCTGAGGATCAGCGGCGAGAACTTCCCCCGCGCCGCCCAGAACGGCGACTGCCACGGCTGCGACCATAAGAAGGCCGAACAGGTTGACCTTCGGAATCTTGGCGGCGGCGGAACGGCAATTCCCCATGAAGGTGGACCCGTAAGCCCGTAGACGCCCACTGAAGGAGACCGGCACCGATCGGGACGATTGCTCGTAAGATTGGAGCGAGCATTGAGCGAATCCTTTCGCATTGCGAACCATAAAACTAACCTCTGTTAAGGCCCTTCTTGACAACATGAAGAAGCACGGCAACCGGAAAAAAAATACAAAGCTCAAGGATCAGGCCCAACTCAAAGCCCGCTAGGACATAGTCCATCATCAGCACAGCCGGAGTTCGCAAACCTGATCCCATGAGCTAAATTCCCCCCCCGAGGAAAAGCAGAGCGGCCCACGTGAAAGCAGACCGCCCCGAGTCGTCTAAATAACGCCGGACGAAGTCGGCTTCGCCTTGCTAACGGGTCCATCCGAAAGCAAAGTGATCTCGTCCACTTCCAGCAACTTGTAAGCGTTGCCGTATTGGCCTGGGCGGGCCTGCGTCTTGAAAACGACACGGCAATCCTTGCCGTTGTAAGGTGCGAACTCATCGTAAAAGTTTTGCAGTTCGTCCTTCGTGTGCTTGTCGTTGGCCAAACGCAGTTTGTCGGCACCACCTCGCCACGCAAACTGTACCTCGACAAAATCGACAACAGGGGCAGTACCCCACGAACCGCGTGACACTACGACGGTCACGTCTTCAAACAACATGCGACATGGAGCAAGAACCATGTCAACTTTGTCAGTACTCTGACTCACAGCGAAACTCCTCAATAACGCCAACTAAGTTTAGGACAAAGACCTATCGACTTGTGATGAAATAGTTCTGAACTACTTCCTGAGGTTTTTGAAAAAAGATTCCGATACCATTGGGAACCGGATCGCATCATCGACAAGCACACGCAACACGTCGACCGGCGATACCTCAAACTGTCCGGCTGTTTTGGTGAGGAAGTTCATCTGCTCCTTAGTGAACGCAATGTTCAAGCTGCGAGCCGTTGACGGGGCACGATGAAGCCCGCCAGGGTTCGCAGTTTTCGGAGCCTTGTTTTGACTAGTTCTCGCTACCATCTGGGCCATCCTTTTCAAATCGGAGCCATTCACGATCCAGAACCCGCAGTTGAGCGGGAGACAACGAAAGCTTCCTCAAATCGACATCTCGAAACCCGAGGATTTCAAGACAACGGGCGAAGCTAAACCCGATGTTCATTACATGACGCGTCCCGTCGAAAACGCGACCGTCGGGGTAATTCGTGCGTACCTTCAAAATGACGGTTGCACCTTGTTTGCATTCGGCCAAGCGTTGCCGGATCGTCGTGCGTTCCGCCTCTTGCTGGGCTTCTTCTTCCTCAGGACTTTGCGTGTCCCCTGCCCTTTGACCTGGTTGCAACACGTCGTCCGCGTCGGTGCCGTTCGGCTCATCCTTAGCGGGCCAGAAGTAACGCGACGTTTGGTAACGCCGCATATACGTTTGAGAGTCGAGCACCCAAGACGGAAACCCGTGTTCGGGCGTTTTTGTTAGATACTTGGTCGCATAGTTTGCGGCGTGTTCCATGCTCACGAAAGGTTTCGTTTTCGTAAATCGCACCGTACCGAACGCGGGGCGATTCGGTTCCTGAGGCCCTGCCCAGTCTGGCCGGAACTTCGACCACTCATAACGCACACGCTCAATCGGAATGTGGCGAGCTTCAACAAGAACGTGGAAATGCACCATCTCGGTTTCCTTCTGCCACTCGACAACGTAGAAATACCGATCGGAGAGCAGATAACCGCCATTACGGAGAGATCGCATCAAGCGGGAGATACACCGCTTTTCCTTGAGATAGTCCCACGCCTGACGAGGGCTTGAGAACAAAAGCGGATCAACCGTGAACGTCCACATCTGGACCGCTTCAAAGGTCTGCAAGACCGCCTTCAAACGGCGCCGCAAATCCATCCCGTTGACCCAGCAACAGTCGGGGCAATACCACGACTTACAACGGCAAGGCCGCAACTCGTAAGAGTAGTCAGTCTGGACTTCGTCCCGACTTTGGACAGGTCCACACGTGGTGTCACACTGTTTCTGAGAGGATTCAAGCAAAGGGGAGGCCCCTCCCCCGCTTCCTCCTCCGTCGCTCGACTCCTCCCCCGTACGCTCCTCCGGGGCCTCTTGATCCCTGGTGGCGGCCCACAGCTCACGCATCGAGACGCCATCATGGCGGGTGCGTTCGGCTTCCGCTTCCCTGCCCTCTGCCTGGGCACGCGTCAAATAAGCGTCCAGGCCCCGTTGATAGCGTTGCTCTTGAAAGAACGCGTCCCACTGCGAGGACGTGAAATTGTCGAAGTCTGGCCGACCCTTAGAACGTGGGCTAGAATACGCGGGCAGATCGTTTAGCGCGTGGCACATTGTTCAAAATGCGCAAACCCGCTGCATAACGACATCGCCATACCCTGACAGGGGTATGATAACTCGCGTCAGACTTGACGTAAGTTGTTGCGTCTCAACAAGTTACAAACATTATCGGACGTTGCAGTGGGGGTTCTTTCTGGTCGAGGGTTTTCGGCCTGAATCTCGTTTCTCGGTCCCCTGGCCCATGGTTGGCTGTCGGTTGTCGGGCTTCTTGAGGCGACGTTCGTTGCTCGCTGTTCGTGATGGAGTTGCGTGAACTTCGAAGCCAATGCAGCGCGAGATCTGTGGCCGCTCGTAAGCTGATTTCGTGTTCGCTGCGAGCTCGTTTGTTGGCTGGCTTCCGTTGATGAAGTTCATGAATTCCGAGGGTTCGCTGATGTCCTCGATTGGGTTCAAAATGAACTTCATTGCCAGTCGCATTTCGGCATCGATTTGGGTCCGTTCGGCGCACAAAAAAACAGAACGGAATTTGGTCGATTCCGCTCTGCTTTTTTCGGTTGGCTTGTCCTTTGGCGGGACTGGTTAGGCGCTCAGGGTTGGCTCTTGGCCTGGACCTCCGGAAAGCTGGAATCGACTCAGGGTCGATTGCAGTCCGTCTGCTCGCACATGAAGCGAGTTGCCTGCCGCCTTGGTTTTCTCGGCGTGGGTCTTTGACTCGTTGGCGGAGTTGTTGACCTGCGAGATGTTCTTCGAGATCTCGTGGCTCGCCGTGGCTGATTCGTGGATGCCGGTGCTAACGGTCCGGGCTGCCGTGGCGGCCTGGGCGACGTTGCCGGCGATTTCCTTGGCGGTGATACCTTGTTCTTCCACTGATGAAGCAATTGTGTGAGCGATCTCGTTCACGTCTTTGATTTCCGTCGTAATCCGCGCGATCGATTCGACGGCATCGTAAGACGACGTTTGGATCGCATCGACACGCTTGCGGATGTCTTCCGTGGCGGTTGCTGTCTGGCGTGCGAGTTCCTTCACTTCGGTTGCCACGACCGAGAAACCCTTGCCGGCCTCGCCAGCTCGCGCCGCTTCGATGGTGGCGTTCAGGGCAAGAAGGTTAGTCTGCTCGGCGATCTCTTGGATTGTCTGGATGACCGCTCCGATCTCGGCGGCGGCTGTGCCCAGTGAAGCAATTCGTTCATTGCTGGTCTCCGAGAGGTTCGAGACCGACGAAACGGAGGCAGCGGCGCGTTCCGCGTTGCGGGCGATTTCGTTGATCGTGGTCGACATCTCTTCCATGGCGGTGGCGACGCTTCCGATGTTGGTTGACATCTGCTCGGTGGCCGCGGCCATGCCGTTCATGTTGGTCGACATCTGATCCGCTGCAGCGGCAACAGTTGCGGCACGTTCGGTTGTCTCGTAAGCACCTTGCGAGAGATGTTCTGCGGTGCCGGTCAGTTCGGTTGACGATCCTTGCAGGATATCGGAGGTCGAAATCACTTCGCCCAGCAGTCCGGATAAATTATCCCGCATTGTGTTCATGGCCTGGATTAAATATCCGACCTCGGCGGTCGCCTCGGTTTCACAGCGAGTTCGCAGGTCACCCGCCGCAATTCGTTGAGCGAACTGGGCAGCATCCTGGATGGGTGAAGCGATCTTTCGCGAAAGGACAAAGGCAAAGATCGCCAGAGCGGCAGCCGATGCGAGGCCGATTCCCATCGACCAGGTCAGCAGCGAGCCTTTCACGTTTTCGACGGTCCCGGCCATCTTGTCGCTGGCGGCGAACGCTTCGGAAGCGTCCATCTTGGCGACCAGGCAATAGGTCAAGCCGTTTAATTCAATCGGGCAATAAGCGTTCAGCGAGTCGTTTTCGCGGTAGTCGGCGGCACGCAGCGTTCCTGTTTCTCCCTTTTCAAAAACGGCTCGCGTTACGTCGATATCAACCTTGCCTTTCTCCGGATACTTCCACGAAGCGAGCAGGCTATGGCCTTCGGGGTCGAGGTGCGAGTTCGACCGCATCAGGTAATCAGGGCCAACCAGAATCGTCTCGCCTGTTTCTCCCATGCCATCACGGACTGCTAATATATTGAGAATGCGATCTACTGGCATCTGAAACATAGCGATGCCTATGCGCTTATCGCCATCATAAATAGGAGATGCAATAAAGCTTGCAGGGGCCTCGTAGGATGGGGTATAGCGAGCAAAATCGACCAGCACGGTCGAATCCTTTTCGGTGACCTGAGCTGCCTGGCGAAATGCATCAGCGAAGTTGCTGTTGGCATACGGTCCATTTTTCAGCGAGGTGCCGAAGTCAAGTTCCTTGAAGACCGAGTAGATGATCTTTCCTGAATCCGGGTCGACCAGAAAGATGTCGTAGTACCCGAACTCCTCCAGATAGTTGCGGACGACTGGATGCAGCTTTTTGTGAAGCTGCGTGTATTTCGAGTTGTCGGCCGCCGCTTCGAGGCGATGCTTTTCCCCAAGAGGGTTTTCATTTTCTAAAATGTACGCGTGCTGCAAAGCGACGGTCGTGTCGTCGAGTTGCTTCAAGTAGTTCATCGCATCGGGCGTACGATTGTCGTTCCGGCGAGCATACTCTGGCGCGAACGTTTCGGCGTAATAGCCGCTCAGGTCAGTCCGCATTTCGGCGACCTGCTCATCGGTCAGTTGGTTGGCGGTATTGAATTCCTGGAAGGCCTGCCCCATGTCGCGCATGGCATCGACCACCATCTGATTTTCCGAGAACGTTTTAATCTGGCTATCGATCGTTCCGAAATAGTCCTTCAACTGCTTCTTCTTCAGCTCGCGCTGGGCGATTAGCGAGTTGGTGGCATTCTGCTCGAAGACTTCGTTGGCGTGCTGGTTCACCGTGGCGAAGCCACTCTCTGCCCGGAAGTAACTGATTGTCGACATCACGACCAGCGGCAGCAGGCCGCAAGCAAGAAAGGCGATCGTCAGTTGCGATCGCAGATTCAGGGAAGACTTCATTCAGGACTCCAGTCTCGTCAACGATGGGTTTTGATTTATCAGCCGTTCTCACCGCATAGGCGGCTGCCATCGTGAGGGTGGCAATTCAAAAGTTATTTCCAGTAGCAATCACGGAAGAATAGATTGCGGTTGCCTGACGCTTCTGAGAGGGGCGGATCATTCCTGGAAAGTTAATGTCCACTTCTGCGCCATCTGTAAAGTTTGTGCAGCTTGCGTGTGGCTATTTTGTGATCCCCCCCCCACCAGCTTACGGTGAAAGGTGCATTTCAGCCTTATTTTGCCGAGAAAAATCAATCCCATAGAGGGGATTTGGCTTAGTTCTAGAAACGAAAAAAGGGCACTGCGAAATCACTCGCAGTGCCCTTTTTGGGCAATTGTCATTCGTTTGGAGGGTTGGGGTTAGCTCGCTGGCTGCCCTTCCGAGGCTTCCATTTCGCGTTCCAGGAAGACGCCCATCTGACGGAACTTGTCGTATCGCCCCTCCACCAGTTGGTCGGTGCTCTGTGCCGAGAGTTCGTTGACCGTCTTGGTCAGGTACATCTTCAAGCGAGCGGCCATTTGGTGATGATCGCGATGGGCACCACCCAGCGGCTCTTCGATCACGTCGTCGACGATGCCGAACTTTGGCAGGTACTTCGAGGTGAACTTCAGGGCTTCGGCCGCCTTGGCTTTGAACTCGTGGCTCTTCCACAGAATACCGGCACAGCCTTCAGGGCTGATCACCGAGTAATAGGCGTGCTGCAGCATGGCGGTGCGGTTCGCGACACCAATGCCCAAAGCCCCGCCGGACCCCCCTTCCCCGATCACAACCGAAATAATTGGCGTCTTGAGACGGGCCATTACGAACATGGCGTCTGCGATTGCCATCGCCTGGCCACGTTCTTCGGCGCCCACACCTGGGTAAGCACCGGGCGTGTCGATGAAGGTGATCACCGGCAAGTTGTACTTTTCAGCCAACTGCATCTTTTCGATCGCCTTGCGGTAGCCTTCTGGATGAGCACAGCCGAAGAAGCACTCGCTACGTTCTTTGAGGTCGCGGCCTTTGAAGTGACCGATGAACATGACCTTGTGCTTGTCGAGCTTGGCGAAGCCAGTTCGCAGAGCGCGGTCGTCGCCGAACTTGCGATCGCCGTGCAGTTCCACGAACTCGTCGAAGACCAGGTTCAAATAGTCCGCCGACTGGGGACGCTTCTGGTGACGAGCGACTTCCACGGTTTGCCATGGCGAAAGATCGCTGTAGATCTCGCGGATCGTGTCGGTCAGCTGTTTGCGGACGTTTCGGATCTCGTCGTGATGTTCAGGCGAGTCGTTTTTGACCGACTCCAGTTCCTTCAGTTTGTTCTCGAGCGTTTCAATCGGTTGTTCGAAGTCGAGATAAATCGAAGTGCTCATGAAAGCTTTCAGTGCTCCAGGCAATGGGTGGGGAGTTCGACGCCGGGCGAAAATCAATTTCCGCCAGAGGTCGAGCTGGAATCGTCTCCGCTTGCCGCCGCGGCTTCTTCGCGATCGACCAACGAGGCCGGCCTGCGCGGTGGAATGCGATAGATCTTGGTGTTCTTCAGTAAACGAATCACATCGTCCATCGTGTCTGGACGCTGCTTGGGGTCTTTGGCCATCATTCGTTCGACAAGGCCAGAGAACTCTGGGGTAACATTGTTGTTGGCAGCCTGCAGCGACGGAACCGCCGCACGCAAATGCTTGTCCAACAGGTGATCGGGACTGGTGGCTGTGTAGGGTAGCTTACCGCTGATCAATTCGAAGATGGTGCAGCCATAGCAATAAACGTCGGCTCGGTCGTCGAGTGCCACGCCGCGGATCTGTTCCGGCGACATGTAGCTGCGCGTTCCTTGGACACTGCCATTCACCTTCGATCCGCCACCAAACAGTTTCGACAGACCTGACTTCTTTTTCTGGGCGATCGAGAAGTCGATCAGCTTGACGTTGCCTTCGTTGTCCAGCAGGAAGTTGTCTGGCTTCACGTCGCAATGAATCCAGCCATGGCCGTGCATATAGCCGAGACCCTTGGCCCCTGCTTCGACAATCTTGGGAGCCCAGTAGGCGAGTTCTTCGACGCCATCGCGGATGGCCATCTTCATATTTCGCGAGTAGCAGAACTCGAGAACCAGGTAAGCGAGACCGCGGAAGCTGTCGAATTCGTAAACGTGAATTACGAACGGATTGTCGAACTTCGCCGCGACGGTATGCTCGTGCCGGAGCGCGGCAATTTCGCTTTTGTCTTTGATGTAGTTTTCGCGAAGCGTCTTGATCACCACCTTGCGATTATCAAGGTCGTGAATCGCTTCCCATACCTGGCAAGTCTGGCTCGTGCGTAGCATGCGAACCAGGCGGTATGGACCGATATAGTTTCTTCCTGCGGTAGACACCGATGAGATTATCCGTGACGAGGATTTGCCCCTACTGTTCCGGCGCCGGTCGAATCGACAGGCTTCTTAATCTTACCCTAATCGATCGATCTTCAAAAGAGTGAACCAGGCCCCCAGGCGTCGTAACCGTCGCCAGCTCCCAGGTTTAGGCGATTTCGTGCCCATTTCTGAGAAGCACTTCAGTGTAGATTTCACGCAATCGACGGGTCATTACCTGGTGCGGAAAGACCTGACTACAACGCCGCTGCCCTTCTTTTCCCAGCTTCTCGCGCAGCTCGGGATCGCTGCAAAGCTGCACCAGGGCCGACTTCAACTGAGGAACATTGTCCGGCGGAATCAAGAAACCGGTTTCCATAGTGGACACCACCTCGCGGGCTCCGTCGATATCGAAACTGACCGCTGGCTTGCCCGAAAGCAATGCCTGAGGGAGTGCCCGGGCCAGGCCTTCGCGAAGGCTGGAATGCACGAGCACATCCATCGCCGAGATGTACTTTGGTATCTCTTTCGGTGGAACGAGGCCTACCAGGATGAAGTGATCAGTCAGCCCTGCCTCGCGAATGCTCTCTTCGTACTTATCGCGCAGGATGCCATCTCCCACGAAGAGGAACTTCGCCTGAGGGCATTGGGCGACCACATCGCGGGCCGCTTCGATGACGTACTCGTGCCCTTTCAAATGAAACAGCCGCGCGATTTTGCCGATCACGACGTCATCGGGCCGAATGCCAAGTTCAGCCCGAGCGGCCTCGCGGAGCATTCCACTTTCCAGGAAGGGTTCAACCTCCATGCCGCTGTAAACGGTCAGGAACTTTTCGCGAGGGGCGACCTTGGCTTCGACCAGCAAGTCGGTCATCGCGTCGGCCACGCTGACCAGTTGATGGCACTGGCTCGAGGCGTACCGTTCACACGCGATGAAGAAGCGACGAGCCACGCTGGACTGATAAGGATGAAACGGTGCCCCGTGCACGGTATGGATCACAGCGGGAACCTTGAGGGCCATCGCCCCCCTTCTCCCCAGCATGCCCGCTTTGGCGCTATGTGTATGAACGACGTCAGGTTGAAAGTCGCGGATCGCCTGCTTCACCTCGTGGTACCCTTTCCAGTCGGTCCACGGATGGATGTTGCGGCGAAGATTGGGCAAGGTCTGCACCGGCAAGCCTTGCGCATGCGCTTGCTCTAAGAGGTTGCCTTCGGGGCCTTCGCTCGGGCCGGTGATCAGCAAGACGTCGTCGCCAAAGTCGCGAATCAGATCGAGGCAGTTATAGAGCGTGTTCTCTTGCGCGCCGCCGATAATCATTCGGGTAATCACATGAGCAACACGCATGTTGGTTTCTGGCCTTGCGAAAAGTTCGTGAATCTTAGGAAGCGATCGGATCGCGCTCCCCTGCTCTGCCCTGCCCGATCTCAGCCGATGTGCGGTGGGTAATGCACTTTCAGCAAGTATAGTCCATGCGCCGGCGCGGTCATGCCAGCCTTCAATCGATCGCACGAAGCGACGATCTCAGCCATACTTTCGGCGGGGCGTTTCCCCTGCCCGATCTCGACCAACGTGCCGGCGATGATCCGGACCATGTTGTACAGAAAGCCGGTCGCCTCGACTTCGATGAAGATCTTCATTCGTTCGTCGGCGTCGTGCATGGTGACGGTCGCATCCAGCATGTTGCGAATGGTCGACTGGCGCGGCGAACCGGTTGCCTGGAACGCGGCGAAATCATGTTCGCCAATGAGAGCCTTCGCGGCTGACTGCATCGAGGCAACGTCCAGCACTCGCTTGACGAACCAGGCATGCTTCAGCGCGAAAGGATCGTTGATACGACCTGGCTGCAGCACATAGCGGTAACGCTTCGAGACGGCATCGTTGATCGGCCGAAAGCTGGTCGGAACATCGCACGCGTGACGAACGACAATGTCTTCCGGCAGTTTCGCATTCAATGCTTTACGAAAGACATCGGCCGGCAGATTCGAGTGCGTATGAAAGCTGGCGACTTGTCCCCAGGCATGCACGCCGGCATCGGTGCGACCACTTCCGACGATATGAACTTGTTCGCCGGAGATGCTGTTGATGGCGGCTTCAAGTGCCGCTTGGATCGTGGGACCGGTCGGTTGACGTTGCCATCCGTGATAGTGGGTCCCGTCGTAAGCGACCGTCAGCTTGATGCAGCGGCCAGTCGCGTGGGCCGCTGCATGATCCGACTGTTCCATGGCTCGCCCTGACTAGACGGCGGCCGAACTGCGAACCAGAAGTTCCGCAATTTGAACAGCGTTGGTGGCGGCACCCTTTCGCAGGTTGTCGCTCACGCACCAGAAGGTCAAACCGTTCTCGCACGAGATGTCTTTACGGATACGACCGATGAAGACTTCGTTCTTGCCGGTGCAGGTCTTAGGCATTGGGTACTCCCCTGCCCCGAGGTCGTCGACCACGGTGATGCCATCGGCCTTCTCGAACAGCTCACGAGCTTCTTCTGCAGAGATCGGACGTTCGGTTTCGACCAGGATGCTTTCGCTGTGGCAATTGGTCACGGGAACGCGAACGCACGTTGGGCAGACCTGGATCGATTCGTCGCCGAAGATCTTGCGGGTCTCGTACACCATCTTCATTTCTTCCGAGGTGTAACCTTCGTACTTTGGTCCGCCGATCTGAGGAATCAGATTGAAGGCGATCTGGTGCTTGAAGGCTTTGTATTGGTAGTCGCTGCCGTTCAGAACCGCCTTGGCACCTTCGACCAGGTCTTCTTCACCGACGACACCGGCGCCGCTGGTGGCCTGATAGGTCGAAACAACGACGCGCTTGATCTTGGCGGCGTCGTGCAGCGGCTTCATGGCGACGACCATCTGCGTGGTCGAGCAGTTCGGGCTGCTAATGATGCCTTTGTGGTTCTGGATCGCTTCCGGATTCACTTCCGGCACGACCAGCGGCACGTCTTCCTTCATGCGCCAGTAACCACTTTCGTCGACGACGATACAGCCAGCGGCGACCGCCCATGGGGCGAACTCGGCGGCGGCTTCGTCGGGGGTGCTACCGATCGCGATATCGATACCCTTGAACGACTCGGGAGTCATTTCTTCGACGATGTGCGTTTCACCGTTGAACGTGATTTCTGTGCCGGCAGAGCGTTTCGTGGCCAGGAATTTGATCGTTTTGTAGGGGAACTTGCGTTCTTCCAACAGTTGACGGATCAGTCGTCCTACGGCTCCGGTGGCTCCAACAATGGCCAGATTCTCGTACACGGGAAAGTACCTATGGGGTTAGACAAACTACATGTGGGGATGCGGGCATCCACGGTAAACCCGCATTATAGATTCTCGCCCCAGGACACATCAACGCGTAATGGGGTTCGTTCGGGCGGTAGGCTGGCAATGGTGCCCTACCCGCTGCGGGGCAAATCGGTGTAAAGGCCGACGCCTGATAGTATTAGCTTCGAGGCTGGTCGAGAAGAATTCTTTCAGAATTTCAAGTGATTTCACCTGGAAACCGGACCGTTACCATCCATCGGGTGATCTTAAGCCGCAGCCGCTTGTTCCTCGGTTGGCTTGGCCAGACGTTTCCGGATGCCGGCCTCAACTTCCCGAATCACCCACGGGCTGACAAACGCCAGGTTGCCAATCAGCATGGCGAGACCAAACGTAATCATCCCCATGCAGACAGCGATTCCCAAGTGCAACGGGATTGCCATCGCAACGACCAGGGGGCGAGTTAATCGTGGCCACACCAATGCGCAATAGCTCAGTTCCCAAGCCAACGAGACCTGCGTCAGAACGGCGATGAAAAGTGGGTAATGCGCCAGCCAGGTCATGTCGAGCGATTGGTACTCGCTGTTGGCGACCGCTCCCCAGATGGCCGTTCCTTCCCACCACGTTTCCCCCAGCAGCTTTCCGGTGCCGGCGAATAAGTAGATCACGCACATGTGCAGTTGGATCAAGCGAATCGAAACGTTCGCGGCCGTGCTGGTCGTGGGAAGTTTGCGATTCGGAAAGCGTCTCTTCAATAGCAGCCGGTCGAGACTGAAGGCCTCCCCTGCCCCGCCCAGCATCAGGTACATCGCCAGCATGACGTTTACCTGATCGAGGCCAAACAACGCCCCCGGGGCGCGATGGGCATAACTGACCGTAATGATGAAGGCCAGCACCGACGTGACGCGGGTATACCAACCGAGCGTGAACATCAGCAGTACAATCAACGCCACGATGTGGACCAGCCACAGCATGCCGGGGTTGCCATCGAACAGCGGCAGGTAGCTCCACGCGAACGAACTTCCCTGATGCATGCGGCTGACCAGTTCGTTCGAGAAACGACCGCTCTCGCCCATGAACCCGTTCAAGTCGATCGACCAGACGAGGTGGGTATACAGAATCATGCTGCCGCCAAAGATCCGCACCAGGCCTAACGTGGCCGGATCGGTCGGCGTGAACCAGAAGCGATTCCAGCCATCTCGGACGCCGGCATACAGTTCGCGGAGGTAAGCAGTAATCATTCGTGATCCTCCGGCTGCACGGTGTAGACACCTAGCACCACTTCTTCGTACAGACCTGGATCGTTCAGCGGACGACCATTAGCAACGTCGATCGGCAGCGGGATGGCATGTTGCACCATCACGATCCGAATCTTGGCGGCCTCGGGATGCTGCCGGGCAATGTATTTGGCGATCGAATCGAGGTACGCGTTTCGCAGCCCGATCGCGGTTTGGAATTCAGCGTGGACGAACGGCGGCGCGTCTTCAGGTGGGGCCTGGTCCGGAACGTTCGACGTGTTGTACATCGATTCGCTGATCATGAAGTGGCGATGGTACAGCAGACGTGGCCAATGCTCCTCGAGGTTTGGGAAGGTTCCCTCGCTGATCTCCTGGTCGTTCTCGTCCAGCAGTTCGTAACGAACCAGGTGACTTGGTCCTGGGTTGGGGGCAAAGAAGCGATAGCCATGTCCACGCAAGAAGGTCGCGTGCAGGTACGGAGCCATGAAGCCTTCGGCTTGTTGAGCCCAGACACTGCTTGGGGGGGGCGAAGAACATGGCCCCACGAACAGGGCCACCAGGTGCAGCAGCAACAGCAGGCTGACAAACTGGCGAAAGCCAACGCTCCAGGTGATTTTCGGAGGCGCGGCTTGGGTGGAAGGATCTGGTGTTGTAGGGCGATCGTTCATGATACTCATCGTATCGGCCAAATCGCCCGACAGGTTCGTGGAAAAAGAAGCTGTGCGGATCAGCGGAAATGCAAAGAAAAAACCCTCGCCTGGAGTTTATCCAATGCGAGGGCTTTTCGGTTTAGTCAATTTATCCGGAGACCGGAAACCTTACAGCGAGGCAACCGATTCGGCGTTGAAATCGAAGCTGATTTCGCGGACGTCGCCGCCGGTCAGGTCGATCGTCTTACGCTGGGTAACTGGCTTGCCGTTACGCAGGATGGTCACGACGATGTCGTAATCCTTCCAGGTTTCGCCTTCAGCCAGAGCAACGGTGCTGAACACTCGCTGAGGGCCGAGGGTACGCATTTCGTTGCCGGCCAGGGTAACCGAAGCGTTGGTTGGAACGTTCAGGGTGACCTTGGTTTCAACCGGAGCACCGACGACCTGCGTTTCTGGCATGGCCGATGGATCGAGGTTGAATTCGACTTCCTGGCTGTCGCCAGCGGTCATTTCGATGGTCTTCACTTCGCGAACCAAGCGACCGTCGACACGCATTTCAGCGCGGACTTCGTACTCGAACTTGAAACCTGGTTCCAGGTCACGCGAGACGAAACGACGGACAGTACCGGTGCTGGAAGTGACCTTGTCGTTGACGTAGATCTTGGCACCAGCTGGAACGGTGACGTTGATGACAGCGTCATTACCGCGGTAACCGGTTGGCTGAGCTGGAATCATCGGAGCCGATGGCTGAGCTTCGGATGGAATCGAAGGAGCATCCATCGATGGAGCGACTTCGACTGGAGCCGAGTAGTAAGTGCCGCTGCTACCACCACTCGAACCGCCGCTGCTGCCGTAGCTATAGCTGGAGCTGCTGCTACCGCCGCTCGAACTCCAACTGCTGCTGCTCGAGCCGCCGCTGGAACCCCACGAACGCTTCACCTTGTGGTGACCAAACAGACCGCCACCGCTCGAGCCGCCGCTGGAACCCCAGCTGCTGCTGCTCGAACCGCCCGAGCTGCCGTAAACTTTGTCAGCACGGTGGCTAACCCACCAACGCTGAATTGGTCCAACGGACCAGTAACCACTGCTGGAGCCGCTCGAACCACTGGAACCGCTGCTGCCGCTCCAATACGAGCTGCTGGAGCCACCGCTGGATCCACCGCTCGAGCCCCCGCTGGAACCGCCACTCGATCCCCACGAACCCCAACCGGCCTGAGCCTGGCTCGTTCCCGCTACCATCACGGCACATGCCAATGCTCCGGCCAATGCGAATTTTCGGCCAATGCTGCTTTTCATATCCGGATTCACTCCAACTACCGTTTTCCAAACACGTGATTTGCAATCGTTGCGAGGCTAGCACCATCGCTACCCAACTAGAACTTAGCAAGTGTAGGTTTCAATTCAAGGAGAATGGGCAAAATTTGCCGAATAGATAGAATTGCGTACCCAGCGTCCCGGGGGTAGACAAGTCAAGTCCCTGACTCGACTTGCGTAAAGCCACCCGGCGAAAGAAGTTCGGGGATGTTGCGTTCCCCCTGATTTAGCGGACGGCCTCGACGCTGAGATTATCGACGTACATCGTTCCGACCGCGCCAAACGTACTCACGCGGAAGAGTGCTTCCCGGGTCGCGGCCGGCACATTCACCACTTTTTCCACTTCGTGCCAGTCGATAGACCCCACAAATGGGCCGATGGCCGCTTTGCCCAGGTCACGTCGCTGCTCGTCGTAAAACGAGATTAAAATCATCGGTGCCAAGGTGCGGTCGGGGCCAAGGCCCATCCCCTCCGTCTTCACCCAGGCCTTCATCCGCAGGCGATGCACTTCGCGACCGTCCAAGCCCATGCCTTGCAGGGCCAGTGCAACGCGACCTGGATCTTCATTGAAAAGTTTCAGCGATTTCGATCCGCCAGGGGCACTACTGTCTTCCACCAGTTCCAACTGACGCTGGTAATACCAACCAGGGACCGAGCCATCTTCAGCCAAGGGCTTCTCGAAGTCGCCATTTTCGAGGCGAGGATTCGCCGGATCGGGCTTCACCTGGCGGCGATCTTCCGCTTCGCCCGTCATTGGAACGAACAGGGTCGGACGCAGCGGCTGGGCTTCGAGCTGGCCATCTTTCTTGGTGAACAGCACGAGCGTTTGCTGATAACGTTCACCAACCGGAATCACCATCAGGCCCCCTTCTTTCAATTGGTCGACCAGTGGCTTGGGGACGTTTTCAGGCGAGCAGGTCACGATGATCTTGTCGAACGGTGCATACTGCGGCCAACCCAGGTAGCCATCGCCGACCTTGGTGTGAACGTTGTCGTAGCCCAGCTTTTGCAGCACTCGGGCCGCTTTTCGGCCGAGCGGTTCTTTGATTTCGATACTGTAGACATCTTGGACCAGCGGAGCGAGCACGGCGGCCTGGTAACCACTGCCGGTGCCAATTTCCAGCACCTTGTCGGTAGGCTGTGGATTGAGCGACTCGGTCATGTACGCCACGATGAACGGCGACGAAATGGTCTGGTCTTCGCCGATCGGCAAGGCCATGTCGTAATAGGCCTGGTTGCGCTGATTGTTGGAAACGAACTCGTGCCGCATCGTGTTTCGCATTGCGGCGATCACGCGTGGATTCTTCACACCGTTCGCCACGATCGCCGTGTCCACCAGGTGATTGCGAGCCGCTTCATAAGGATCGCGCGCCATCGCCATCGAGGTGAGGCTGGTCGAAAGGAAGAAAGCAGTCAGCAATACGGCAAGTGGGGACGACAGTCGTTTCATCGCGCTTTGAGGGGGTTCGATGCAGGAGGCTGTGGTGGTTCCAACGTTTCCTCATTATAGATCCTCTCCCCTTCGGAACCGATGTTTTCCGCAGTTTTTTACCAATCGGACTGCGCAGGGCCTCGCAGGCAAATTCTGCCTAACTAGTACATCCCTTCCGATCGCGCCAGTCCGCCTGGCTTAAAACGGCGGGCAAGAACGAACAAAGGCACGGCCTCACCATTGGGAAAGCCGTGCCTCTGTTCATTTGCGTTGGAGGCGTCCTGCTTAGCCTACGTCTTTTTTCGGTTCGGTCGCGATCTGCTGTCCCATCCCCTTGGTCAGTGCCATGAAGGCCGACTCGAGGTTGATTTCTTCTTCACGGAACATCGTGATCTTGTATCCCTGCTGGACCAGCATCGTCGGAAGATCGCTGTAGTCTTCCTCGTCCTTCTTGAGTGTGACCAACAGATGGTCGACGCGTGATTCGATCGACTCGACGATCTCGGCTTGTTCTAGCACTTTGCCGGCGGCGTCGTTATCGCCACGGACCGAAACCAGCAAGGTCGTCTTCTGCTTCACCCGCGTCATCACCTCGGCGACCGAAGCATTCACTTCCAGCACGCCACGATCGATGATACCGATCTTGTTACACACGTCAGCCAGTTCCGGCAGAATGTGGCTGGAAACGATGATCGTCTTGCCCATGTCGCGAAGCCGCTTCAGCAGGTTTCGCATCTGAATACGAGCTCGCGGATCGAGACCACTCGCAGGTTCGTCCAGCAGTAGAACTTGTGGGTTGTGAAGCATCACACGGGCCAGGCCCAGACGTTGCGTTTGCCCGCGCGAGAGCGTGTTGGCGAAAGCGTTGCGTTTGAATTCGAGATCGACCAGTTCGAGCATCTCGTTGCAGACCTTCGTCCGTTCGGCCCCGTTAATACGATAGGCGGCGGCGAAGAACTCGAGGTACTCGATCACCTTCATGTCGTCGTACACACCGAAGAAGTCAGGCATGTAACCGACTAGCCGGCGAATTTCTTTCGGCTTGGTATAGATCGAATTGCCACAAACGTAGGCTTCACCCCAGGTCGGATTGAGCAGCGTGGCGATAATTCGCATGGTGGTTGTCTTACCGGCACCGTTAGGACCGATGAAGCCAAACACGTCTCCCTGGGCGAGATCGAGCTCGATTCCCTTGATCGCGAAGAAATCGCCGTACTTCTTAGTCAGATCGACGGTCTTGATCATTGCTGCGCTATCTTTTCACTCGAACTACGTTTTTGAACGGGGACGACGATCCGGACGTACGACCACGATTGCGACTCGCTCGGGTCGATAGTCTGGCCATCGATCTGAACGTCGATTGGCGGATGCTCGACTTTGCCCACCAGCACGGCCCGGTCTCCTTCTATGTGCGACGACAGGTCGACATAGCCTTGGACCCGGTTGCTGAGGTTGGTGTAGCTGCGACCGCCGGCAGCACTGTGGAACATGATCAGCTCCACGATGCGAGGCACATCGGTGCTTTGCCGGTCCCAGTTCTCGCCGCCATCGGTCGATTCCTGAACGCGACGACGCTTCAGGACCTTCTCGGTATTTTGCGCGGCCTGACCAGGGACAATCCGAGCCGTTCCGCCGGCCGGCAGACGAGCAATAAAGAATGCCCAGCGACCATGAAACAAGTAGCAGTCGGTCAGGTCCATATCGGTCGGATTGGTGATTACCCCTTCGACCAACTGGCTCTCGCGTTCCTGCAATGGTTCGTATTCAACCGGATTCAATTTGCCCCAGCCGCGTGCGGCCAACGTCTTGGAGGACCAGACCTGAATCGGAAGACCTTCCAGCGAGACCTGCGTGCTGCCGGCGTCGGTTTGGAAGTCGATGTCGTACGGAGTTGGTACCGTGGAAATCGACTGACGGGCACTCATGCCGCCGAGACCCGAGCCGGCCAGGCCTTGCCAACTCACCAGTTGATTCCAGTCGTCGGAAGGAACTGAAGTTGGCGTCAGGCTCAGTTCATAACGCTTCGATACCGGGCTGAACAAATGGAACCAGGTCGTCGAGCGGACGAGCTTGCTTTCCAGGTCGATGTCCAGAATATTGACCTGGTTCAGCTTCAAGCTGGTCCCTTTCGACCAGGTCGCCATGCTCCAGATGCCAACGCAGGCCAGCAGAATCAATGCCGGGAACGTGACCCAGGTCCACTCCATCCGCAGGCCGAAACGACGCAGGAAGAAGTAGTCGCCAGGACCGATCAAGGCGAGGTAGACCACGATGATCGCCCCGACCAGGAAGAACGAAACGTTGCGGACGCCAGGGAACTGATCGAGTGCCAGCCGGAGTTGCCCGGCGATATCGGTGTAGCCATAGTGGGCCACGCTGGTGCCGCCCTGCATGTTGACCTTCGACTCTTCCAGGCGATCGCTGACGCTATCGAGCAGTAGCTTCAGCAGCGGATCGCGGCCTGGCCACTTGGCCATCGGCTCGGCAGACAGATCAAACGCAAAGAAGTTAACCATGCCAAAGCCATTGGCGTTCTGGATCCACAGCGGATAGCTCAACTGACGCGAGCCTTCCTGAATGCGAACCTTGCCGCGTGGGTTTTCGATGATTGAAATCGGCAGCGGTTTTTCAACCGGACGATCGACACGCGAAACGCCGTTGACCATCGCTTCCATTTCGGTCGAGCTGCGAAGGTCGTACCGGCTGCGGAACGTACCAGGGACAAATGCTGCCAGGGGCTTATCGGCGGCGATCAGCTCTTCGGCACCGGTGCCAACGGACAGGGTCATGTTTCCCCCCTGCTTCAGCCACATATCGATCGCCGCAAACTGACTTGGGCTGATGGCGGTCGTAATGTTCGGATCGTTGGCGATCCAGAAAATCTGGTCGATCCCTTCCAGCATGTACCACTGATCTGGCAGCTCTTCAAACCGAGTCACCGGGACGATGGTGGTCGCTCCCGAAAGTTGCGAGGCGTAACGCTGGACCGCATCGCGCAGTCCAAAGTCGGGGCCGAACTGCAGAAAGATACTGTCGGACGCCAGGATCGGGGTCGCCAACTGCGAAATGGGAACTTCGCGGATCGTTGTCTTTTGACTGCTTCCTTCGCCGGAGACAAACTCGATTTGCAAGTTCGAGCTGCGTCGACCGATCTTCACGGGAATCCGGTAATTCAACTGATCGCCGGTTCGCTGGGGAGCCGGGGCGATCACTTCGGTCGGAACGCCATCGCTATCGAGGGCGATAATCGCCAGCGTTGGATCTTCGGCGAATGGCTCTGCGGCAACCGAAAGTCGGACTTCGGTCCAGCTACCAAGCTTGAAGTAGCCGGCGATGCCGAGCTCGACGTTCAGGTCGGCCAGTTCATGTTCGTTGGCGACCCAGTAGCCCGTTTCAACCGGAGCTGCGGATGCAGGCTTTTCTGCGTCGTCGGCTTGGGCTGGCGAATAGGCCACCAACAGACAACACAGCGCCAAAGCGGCGACTTGCCAGATAGGAGAATAGTTTGGAGAGGAACTCCGCATCTTGATTCCCAAACAAGCCTGAGGCTGTTTTCTACGCGGTGCGAAAATAAGGGTCAGGCTTGTCAGGCCCCAGTGTGTCTGCCGGCGGTGGATCGAGCTAATCGATCGAAAAGTTGCCAGAGACTCGGCTTCCTGTTGGCGTATCCGTCCCGCAGGAAACCTTTTAGGATAATCGGCACCCGAGCCCAGGGGGAGTCAAACGGGGCGACGGATGGCCGAATTTTGCCGGAAGTTAATACCTGAAGTTACGGTTTTTCCGCGTCATCGCAGGTACATACGAATTTTCCGCAGCCAGGACAACCGCTGCCATATTTTTCGTTCAAAGCTTCGGCCAGGTCGATTCCGGCGACATTGGCGATGGTTGCCAGCCAGGCAATCACGTCGGCGAACTCTTCTTTTCGCTCCTGCTGGGTTCCCCCACGAAGTGCGGACGAGAGTTCCCCCACCTCTTCCATCAGCCACATGAAGGTCCCTTCAATGCCACGAGCTTCGTCCTTCTCGTAGTACATGTCGTGGATCAGCTTCTGAAGCTGGCGGAAGCCGACGTCCCCTTCTATCTTCTGGGACGATGCTTCCTGCGAGTTCTCTTCCGACGAGGTCATAGCGTTTCTCGATTAGTCGTTGAGGATGGCCTGGGCGGCCTGGTTTTCGGGGTGAAGTTCCAGGATCTTTTTGGCCACCGCTTGGGCTTTCTCCTGGTCTCCGGCCTTGGCATAAAGCTCGGCCGCTTCGACCGACCACGATACCGTTTTTGGTCGGAGCTGACCAGCAACCTCGAACTCGCGAGCCGCCAGGTCCCACTTCTTCTGACCGCGATAGGCCTGGGCCAATAACGCATGGGCATCGGCATCGGTGACACGAATCCCGATCGCTTCGTACGCCCAGCGGATCGCTTCTTCCCACGACTCGCGTTGGATCATGATCTCGGCCATCTTCTTCCGCAGCAGCGGGTCGTGATGCTTTTGGAGAGCGATCTTCGGAATCAACTCGATCAAGGCGTCGTTGTCTTTCTGGATCAAGCGAATCCGCAAGATCGATTCCTGCCAATCGAGATCGCCAGGCTCTTCCGCCACGCCGCGCTCGTACAGCTTCAAGGCATCGTCAAAACGTTTCTGCTTTAAGCGAAGGCCGGCCAGAAGTGCCACCGAGTTGCGTTCGAACTGGGGACTGCCGGCAGCGAGTTCAAACTTCTCGATCGCTTTCTCCGTATCGCCGATCGTCAGAAACAATCGTCCTTCGACGTAGTGGGCTAGAGGATTGTCGGGATCGGCTTCCAGCGCGGTACGGGCAAACTTGCGGGCATCGGGGAGTGCCTTCCGCTTCAGATAGATGTGGGCCAGTTCGGCTTGGGTTTGAGCATCTTCCGGATGATCCTGCGCCGCCTGATAGAGTTCGGCGAAGGTTTTCTCGGCACTGACATTCAGTTTGACCCCTTCGACTTCCTGTTTCAAAAAATCGAGATACTGCTGCTCGAACTCCGCTTTATCGACCTTGAACAGATCGCTGAGGATCACATCGGTGGTCTGGTAGTTACGGTAAGCGGCCAGCATCCGGGCTAAGGCGTCGTCGCCGAATTGCTGCTGGATAAATCGCGAGTAGTAATAGGCCTGGCAGTACGCCATGGTCCAGTCATCCTGATCGCTGGGACGGATGAAGCCATAGTTGATCGTATCGAGGTTGAAGGTGCGGTCCTCGGCCAGTCGCCGCGCGAGCAAGGTCTTCCATTCCGGCGGTCGCTGTTCGCTCTCGTAGCTGACGGCGAGGGCCTCGGTGAACCAGTGCGGAATGTTAAAGTCGGTTTGCTGAAGATTCACCACGTGGACGAACTCGTGGCGAATGACATGGGCCCAGTTGTAAGGTTCCGGCACCGAGTCAGGCGAAGCCATCGCGATCATCTTGCCGGCACATGCCCCCACCGTCCCAATATACGGCAGGCCAACCATGCGAGCGCTGAACCAGCCATGCCCACTGGTGTTCTTGGCCTGGTTGAATAGTTCAATCAAAGACTTGCCTTTCGGTGTGTAGCCCAGTCCCTGGCAAACCTTCGGGAAGACGTTCTCTTCCAGGAACCGCGACATGTAGACCGCCAGCAATCGATCTTTGGAAGGATCGAAGCGGATGATGAAGTGATCGGTCTCGATCGTTTCGTAACTGGCCAGCACATCGAGCACTTCCAAGGTATTCTTCACGCGAACATTGAAGGGATCGGCAGCGAACGCTTCGTCCAGCACTTGCTTCGCGGTCGCTTCTTCTCCCATCCGCATCAGCACCATGCCGAGGTCGCCGTGAACGCCAATCAACTGCGGCATCGCTTCCCGGGCCTTCTGCATGTAACGAGCCGCGTCGGGATATTTGCGGACGATATCGCAGCCTTCCCCGAGGGCGGCATAAAACTCGCCCAGGTTCTTGTGCTGTGCTTCGACCTCGTTCAGCAGCTTGCCGAACCGTGTTGGATCGCCGGAGTCGGCATCGATCAGCTCACTTCCATCGGCGGCCAACATGGCCGCGGCGAGGTAGCCTTGCGACTTCTGATTGGTCGGATTCCGCTTGACGACTTCATCGAGCAAGAGGATCGCTTCCTCCGGGCGAAAGTCGGTCAGCTTTGCTTTGCCTTCAATCTGCATCGCCCGGGTATGCTGCGGCTGAAGTTCTAGCGCCAAATTGGCAGTCCGCAGTGCGGCGTCGACCTGGTAGCCTTCCAGTTCGATGGCACCTTTGTGGGCTAGTATGTCGGCGCTGGTCGCGTTGATGGCGATTGCTTTGTTCAAGTGCTTGGCCGCTTCACCTCGGTTGTACTTCTCGGCGAAGAGCTGCGACATGGCCAACTCGGCTTGCCAGTAGTTCGGATCTTTGGCCAGCACCTCGGGATAAAGATCGTTTACCAGAAACTGGAACTGCCCGCTGTTCCGTGTCCAGCGGGCATACTGAGCCGCGGCCTGACCGATGTAGAAGAGGTCTTCGGCGGAATCGAACTTGTTGGTGTCGTTGTAATAGTCGATGAACCACTCGTACCCGCTTTGGGCCGTATCGAGGTCGCCACGCGTTCTGGCTAACTCGGCCAGCAGCCAGCGGGCGAGTGTTTGCTGCTCGTCGAGGGCGATGGCTTTCTTGGTGGCGGCTTCCGCCATGTCAAGTTCGCCTCGCTCGAAATGCAAACGCGCTTCTTCTGCCAGAAGGTGAGCATCTTCAGGGGAGAAGGCTTGGATGGTGGCAAGGGCTTCGTCTCGTTTGCCTAACGCATCGAGGCCGCGGGCAAGCAGGATAGCTTCTTGGGCCGACGCCGGCTTCTCGCCGATTTGTTCGACCAGTTCGGCATAGCGGCCGCGCTGAAGGTTGGTTTTCAGTTCGCTGATGTCAGCGGCGAACGACGCCCATGCAGGCAGAACCAGGCAGAACGTCAGCAGCGGGATGGTGATTTGGCGAATCGTCAAGCGAAGGGCTCCTCCCCTGCTCTGCCCTGTCCGGCCGAGAGGGAAAAATCTAGAATGCAGTGCAGTCCCTATTCTAGCTATACGGAGCCATCAGAGCGAAGGTTTTCGCCCGGCTCAAGAGGTCGATCGCATGTCCGAGTTCCATACCGTCGCCAAAGTTGGAGATATCCCCGAGGGAGAAGGTCAGGCCTTTAACGTCGGAGGACGCACGGTTGCCGTCTTTAACACAGGCGAGGGGTACCAGGCCATCGACGATTTTTGCCCGCATATGGGGGCTTCGCTCGCTTCTGGCCCGCTGGAAGATGGCGTGGTGGTATGCCCCTGGCATGCTTGGGGCTTCCAACTGTGCGATGGTGCCTGGCTCGATAACCCGAAGATCAAAGTCGATTGCTTCGAGGTTCGCGTCGTCGAAGACGAGATCCAGGTCCGCGTCAACGAGAAGACCAACTAGCCATCGATCTCGGCCATCTCGGCATCAGGAATACTGAAATTTGCCGAGACATCTTGGACGTCGTCATGGTCGTCGAGGGTACTGAGCAGATGCATCAGTTTGCGGGCATCGTCGCCGGTGACTTCGATCACATCTTTCGGCACCCGGGAAACGCTCGAATTTTCGCCTTCGATTCCGGCCGCTTCTAATGCTTCTTGCACGTCGGAATAGACTTCCGGTTCACACGTCACACGGAAGCTTTCTTCTTCGCGCTGGATATCTTCAGCGCCAGCTTCGAGGGCGACTTCCAGCAGCTGCTCTTCGGTGGTCTTGTCGGCCGGAAGATGAAAGACCCCTTTGCGATCGAAGTTCCAGGCTACGCAGCCGGCGGCACCGAGGTTACCGCCATGGGTATCGAAAAGCTTGCGTAGCTCGGGAGCGGTTCGATTGCGGTTGTCGGTCAGTACATCCACCATCACCGCAACGCCGGCCGGACCATAGCCTTCGTAGACGATCTCTTCGAAGGCATCCCCCTTCCCTTCTCCGGTACCCTTCTTGATCGCGCGATCGATGGTGTCGTTCGGCATCCGGGCACTCTTTGCGTCGGTAATCGCCAACCGCAAGCGAGGATTTGCCGCAGGATCGCCGCCGCCTAGCTGAGCTGCCACGGTGATCGCTTTCGAGCACTTGGTCCAGATCTTGCCTCGCTTGGCGTCGACCGCTTCTTTTTTGCGTTTGATATTCGCCCAGTGGGAATGTCCGGCCATCGTCTCGATCTCTCGTCAATCGCTGAGGTGCCCTGGGTTGGGCAACGGGGTGAATCCAAAGTGGGAAAGCTCGCTGGCAAGGCGAACGGCGAATCGCTGGTGTGTTACTGATGTTCTTTCAGCTTGGCTTCCACCGCTGTCAGCGTGGCGGTGTCTTCTTCTTCCGCTTCCTTCAAGGAAGTGACCGCCTTTTGCCACTGCTCGATTGCCTTGCCCTTCTGGCCGGCAGCCAGGTAGACATCGCCGAGATGATCGAGCACGGTGCCATCTTCCCCTTCGGAGAGTTCGGCGGCCTTTTGGAGTTGAGCGATCGCAGGCTCGAAGCGGCCCAAACGATAGTAAGCCCAGCCAAGGCTGTCGAGGTAGGCGTAGTTGTCTGGCTCCTCGGCGACTGCCTTCTGAATCATATCGAAGCCCCGGCCCAGGTTTATATCGTTGTCGATCCAGAGATAACCGAGATCGTTCATCGCTCCGGTATCGCCGGGGAACTCGTCGAGCACTTCTTCCAGCCAGGTCGTTGCTTCGGGGATCTCTTTCTTCTGGCTGGCAATGCTGGAAAGCAATCGCTTGGCGTCTCGAATCACTTGACGAGTCTGGCGGTTCTCGTAGTCGTCGGAGAACTTGCTGAGCAGCGTGCGATACTCTTCGACCGCTTCCTCGGTACGGCCGGCGTGATTCAGCGTCCAAGGAATGCGGCTGCGTAGCAAGGCCGACTGTTCGTCAAGCAGCGCGGCACGCTTCGCCGTCCGCAAGGCATCGCTCGTCTTGCCTTGCAGTTCCAGCGTCGTTGCCAGGTAGAAGTAGAAGAGCGACGTCTGCGACTTCGGCAGGCCGAGTTTGATCGCCGCGCGGAACGCCTTCTCGGCGACCGGTTCCTGATCGTCGCGGAAGGCCTGTAAGCCGAACTGCATCAGCAGGCGAGCCTTCTCTTGCGAGTCGAGTTCGGGCAGCGCCGCTTCAATCCAGGGCCATGCCGTTTCCCCTTGGCCATCCAGTTGATACAGCCGAGCCACGCCAATTCGCTCGTTCAGCGAGAGCTTGGCTGGATCGAGTTTTTCGATTGCTTCCTGCAACTGCGACCATTGGGCTTCGCTTTTTAGAAGCTTATCAAGTGGCTCTTGAACGACGTCGAGTTCGTAGGTCTGATCGAGCGAAGTGGCCAGCAGCGTTACGAACGCCGACCAGTCGGTCTTCTCGATGTAGGCCTGGCAGAGAGCCGGCAGTATGCTGGCATCGGGTTCGTCTTCAACGAGCGGGCTCGCAGTTTCGATGACTTGATCCCAGGCCTGCTTTTCGGCATAGAGGCTGGCCAGGTTATAGGCCAGCGGCGCGAAGTCTGGCGAAGCTTCGTGAAGCTTCTGAAGACGCTCGATCACCTGATCGCGGGCCGCTTCGGGCGACTCGGCCTGATTCTCTGCGATCTTTCGCAGAAGTTCATAGGGCTGAGAGTCGGTTTGATCGTCATCTTCCAGGAACTTGTCGATCGCCTTCTGGGCACCCTTCCAGTCTTTGCGAGCTACGTCGACCGCTGCGGTGTGAATCAGGTGGCGTGCTGGATTCGATTCCATCTTTTCCGCTGCAGCGAACATCTTGGCTGCTTTGTCGGGCTGCTCCGCTTCCAGGTAAACGGTTCCGAGTTGTTCGTAGGTGGAACGCAGGCCGCCAGGCGTGAACTGCTCGATCACTTCGTCCAGGTCGAACTTCTTGGGATCTTCGATCATGCGGGCGATGTCGTTGGCATGCCGCGCGGCCATCTTCGGCTCGCCATGCGCTTCGTAGATGGTCATCAGGCGGAAATGAATTCCCATCGCTTGCGGATGGGCGTTTTCTTTGATCAGCAACACCAGGGCTCGTTCATAGAGCTCGATCGCTTGTTCGACCTGACCATCTTCAATGCAGTACTGAGCCACACGCTGGAGCGCGTCGGCCGACATGGCGGTTTGATTTTGGGCAAGAAGCACGGCATAGCGCGAAGCGACTTCATTACGCTGGAGCAGAAAGCCAAGCCGGACGATCTCTTGCAGGATGTTCGCCGAGCCAGGACTGAGGCGATAGGCACGCTGGTAGGTTTGCAGGGCGCCGGCCACGTCGCCGCGATGATCTTGCAGACGGGCTTTGGTCAGCAGCGTGGTAAGTTGCAGACGGTTCTCGGCTGATTCGTTGCGGGGGCGTTCTTCAACGAAGGTTTCGGGCAACTGCCAGAACGGAAGTTCGTCTTTCTGACGAGGCTTTTCCTTGGTCTCGGTCGAGGCACTGTCGGCCGCGAACAACAGGCCGGGCAGAAACGACCCGAGCAAAGTGATGGCCGAAGCCAAGACGATTCCAAGGTGCGTTCGAACGATCATAGGACCCTCAACTGGGCGACGAGTGATGGGTGAATCAAAGCGTTCCGATCAGGCGGAAGTCGCCCACTGGAACGCGTTGAATTTTATCCTGGACCGGAAAGAAGGTCCAAGATGAATCGTACCACATCTGGCCGCGAGGGCTGGAGAAAGAAACTACTTTGGCTTCTTCTTGGTGATCTTGGTCGACGACTTCTTCGGGGCGGTGGTGGTCTTTTTGGGCGTCGCCTTGGTGGTGGTCTTCTTCTTGACCGGCTCTGGCTTGGCGGCTTTCTTCGGAGCAGCGCTCTTGGCTGGCTTCGTCGCTGGAGCTTCCTTTTTGGTTGCCCCCTTTTTCGGAGCACTCTTCTTCGAGGCTGAATCATCCGCCGCGGCTTCGACCGCTGGTTCTTCGCTGACACGCTTTGGGAAACGTGACTTCGCATCCGGCGAAATTTCCAGCAGCAGGTCGCGAATCTTCTTCGAGAACGGAGCCATCTGGAAGTCGACGGCCAGTTCGTGAATCATGTCCGAGAATTCGACCCCCTTGGTCTTCGGGATGGCCCGTTCCATACCAGGGATCGTTTGCTTTTCCAGGTCTTTATCGGTGATGCCGCCCAGCACAAACATCAGGTTGAGCAGGCTGCGGTCGATCGGGATGGAATGCCCACCGAGAGCATGCTGGGTGACGTAGCCGAGCATGAATGGTGTGGCGCCATACTTTTCAATTGTGGTGACAGCCTTGCCCTGATTGCCTTTCTTGAGGCTTTCCAGGTCATAGCCGTAGATCGACTCGAAGATATTTTGCAGCACCAGTCGCACGCGAGCCGCCGCAGCATCGCCGGAAGGATGCTTGGGGAACAACTCCATCAGTTCCGCGGCGCTGGTCACGCGTACTTCGTTCCAATCGAAGTACTCTTTCTGCAGCGTTTCAAAGGCCTCGTCGGCAACCTTTCGTGGAGCGTTTTCCAGAATGGCGGAAAACACTAATTGTTCCAGGATCGAGCGTTTGTCGGGACCTGCCGATTCGTAATGCTTTTTGACGATCTTCTGGCAAGCAGTGAAGACATTTGCTCGGTTTGCGGCGGCCATGGCGGTGTATGAGGTCTCTTTGGTTGTAGTTGGCGGGGTATTAAGCGGCGTTTCGATCGTTGGGATTATTCCGCGGACGGTTGTTCGTCCTCGTCTTCCGGTTCCCAATCTTCGTCGGCCAGCACCTCTTCCGATTCGTCCTCATCGTCCGTGGGAGGCAGAACTTCCTTCAGGATGCGACTCACTTCCAGTGCTTGCTTCACACCCTTGTCGATTTCAAACTCGAGCTTGGGAATGTAGCGGGTATCGATACGGTCCTTGATGCAGGACTGCAGGAAGCCTGCCGAACGGCGAAGGCCGTTCAGGCATTGCTGCTGCTTCTTTTCATCGCCCATGATCGAGACGTAGACCTTGCCCGCACGCATATCGCCGGACACTTCGACCTTGGTCACGGTTACGTCTTTAACACGGGGATCGCGCAGCTGCGTCAGGATTGCCATGCTGACAACTTCCCGAATCGCAGATGCGGCTTTTAGAGTTCGACGAGACGCCATAGGGTCCTTTCCCCGTTGCTGGGGCAGTTCAAGGTTACGGGGTGATTAGCTATCCAGGGTTCGAGCGAATTCCTCGACCTTGAATGCCTCGAGGATGTCCCCATCCTTGATATCGTTGAAGCCGACGAGCTTGATACCGCACTCGTACCCTTCGCGGACTTCCTTGACATCGTCCTTTTCACGCTTGAGCGAGTCCAAGCCATATTCGCCGATGCCACGACCATCTCGGTTGACCCGAATACGGCAGTTGCGTTCGATGATCCCACCCAGCACACGGCAACCAGCGATGGTACCGATGCGGCTGATCGAGAACGTACGCTGCACCAGGGCGCGACCCAGTTCGGTGATGCGAGACTCTGGTCGTAGTTGGCCTTCCAACAGCAACTTGATGTCTTCGGTCACCTTGTAGATGATGTTGTAGCGGCGAATTTCGACGCCACGATCATCGGCCAGGCTACGTGCAGCTTCGTCTGGGATGACGTTGAACGCGACGATCACGGCATCCGAAGCGGAAGCCAGCGTCACGTCGGCAACAGTCACACCGCCGACGGTGGCCTGCATCACGCGGACCTTGACTTCGGGGTGATCGAGCTTGTCCAGTTCTTTCTGGATGGCTTCGATCGAACCACGCGTGTCGGCTCGCAGAATGATGTTGAGATAAACGATACCGGCGTCGTCGCCAGCTAGGTTGCCCGACTGCAGACGAGCCTGGAAGTCCTCGAACGAAACCTTGACGGTATGACCTCCGAGGTGCTGTTCGCGGCTGCGGCTGGCTCGCATTTCTGCGATCTCGCGAGCATCGGCGATATCTTCCAGCACGTAGAACTTCTCGCCGGCGGCAGGTGCTTCATCGAAGCCCGTGACGTTGACTGGCGTGGAAGGTGGAGCCACTTCCAAACGCTTACGTGGGTTGAGCGTGTCGTACATCGCTTTGACGCGGCCATAGGTCGAACCGCAGACGATGACGTCGCCCACTTTGAGCGAGCCATTGTTGACGATCAACTTGGCCAACACACCACGGTCCGATTCCTGTTCGGCTTCCAGGCAGACACCCACAGCGTTGCGGTTTGGGTTGGCCTGGTACTCGTGGATTTCCGAGGTCAGCAGGATCGTTTCCAGCAGGGTATCGACCCCTTCGCCGGTCATGGCACTGGTTTTGACCACTTCAACGTCACCACCCCATTCGGCCGGCAACAGGCCATGCTGCGAAAGCTGCTGCAGGGCTTTTTCTGGGTTGGCACCCGGAACGTCCATCTTGTTGAGAGCAACAATGATGGGCACATTCGCGGCTTTAGCGTGGCTGATGGCTTCTTCCGTCTGCGGCATGACACCGTCGTCGGCGGCCACGATCAGCACAGCGATATCGGTCACGTTGGCACCACGAGCACGCATTTCCGTAAATGCTTCGTGGCCCGGAGTATCGACGAAGGCGATTTTCTTTTCGCCCTTGTCGACAATGTAGGCTCGAATGTGCTGGGTGATACCGCCCGCTTCGCCACTGACAACGTCCAGGCCGATGATCTTATCCAGCAACGAGGTCTTACCATGGTCGACGTGGCCAAGGAAGGTAACCACCGGCGGACGTTCGCTGAGTTGATCCGGATCGTCGACCAAGTCTTCGATTTCGGCGATCAGCGTGTCTTCGATCGACTCTGGTGTCTTGATAATGAGATCGATGCCATGTTCTGCGGCCAAAAGTTCGGCCGTTTCGGCGTCGAGCATGGCGTTGATGGTGACCATCTGGCCATAGCTCATCAGAGTACGCTGCACCGCTTGAACTGGCAGACCGGAGGCTTCCGAGAATTCTCGCAACGAACAAGGCAACTCGAGGGCGACGTCGGTCTTGCGTGGAGCGGCGGTCGAAACCTTGCTGCTCGACTTGTCGCGACGTGGACGCGGACGGCGACCGCGTCGCAAGTCATCGCTATCGACATCTGTCGAAATCGACTTGGTGCGCTTGCGACCCTGGGTACGGGCATCACGGCTACCAGCCATTCCGGCCATACCGGTCGACTTGCCCTTCTTGCGGGCAACCTTGGTGGCCGAATCGTCGTCTTCTCGCAATTCGGTCGGCTCGTCGATTTCAGCAACCGACTTGCGATCCTTCGATTTGCGTTTCTTCTCGTGAAGCTTGGTGAATTCTTCGAGCGGAGCCTTCTGCCCCTTCTTGGCACCTTTGATCGCTTCCTTGGGAAGCTGCATGATCGGCTTCTGAGCGGCAGGCTCTTTGGTTTCGGCCTGAGGCTTCGGCGCAGGTGCGGTCGGAAGCTTGGCGATCTTTACGCTCGGGCCAACCTTCTTCGGCTTCGGTTTGGGCTTTTCGCGATCTTCGTCCTGCTTCTTGGCACCGCCACCACCTAAGGTGCGAACCTTACGCTGCGATCCGATGGCGATATAGTCGCCACGGCGGATGCCGCGGATCGGCGCGTCCTTGTGAACCGGCTGGACTGCGGGCGAATCGGATTCGGCCGACTGTTCGGAAGGCTGCTCGACGTCGTCGGCAGTATCCTGGCTGTCGCCCGGCGCCGAAGGTGCTTCGGCCGAGATGATTTCAGGTGCGGCCTCGTCGGGAGAATCGATCGAGGGAGCTTCGGTTTCAGTGGCAACCGGCATATCGGTAGCTTCGACTTCGTCGGCAGGTTGTTCCTCGTCTTCGCGTGAACGAGGCTTGGCGGGGCCGCCCAGAGTACGAATTCTGCTAGGCTTGGCCGGCTGGCTGGGACGCTCCGGTCGAAGAGGTTCGTCTGTAGTCGACGAACGGCTTTGCGAGCCACGGCTTCCGCCGTCGCCCCCGGAGTCTTTGTTGAGAAAGGCCTTTACTTTGACCAGTTCGTCATCGTCCAGGCTGGCAAGTGCAGACCCCTTCCCAGTAACGCCTGCGCGGTTGCAGATGTCGACGAGTTGCTTGCTATCTACCTGGAGTTCTTTAGCTAACGCGTAAATTCGTATGGGCACTTTGGCCTTCCTGCTGAGTTTTCTTGGGGCGTCGGCGGCGTGTTTACCGCTGAAGACACCTGTTACCGGGACCTATCATCCTACGTCCCGCCAATTATCTTGCCAACCACGAGCCATTTCGCTAATCGTTAAGATCGCGACCTGGCGAATCCGGCAGCACGCACTTCAGTGCGGCCTTTTTGCCCGATTCGATTCGCTAGTTGGAACTCATCGGGAAAGGCCTCGCTGCCGAGGGGATACGATATTAGGGCTCCGCTCGATCATTGGGCGGAGCCGCCATCTTTAGGTTTTTCATCGCGGATTCGCCGGCGTTCAGCCTCCATGGCCTTTTCGGCCTGTTCAGCTTTTTGCTCAGCCAGATCGCGGATCTGTTCGCATTGTTCTTCCGTGTAAGTCCCCATTTCCATGAGGGCATCGGTTTCGATGACCGACAAGTCGTCGTAAGAAAGGAACCCTTCCCCGACCAATTGTTCGGCCACTTCGTCCGTAATGCCTTCAATCGAGCTGAAGCCAGTCACGGCGCGGTCGATCTGCTCTTCGAGTTCTTCGCGGAGCATGATCTCGATATCCCATCCGCACAGCTTGCTTGCCAGGCGAACGTTTTGCCCACGACGACCGATGGCCAACGAGAGTTGATCTTCACGCACCAGGACGATGGCACGACCCATCATCTGGCACAGAATCACTTCCTCGACTTCCGCCGGTTGCAGGGCGTTAGTGATCAGTTCTTGCGGATTTTCACTCCAGCGGACGATATCAATGCGTTCGCCGGCCAGTTCATCCACGATGTTTTTGATGCGATTACCGCGGACACCCACGCACGCCCCGACACAGTCGACGCGCTGGTCGGAGCTGTCGACAGCTACCTTGCTGCGGTAGCCGGGCTCGCGACTGATGTTGCGGATTTCGATCACGTTTTCAGCGATTTCCGGGATTTCCTGTTCGAACAAACGTTCCACGAATCGCTTGTTGGTACGGCTCAGGACCACTTTCACGCGGCTGCCCTGTTTGCGCACTTCGAACACCACGGCACGGACACGATCGTTCGCATGGAACGATTCGCCCGGGATTTGCTCGCTGCGTGGGAGGATTGCTTCCACATTGTCGAGGGTGACGATCGTCGCGCCCCCTTCGGCTCGGTGCACGACGCCATTGACCATCTGGCCGATCAGGTCGTCGTACTCTTCGTGCAGCGCATCACGTTCCGCTTCACGGATTTTCTGAATAATAACTTGCTTGGCGGTCTGCGCACCGATTCGACCCACGGTTTCTTCCGGGTCCATCGGTACACCGTCGATGTGTCCGCTGATGGTGCCGTCTTTTCGATCGATATTGATCACGACCTCGGCGTCCTCGGAATGGTACTTCCGCGAAGCAGAAACCAATGCCGATTCGATCGCCTGGAAGACGATTTCCTTGTCGATCTTTTTGTCCCGATGAATCGCGTCAACGATTCGCAAGACTTCAGACGGGTTCATGAGTCCTTCACTTTCAACGATAGGTGCTGCCTGGGCGTCATGGTCGGCGTGAGCCGAATCTTGCTGACACCTGGGCAGGCTTACTTGCGGTCCCGGGCACCGCGGTTTTCCAAATTGTAAGTCGATCTTAGTTGCGTCCAACCGACGCTAAACGCAGACCTGTTTGTCCATCGAACCAATGCAGCCCTTCCTCGCGGAAGGCAAGCGGAGTTGGTCGATCGGTCAGGCCATCTGCCGAAATCGTGGCTTTCGCCGTGATTCGCGGTGCCTGGTCCCCTGCGTCTGGCAGGCCTGGGAGCCGAATATGGACATAAGCCACATCTCCCAGCGATTCGACCAGTTCGACCTGGCCACGTCCCGCAGGGAGGCAACCGGGGGAAGGTTCCTCGGCTAAAAGGATCGCTTCCGGTCGAACGCCAAGGACAATTGTCCTCGAACTGCTTGGTTCCCACTCGGGACGCTGGTTGGCTGACATTTCCAATGCGATTCCGCCGGAGCGAAATTGGAGTCGGCCATTCTCCTCAACCAGCTTGCCCTCGAGCAAGTTCATGCCAGGCGTTCCCAAAAAGCCGGCCACAAACCGATTCGCGGGTTTGTGATAAACCTCGCTCGGTGGCCCAACTTGTTGCAGAACTCCCTGATCCATCACCGCGATCCGGTCTCCGAGCGTCATCGCTTCGACCTGATCGTGAGTGACATATATCATCGTCGCACCAAGGCGACGGTGTAGTTCTTTAAGTTCTCTTCGCATCTCGACCCGCAGTTTGGCGTCGAGATTTGAAAGGGGTTCGTCAAACAAAAAGGCAGCTGGCTCTCGTACAATTGCACGACCCAGGGCTACCCGTTGGCGTTCCCCACCCGAAAGCTCCCGTGGATAACGGTCCAGCAGTTTGCTAATCCCCAGCGTGCCAGCGACCTGGTCCACACGTTGCGGGATCTGTCGAAACTGCTCGTCACGCCGGGCGGCGCTTTCGGCATCGTTCCAATGTCGCCACATGCGGGAAATAAAATTCCCTCCGTAGCGAAGCCGCAGTCCGAACGACATATTCCGTCTGACCGTCATATGGGGATACAACGCGTAGTTTTGAAAAACCATCGCGATATCCCGATCTTTCGGCGAGACGTGGGTTACGTCGCGGTCTCCGATCGTGATTTCACCACTCGAAACTTCCTCTAGCCCGGCAATCATCCGTAAGGTGGTCGTTTTTCCACAACCACTAGGACCCACCAGGACGAGAAACTCTCGGTCGGCGACCTCTAAATTCAGCTCGGAAACAGCAGCGACCGCGTCGGAAAATCGTTTGCTAACTTGATTTAGAACGACTCTCGCCATGGTTGCCTGCTGCCGCTTTCGCTACGCTCGTTTACCAAACGGAAAACGGCTCTCGCAATGAAAGCCGTCCTACACGCTGAACTTAGTGGCAGTCACAATCCCGCTAAGATATCGGCTGAACCGGTCAGTGTCAACCAACACTAGTGCTAGCCAGGCCCCTGAAAACTGGGGTGGCACTCGACTTAGACGCCGCGAATCGCGATTGCCGAGGCCTGACCTTGCGGGCTAAAGTTCAAACTGACGAACACCCCGTCCGCAGCGATTTCTTGCGAATCGGCCTGAATGTTCAGCTCGCATTTCGGGTCTGGAGTGCTGTAGCCAAGGGTTCCTGGCAATTGCTTCTTTTGCATTGCCAGCAGGCTGCCAATTACTTCTATGACGCCACTACCTGCCCCGAGGTTACCAAAATAGCTCTTCATCGCGACCACGGGCACGGTTTTTACAGAATCGCCAAGAAATTCTCGCAGTCCTTCCGCTTCATCCCAGTCAGACTGCTGACTTCCCAGGCCATGGGCGTTGATGTGGCCAATATCGCTGGCACCGATCCCTGCGTCGCGGCAGACCATGTTCATTGCATTGACGATGGCGGCTGGGCGATTCGGGCTGCGATCGGCGTTCCAGCCGGTGCAGATCGATTGGCCGATGACTTCCCCCAGGATCTTAGCGCCGCGGGCTTCGGCATGCTCCAGCGATTCCAGCAGCAACGCCCCTGCCCCTTCGCCGATGATCATTCCCTTGCGATTCAGGTCAAATGGCAGGCATTTGCCGCACGATTCGTCCGTTCCCTTGGCGATTGGATCCTGCAAATACGAGTGGCAGGTGCGTGTTTCGTGCACCCGGGTGCCGGTCGAGCCAGCGACGATCACGTCGGCATGGCCGCGGGCGATGGTCATCATCGCTTCGCCCAGGGCAGCGCCGGCCGAGGCCTCGCGAAGCGTAATCGAGTTGTTGGGGCCGCGCATATCGTTGAAAATCGCGATATGGCTGGCAGGCATGTTCGGCAGGTATTTAAGCAACCACAGCGGATTGACTTCGGGCAGGCCCTTTTCAGCCCAGACCTCAAAGTCGAATTCGCCAGCATCGTTGATGCACGCGGCGGTCGCTTTGTCGAACTCTTCGGGCAGGGTCATCATGTAGTCCGAGCCGTAAATCACACCACAACGTTCCGGATCGAAGCTGCCGCTGGCCAGGCCGCCATGCTGGAGGGCGCGCTGAGCGGCGGCCACACCCATCTGGATTTCGCGACACATGACCTTCAGGTTCTTGCGGATCGAACGCATGGCGTTCTTGTCCACATCGCCGAAGTCGGCAATGTTGCCGGTGAATTCACGTGCTTCTCCGGCATACGGAGACGGCAATGCTTCGCCGGGCAGGCTCTCAATCTTGCGGATGCCAGAAGTGCCTGAGTCGAAAGCGTTGGTAAAGGATTCCAGGTCCATCCCAAGAGGACTGATCTGGCCCATGCCGGTAATGACTACTCGTCGCGATTGCATTCGTACGCCTATCGACACCTGGCAGCATTAGGCTGCCCTTGGTGCTGGGAATTCTTAATGGTGACCCAAAATTTTAGGACACCAGGGCGGGACTGTCGATGGGAGCCACCCGCAGTTACCCGAACGGTAGAGGTGCCCGCAACGGCCCTAATTTAGGCTCGATCGGTCGATTTTGAGCCCCAAATTGTGGTCAACCAAGGTGGGTGACGTTGGATTTCAAGAGAATCGCACGAGAAGCCCAAGGATCGGCCTCTCGCACAGGCAATAAGCAAGGTAGCAGCTGGTATTTGTTCGGGAGCGTCGATTAATAGCGGCCGCGGCTGTCGATGGCGGCTGGCTGAGCTGTTGGTACTGGGGTGCCGGCCCCGGTTTTGGCGTCCCCTTTGAATTCAACAAACATCAAGCCGTCGGCTCGTGGTGGCGATTGTGGAAGGAGCGGAATCGACGGAAGTTGGGGCGACGTCGCAATGCCGGACTGAGGCCGAGCCACCACTCCGCAGCTGATCAGCAGGACTTGTTCCGATGGCCAGCGGAAGCGTTCGTGCAAACGCCAGCTCACCATTTGCGGAATCTGGATATCGACTGCCTGGCGACCGGTGCCCGCCGTCGGGACATCGACATCAACGTTTACGAATTTCTCGACCTGGTCGACACTGCACTTCAGCACTGCATCGATCATCCGGTCGTCTGGCGTCAGCAGTGGGCTGACTTCCATCGAGAAGCCTTCTTCGATCTGGTCCGATTGCAGTTCATACCCAGGGAAAGTCTGCGTAGCGCGAACGCCTCGGACGAAGACACGTGGCTGAAGCATCGCAATCGTGCTCGATTGACCGTTGTGGATCAGCAGGTCCGCGGCGTGATGCTCGCGGAAGTCGCTTCTCTGGCGAAGTTCGCTCAGCAGAATCGCGGCGTTTTCTTTGCTCATCAACCAGGCTTCGATGCCGGGAGTCTTCACTGAAACTGGCTGCATCATGCGATACGCAAGGCGACGCCAGTTAGGGCTTTTCACCGTAACCAGGCGAACGCCCAGCTTTTTGACTTCGGCCTGGCTGTCGACAAACTTGGTAACGACGTCGGTCACGACTTCCTGCATCTGAGGCGTGTGATAGACCCGCAACGTGTTCTTGTTGGCGTGCAGCATGCCGAGTGGTTCGCCGAACCAGACGTCGGTGCCGGTCTCGCGCAAGATCCAGTCGATGATCGCTTGTTCCGGCTTGGCGGTGGTGGTCACGCGACTGGTGTAAGGGGTCAGGTCGTAATCGCGCCAGACCTGGCCGGCGTCGTTAGGAAGTTCTTTCAGGCCCGATGTGACCTTCAGCAAAGTGCCGCTTTTCGAGACGTTTTCAGCCGGCGGAGTCGTTGCCGCAGGGGCGGAAGGTGCTGAGGCGAAGTTGGCTGGCTGGACGGAAGTGTCGACTCGGCTCGGTACCGAAGCGCCCGGATTTCGCCATTGCAAAGAGGAATCGGAGGCACCACTGGGCGACCCGCCGATAGGCATCGGTTGCGGTTCGGCTTGAGCAAACGCAATGGTCGTGGTCAAAGCGACCAACAAAATGCTGAAAAGGCAACGCCGTGCCATGGTTCAATCCTCCTTGATTCGACGTGAAATAAGTCTCGCCGATTCCCTTCGTTGGCTGAGACAATTCGTCGAAAGTCGCCGGAGTATAGGAAGGCGCACAAACGACAGCAAGACGAATCGAAGATTGCTACGGCATCGTTCGTAGCAAGCCGGCAATTTAGAGCAGTTCGTTTAGCCAATCGTCCTCTTTTTTCGGTGAAGACGCGGCCGTGCCGGGGGAAGAAGTGCTAGCAGGTTTTCGGCTTGCAGGTTTAGTCTCAGCGAACAAATCGATATCCGCTTCGTCTTCGAGGCTTAAACGCTGTGGTTCGGCGACCGGCGACTTGGGTTGCGGGCGAGATTCCGCCACCGGCTTGGCGATCTTTTCGCTGACGCCCTGCGCTTTGCCAGGGTCGCGCGTGACCTTGGCCGATTTGGTAAGTTGCTCTTTCTGAAGTCGTTCTTCCCGTTTGGGATCTTTGAAAGCACCGATGCGTTGCATCAGCACATACCAGCCAAAGACCATCAGGCCGGCAACGATCAAGCCAATCACTGTGCCAGCAATCACGCCGAAGAAGAACCGGGCCGCGATCACATCGATCAGTCCCATCATCGCCAGGCAAGCGGCCGAGGCGTAGACGACTTCCCGAGGAGTGGCGAGTTCGTGCAGCTGACTCTCGAAGAGCCGCTCCAGGCGAGTCTTCGGTTCCTTGCCGGCTTCCAGGGCCTCGGTTGTCAGGTCCTTGAAGTATGCCTCGAGCTTCACGTGATAGCCGCACTGCTTGCACAAGTACTCGCCGGCCGGCAGATGGCCACCGCATTTCGGGCAGTCTTGATCGCGCGGCTTATCGTCGTCCTGAGCTTGCGGGGCATAGGTCGGCTCGACGGGCTTCGCCAGATCGTCGAACTTGGGACGTTGCACTTTGGTTTGGCTTAAACACTTCGGGCAGCGGATCGTTTGACCGATCAGCCGTTCTTCGGCCCGGATGCCTGCACCACAACAAGGACACGTAACGCGAATCATGCTCGCCAGAAACCCTGCAAAGAGAAAGAAGATGCCCACATATGATCTTTTCCCAATCTGCTCGAAAACGCAAGGATTTCCCCTAGGTCTCCCTCTTTTGGCCTATTTGCTGCCGAGACCGACGAGCCTGCGAACGACGCGTCCCGCGGCTGGCTGGATTTCGATCGACCGGTGACCGGGCAGCCATTCCCCTGCGCTGCGGTTAAAACTCCAGGGCAATGTTCGCCGTCAGGCCTTGTAGCAGCAAGTCGTTATTTTGCGGGCCGGTGGCATCGGTGAAGATCTGGCATTGGTCGAGCCAGTCGTTCAGTTCGTACCCGATGCTGCCGCTCCAGGCAGAATACTTCCAGTGAACGCCGACGATCGCTTGAAACGCCAGCGAACTGAAGTCGCGCTCGTCGACCTGGATTCGCTGGGAGGTGGTCATCGTCGATCCGCCTTGGGTTTTATTCGTCGAGGCCAGGTCGGGGACGTCCCAATGCCCTAGCAGGTACGAAGCATAGAACTTCGCCATCAGGTCAACCTGGCACCGATCGGTTTGCAGCAAGGCGTAGTGGTTCTCGATCCCAACCTTCGGGCCAATTCCCCAGAAGTTGCTTTCCGCCGTTTCGATCACGTGCACGTCGGTGGGGGTGCCCGCATCGCTATAACTGGCTTGGAACTGCGTGTGGAACGATTGCCGAATGATGCCAGCTCGTACACCGATCACCGGACGAATGGTCAGCCACGAAGCGATTTCCATCGGAACGCCGCCATCGAGGTCGATCACGTCGTAGTTGATCTGGGCGTCGATCTGCCCGGAATCGAAATAGGTTTTGGGGGCCGGCGGCTGCGAATCTTTCCCGCCAAGAAAGGCGGAGGTCAGATCGCCGGTCGCGGAATCTTCCGTATCGGTCTGGAAGTGCGTCCAGGCCAGCGTCGGCGACCAGTCACCACCAAGCGAACCTCCCACGCGAAAGCCGGGCGAGAAGTCGTACGTGGTCGATTTGTAATTGATGTACTGGTAGACCGGCAGATTGTTGGTGTCGAGCACCCAATCGACCGGCTCGGTCACTTTCCAGTACAGCAACTCACCGAAGGTTTCGGCGGCGTGTACTGGGGAGACCATCCCCAGCAAGCAGATCAGTACGAAACTGCAATACCGCATACACCACCTTGGAAAGTCAAATCGCCATGCATCGACAGCTGCTGGAAAGTCAGCATCCGCTGTTGATTGGCCCACCACTGCGTTTCATATCCCACCTCGGCCACGACATCGAGCTGACACGGAAGCTTCCACTGCATCCCGAAGAACGACTGTAGCATGACGGTGCCAAGCTGCGAATCTTTCATGCTGGTCGTGAAGGCCTCGTAACCGCTGCCAGGCGTGCCGCCATCGGTTCGTTGGAAATCGTCGGTCACGTTCCAGGTTCCATACAGCATAGCGCCGTTGACTTCGCCCACCAGGCCCAACGAGCCACCGCCAGGATTCCAGCGCACGGCCACGCCAGCGGTGGGACCGATACCGAAGAACTCGTGGCGAACACGTTCGGTGGCGGTGATCAACGAAAAGAGCCCGGTCCAATGGGAGGTGACATCTTGATTGATCACGGCCGCCTTCAGACCGAACTGGGGACGAACGAGCCAGTTGCATCCCATTTCAATATCGTGGCCAGCCTCGAAATCGAAGCTCGTGTATTTGATCGACCAGTCGACATCCGCGCCAAAGAAGTCGGTTGAATAGCCACTGACGAAACCACTGAAGAACTCGGGAATCACCAGGTTGAAGCCAGATGGAATCGAAGACTCTTGCGAGGTGGAAAAGTGCGTGGCGGAAACCTCGACGTCCCATTGCCACTCTGGCGGAGCCAGATCGATGCCGGCTCGGATGCCTGGCGACCAGCCGAACTCGACGTTCGTCGCGCCAAAGGTATCGGCCAGGTTCAAATCGCTCGCCCAGATCGACGATGTTTCCGCCGAGGCATGCCAGATCAACGCCTCGGCAAAAGGCGTAACTCCCTCGGCAGCAGCCGGCAGGCAACTGGCAAGCAGGAGGATCAGGGATGCAATACAACGGTTCATCAGCGATTAAAAGCTCAAGCCAATTTCCAGGAGGCCACCTTGAACCGACATCAGGTTGTTGAGTCGGCCCATGTTGTACGAATAGAACTGCATTTGATTCAGCCAGACCTGAGCTTCGTAACCCAGTCGCAGGCGAGTCGTCACGCGACGCCCTGGCTGTTCCCACTGCAGACCACAAGAGAGCCGCAGCATTGTGGCAGCGCCGTGGATGTCTTCCGAGTTGATTGCAATCGTTGATGGCGTGAGGATCGTCGTCGACGTCAGCCCATCGGTTTGAAAGACATCGCTGAAGGTCCAGTTGCCATACATCAACGTCGCCGACGGATTGAAGTAGGCGGTCACGCTGTGTGATGGCGTGATCGATATCGGAGCGATGGCGTGAATCCCCAGCGTGGGACCGAGACCCCAGAAGTCTTGCTTCAGTTTTTCGGTCGCGCTGCTGTAGAGGTAGGTATGCGAAGATGAGTCGATCGGATCGTGCCAGGTCGAGTCGATATTCTGCCTAATCACGGCCCCTTTGATGCCGACGTATGGACGCAGTGCCAAGGCGGAACTGATGGCGAGCGTCTTCCCGAATTCCAGATCGAGCGTATGAAACTGCACGTCCCAGTCGAGGTCGGCGCTGCGGTAGTTCGGACCAAAGGCGGCGCCGTCGGGATTGTCGGCGTAGAAGTTCCCCAGGAACGCGGAGTAAACCACGCCGGCGGCTTGCGCGGTGGCGGTCGTGCCGAAATAGGTGTAGCTGAGGGTGGCCTGAACCTCTTCCGCCGGATGCTCGATCTCGAGCCCAACCCTTAGGCCGGCATTCCAACTGAAAGGAGCTTCGACGAGCGACGCTGTGCCATAGAGGCTGCCGGAACCAAGCGGCGTGATCTCTTGGGCCCAGTTCTCGGCGCTCCCTTCGGTAAGCTTCCATGCCAACAGTTCGGCGAAGGGTGTCCATGTGCGAACGGGCGCTGTGTCGGCGATCGAGGCGACTTCCTGCCAGGCCAGCGACTCATGCGTGTCCCAGGGAATTTCTTCAACTGTTTGGGCCCACAAGGGATTGCCGGCAAGCATCGCGATCGTCATCGCAAGCAGCAGCGACCAGCGACCGCAGCCAATTGGCTGGGCACGATCGTTCGCGATCTCAGGATGCCGCGGCATCTTGCAGGAAGTGTGCTGCATGACGTACCAGCCAGTGGCCGGCGAGATTCGACCTAGCGGCGAGTGGTTTCTCAGAACCGGTCTCGCGGGAGACTTCCATGCGGCAATGCCGCCGGCAAAGTCCCTTTAATCGTTAAAGTCGACTGGTCATGTGCTGCGACTGCAGTGAAAGATCGAGGGCAGTCTATTTTGCGTGGCGTCCCCTGCCCTGCTAGCGGTGATGGCTTAATCGAGTTCCAGCGAAACGTCGTCGTCTCGCCAGTCACCTGCATTCGGAATTCCGTTCGCGCCCCAAGAGATGAGTCGCACCTTGCCGTTGGGCAACTGCTTGTAGCCCCACTGTTCGTTGGAGTGAGGATCGGCCGGCAGTTCCTTCAGCAGGTTGGGTGTCAGTTCGCTGAGTTGCTTTGGGTAGGCACCATGCTCTTGGCGATAGGCCACTAAGGCGAAACCTACCAGTGTGAAGTCGCGACGGACCGAGCCGCGATTGTCGGTATGCACACGTTGCCACAAATTGGGTCGGCAGCCCATGGCAACCGCTTCGCCGATCCAGCGACTGGCTGCTTCTCGGTTTGCCATCAGGCTGTCATATAGCGAAGTCTTGTCGGTGTCGGTTGCCTTCTGCCACTGGGCCGCTGCGGCATCGAGTCGACGGATCTCGGCGAGTTGAGCTTTCGGATCGGTCATGCCCAATGCGGCAACGATCTTGTCTTGTATCTCGTTGGTTCGCTCGAAGGCAAGCTTCCAATCGATATCCGCGCCGCGTAGTTTGGCGAGATCGGCCTGGCGTTCCATCGGATCCCAATCGAAGAAGGCGAACAACGCTTCGTCGCTGTCGCGCAGCATTTCAATCTCGCGATGCATCGTTAAGCGTTCGCCGATGTCGGCGGCCCGGACATCGCTGGGGAGACGTGGCATCTCTTGCAGCTTGGCAAGGTACTGCTTGGCTTGGTCGGCCGAAAGCAGTCCACTCCGCAGCATCGATTGTTCGCTTCGGAAGGCAAACGAATCGGCCCAGTGAGCCTTCGCCAGCGACACATCCAGCGGCGAACCATTCGCCAGAAGATTGGCCAACTTGTGGGCGGCCATCAAGTCGTTCGTCGCAGAGTCGAAGTCACCGGTCGCCAGCGATCGCATGGCACGCTTCGCCAGACAGTGGGCCATGTAGGGCAAGCGATATTCGAGGGTGTAGGAAGCACCCATCAAGCTCGGAGGGGTTTCTGCCGAAAGGATTGGTGCGTAATAGTGCGGCAGATCGGCGATCGCGACCAGGCGATCGAGTTGCTGTTGATTGGCATCGAAGTAGGCAGACAACGCCGGAAAGTCTTCTGGCTTCCAGGGATCGCCGGCGGTCATATGAAAGTCGGTTTCGAGTTGCTCGAGAAAGGCCTGACGCTTCTCTGGGTTATCGCGATGCTTTATTCGCGCGAACGGCTCGAGGTAGATCATTCGCGGCGTATCTTTGTCGAACGATTCGATTCCCAGCATCTGCAGCGTGGTGTCTCGCAGTTCGTCTTTCAGGACTTCCGCTCCGAACAACTGCACCAGGTGAACGGCGGCGTTCAGGGCTGGTTCGACATTGCGTCCCATTTGCTCGTTCAGCTTCCGCGTTGCCCCTTCCACTGCCGCTGGAATTTGAGGTTGGGTCAGCTTCAGCCCAGGCAGTGCGAGTTCGTCCGCGTGCGTGGTATGCAATGTCAGAAAACCAAAGACCAGCACCCAGGCAGCGAGATACGTCGTACGTGAGATCATAGGATGGGGCCCCGAAGGACAGATGAGATAGCGAGGATTAAAGCGGACGGGAGAACAGGACCAGTGTGGGTCACGCTTGGGGATCTATCTTACACGGAATGAATTGACCCTGGCGAATAGAATCTGAAAGGGTGGTGGTTGCCCGCCCCCTCTGAAGGATGAGGTTTGCGCCAGATTTCGTCCGTATTAGCCCCAGGATTTCCATCAGGATTTCGGCTCGGGAGGAATAACGTGACGGATCTTCATCACGCGGTCGTGGATCTCTTGCATCGCACTGCGAACAAATTCTCCACGCTGCCTAAGCATGACTTCGTTGACCGAAAAGAAAGGACCAACGGTGCGGCCTTCTACCTCCAGGTAGGTGCCCGGTTCGTTTTCGTGCGGATTGCGTTTCTCCCAAGCGACAACCGCTTGTTCTGCTTCTTCGTTGCATGTTTCGAGCAACGCGGCTCGGGCATCGGCGGTGAGGGCCTGATCGTTGGAGTACTCTAGCGAGGCGAGCAGTTCTCGCCGGCTCCACGGTTTATTGATCACTGCCAATAACGCCGCGACATCGATACGATTGCACGGAATCGAAGAACGAAGCCCTTTGCGAATCAGCGACAACGCGTGCTCTGGGGCGTACTCGAGCGCGAGCAGCGCCCCTTCTCCGATCTGGGTTCCGCCGCAGTCAGGCAGCGACTGAACGACCTGGTCGATCTTATGTTGATGCCGAAGCAAAAACGTCTGAGCTCGCGTCCAGATATAAGGCTGCGGGACCTGTCCGTCGGGGCGAATACGACGTGTCAGGGCAAAGACGGCCGGGCACCACTGCGGATCGTCTTGCTGCGCGATGATATCGATCGCGGCGGACGTGAGTCCCGATGGTTCTCCTTCGAGTGCCGCTGAGATGTCTTGTTGCGCATCGCCAAGATCGGCCAGGCCTCGCAGGACATCAGGAGACCGAAAGTTAGTCATCGCGCGAAGTTCGCTTCTGCGTAGCTCCACACACGCTTTAGCCCTCGGACCGGTGATCGCTTGTAAGGCTGGTTCACCTTCCGCCATCGCATCGGCCGAGAGCCAGTCGCCGATGATCGCGGCCAGCATCAAACGATCTTCGCGAGCCCACTTCTGACAGAACTGGTCGATCGAGTCTTCGTACTCGACTACGTCGTCGGCCAAACGCAGCGGATGGGTGCTTTCATCCCGCAGTGGCACCAAGACGCCCAGCCGACGCAGATTCTCGAAGAACAACGAAACGGCTTCCTGTGAAGGGTGTAACTGCTGGAGCCGTTGTTCAGGTGGCTCGGCGTGGCGGAGTGAATTCAGGTAGTGCTCAAAGAAGTAGGTGTCGAAGTAGTTCGCCGAGCCATCGTGGAAATCGACGTCGATGGCGTCCCCATTCACCTTATGACTTAAGCAGCAGCCGCAGCCATGGAAGAAGTATTCCCATTCTGACATCCCTGGCAGGCTACCTCGTCGTGGATGATCTTCCGGGTGCCCGAGCGAACCCATTTGGCCGATTGCCGCGATGTTGCCATCCAAGCGGGTCTCGACCATCGTTTGCACCCACTGCTGCCGGCGACGATGACGCATTAAGACAATCAGTCCCCAAGCCTCCCACGGCGAAGGCAAGGTCCCAGGAGCAGGCAGACGCGTCAGGAGTTCCGGTAGATCGACCCCGTCCGATTCAGATTGAATGGCCTGATCGATAGCGGCAAGCAGACGTTGGATCTTCTCGTGCATGGTGTAAGGTAAGGGCAAACGGGAACTGCATCATTGCCATGGGTATCTTGTAGCATACTGCTGGCCAGATGATGAATGCTACCGGAATTGCCGCGAAGCACGTCGGCGGCTGACCACTAAAGGTGGACGATTGCCGGGGAAAGGTTCGGCAAGAAGCACCAAGAGCCTCGCACCTGGGTGCGAAGCTCTCGGCGACTTGGGTGGACGAGGCGCGACGGATCGAGTTACTTCGACTTCTTCAAGACGAATTCGATTTTGTTGTCGCCAGCTTGAACGTCGATTTCACTTGGTTCGATTTGCAAACCGGTGAATGGGCTCGGAGCTTTGTTGGCGTTCTCGCGGGTATCTTCTGGCAGCGGAGCGCTGTAGCGAACTCGCTTCTTGCCCGGAACGACGCCGTCGGAATCGCCGTAGGTGCCGGCGCTGAACGTGCCGTCTTCGTTGATCCGAGCCGCGGCAGGCTTGCCAGTCATCTGGCTGTCGCCGCCGGCGATCGGAGTGAAGTCGATGGTCCCTTCTGTGACCGGTTGGCCGTCAAAGGTAACGGTGCCATGCACAGGCGCGGTATCGAAAGCGCCGCTAGGGCCGCAGCCGACGAGCGAGACAGAACTAAACAGGATCAGATGGAATAAAAGTATGCGATTCATCTTGCAAACATTCTCAACGGGATGAACAGGAATAACCACGAATTGACCCGGACGAATGCAGAGGCGGCATCGGCCCAGGGCAACAAGACCTGCTCGAGCGGCGTACGACCGCTCGATGAAGGGAACGTTCGCTGACGGTCTTCGGCGAAGATGGTCGGCGATAGGCCGTGACAAAGTCTTACGAAACTTGCCACGGCCAAATGGACTTAGAAGAAGTTGCGGTCAGGCGACTGATTCCGCAGCGACAATTAATAGCCGCCGATAATCTGACCGTCGTTACGACCAGCCATGTAGCTGTAGATGTCGGTGTTGATGTTTTCGCTAACGAACTTCACCGAGCCATCGCAGAACACGAACTGAGCACCGCCTGGGTGTTGGCTACCGAAGCTTTGGTCGGAAGCGTCGCCCAATCGACGGTTGATGTAGAACTGGCTGTTGGCCATACGAAGCACACCGCCCAGACGACGCATCGCACAGCAGAAGCCGTTAGCGCCGGCCCAAATCGGAAAGCGAGTGTCGGTGACGTTGCTGGAGGTGACGTGTTCCGAAACGGAGACTTCGCCGATCGCGATCGTGTTGCTGGTACCGTCGGTGATGTCCGAGAAGCGACGCATCCAGGTTTCGGTGTTATTGCCATCGGCACCGAACACACCATTCTGCGAAACGCCCCAGTAGTTGCGACCGAGCGAGCCTGGCGACTGGCCGCCTTCCACACCGGTGTTCCAGGGATAGGCATTTGGCATGTTCGCAGCGGTGCCACCATAGTTGGAGCCCATGCAGCCGAGGTAGTTGCTCTTGGCGTAACCGTTATCTTCCTTCTCGGGCAAGATATCGCTTGGGCAGACAAACGCCTGGATCAACTGCGTCGCGCCACCTTGGCCGGCGACGGTGCCGCCCGTGTTGGCGTTGACCACGGCGGTTGGATTGGTGGTGCTGGTCGTGCTGTCGTAGGTATCGACATTGATGTGCGTGCCCGACTTATAGACCAGGTAAGCCGGTGGCGAATTCGCGGCCACGCGGGTCGTCATCATCTGGTAAAGATTGTCCTGCTCGATGTAAGGGAGCAGATAAACGGCCCAGCCCCAGTTATTCATGTCGTCGTCGGTGGTGCCGACGGGGAAGGCGTTATAAGTGTCGTGGAAGTTGTGCATGGCCAGACCAAGCTGCTTCAGGTTGTTCGAGCAGCTCATTCGTCGAGCCGCCTCGCGAGCCTGTTGCACGGCTGGCAGCAGCAATGCGATCAGAACGCCAATGATCGCAATGACCACTAGAAGTTCAACTAATGTAAAACCGGAACGATGCGCACGTGAATTCATGGGGAATCCTAGTCTTCAGAGTCGTAAGACGAACAAATTAAAACGACAATCTCCTTATTTTGTGATGGCTGTGGCTAACGGCTCAACGGTTAACCAAGCCCTGCTAATGATTTGCAAGAAAGCAGAAATTTGGCTGGTGCAAAATGCAAATCACTGCCTGGACCCGTGATAAAAATGAACGGGGAAATTTAGTTTGCTTGCGAAGACTCGCGTGCAAACCGCTCTATTAAGAATGGTGGTAGTTTCCGTAACCCATTGGCGGGAAACGTCACCAAATATCCGCCGTTGGCGAGCGGTAGATCGCCTTTGAGAGTGGCGGGTGAGCGATCGATAAGAAGTAGTTCCGCCAGGTGTCGACGAAAAAAGGCAGACCAACTGGCCTGCCTATCTGTATGTTCGATGTAAGGACGTCGAATGCTTTTGTAATAAAATTTGTGGTGGTCGCCGTGGTGAGATTACGGGAACCAACTTTGGCCCAGCAATTTTTGTGGTATGGATTGGCCTAGCGAGAGGAATGGAACCGATCGATGACTTTCCGCCGAGGACGCGCGTGATGATTTCTCTACGAACGGCCGGCCTGGTCGACTTGCCACGGATCGAGGAGTTGCGGGCTTTGGCATTCGAGTCGAATCGTTCTATCTACAGGCCGATCGCTTCGGCAACGCAAGCTTTGCCCGTGGCGCGTGGCACCCGGGTGGAAGTGATTGCCACTCTCGTCGGAGTCGATGTTGGTGTCGTCGGGCTTTATTGCGATCCGTCCGAACCAGAGGTTCTCTGCATCACTGGTTTGGGAGTCGTGCCATCGATGCGGAAGCGTGGCGTTGCCCGGAAGTTGATTGCATTCGCCCTGCAAATGGCGAGAGAGAATTGCCATACCGCAGTCAGCTTGTTCACGATTCGTGAGACGGGCAATGTGGGGCTGTTTGAGAAAATGGGGTTCGCTGTCGTTACTGAGAGCGAGGCGAACTGGTGCCGAAGCGAAACGTTTGACCGCCTGCATGAAGTGACCATGAGGCGGTCCGTTTAGTTCGTGACACGATCCGCTGAGAGAGCTTACTCAGCGTATTCCTTGGCGATCACGCATGCGTTGTGGCCGCCGAAGCCAAAGCTGTTGCTCATCGTGTAGCAGACCTTGCGGTTCTTCGCTTCGTTCGGCGTGTAGTCGAGATCGCAAGCAGGGTCTGGGTTCTTCAGGTTGATGGTCGGCGGAATAATGCCTTCGTTGATCGCCTTAACGCAGGCAATCAGTTCGATACCACCACTGGCACCCAGCGAGTGACCGAGCGAGCTCTTGGTGCTCGAGACGGCCAGCTTGTAAGCGTGATCGCCGAAAACGGTCTTCACGGCGATGGTCTCGGCCTTGTCGCCTGGAGGCGTGCTGGTGCCGTGAGCATTGATGTAGTCGATCATTTCCGGGGCCAGCTTGGCGTCGTTCAACGCGTTTTGCATCGCACGAGCAGCACCGCGGCCTTCAGGATCTGGCGAAGTGATGTGACCACCGTCGCCGCTGCAACCGAAGCCGACCATTTCGGCCAGGATGTTCGCACCGCGAGCCTTGGCATGTTCGAGTTCTTCGAGCACGACAACACCAGCACCTTCGGCCATGACGAAACCATCGCGATCGATATCGAATGGCCGGCTGGCACGAGTTGGGTCGTCGTTACGCATCGAAAGGGCCTTCATATTCGAGAAGGCGCTGATGCCCATCGGCGTGATACCAGCTTCGGTACCGCCCGAGATGACGACGTCCGCTTCGTCGTATTGGATTGCTTTGATGGCGTCGCCCAGGGCGTTGGTGGCACTGGCACAAGCAGTGGCGACCGTGAAGTTCGGGCCACGCAGTCCATAGCGGATCGAGAGGTTCCCACCGGCGGCATTAAGCATGAGGCGCGGAATCGTCATCGGCGAGACGCGATCGGCACCCTTGGTCAGCAGCTTCTCGGTCTGCTCTTCGATGGTGGCGATGCCGCCCACGCCCGAGCCAAGAATCACGCCGCAGCGGTAAGAGTCTTCCTGCGAGAAATCGAGGCCGGAGTTTTTCACGGCGTCGATTCCAGCGACCATTGCAAATTGCGAGAAGCGATCGAGACGCTTCTGCTCCTTCGAGTCGATGTACTCGTCTGGCGCCCAGTCACCAATATCGGCGGCGAATTTTACCTTGAATCGGGAAGAATCCAGGATAGTAATTTCATGGATACCGCTCTCTCCCGCAATCAACTTGGACCAGAACTGATCCAGTTGGCAGCTTAGCGAGGAGACAACTCCCATTCCGGTAACGACAACACGACGCTTCATGATTCTATGAACGCTAGAGTACTGGCGGGAAGGATTTGATGAGCCAATTAGGAATTCTTGGCTTCTTCCAGGTAGTCAATCGCCTGGCCGACGGTTTCAATCTTATCCGCGGAATCTTCCGGGATGTCGATATCAAATTCTTCTTCCAATTCCATGACCAGTTCGACCATGTCCAAGGAGTCGGCACCCAGGTCGTTCACGAAGGAACTATCACGGGAAACCTTTTCCTTATCGACACCAAGCTGGCTCGCAACAATTTCGATTACACGCTCTTCAACCGACACGACGTGTCCTCCGTTTTGGGGCAAAGAGACCGATAAGCTCGGTCCTCTATGGTGACCTAAGTTGATTTTTTATGAAGTTTCAAGCTCAACAAGATAGATGACCCAAGTAAAACGGGTCAAGGTGGACACCACCCGATCCATCTTAAATTTCCGGAAAGACGCTCTTAGTGAAAATACATTGTCTAAGTCAATGTCACTAAAGGCGTTTCCACGGTTTGCTAGCCCGTCATACCGCCGTCGACAGTCAGAACCTGACCGGTGACGTAGGCGGCATGGTCGCTGGCCAGGAACAGGACCGCATCAGCGATCTCGGTTGGTTGGCCCATGCGTTTGGCTGGAATGCGTTTCTTGACTTCGTCTTCGACTGCCGGGCCCAGGGCCTTGGTCATGTCCGATTCGATGAAGCCAGGGCAGATGGCGTTGATGGTTACCTTGCGGCCAGCCAGTTCACGGCTCAGGCTGCGTGTGAAGCCGATCATACCAGCTTTGGATGCGGAGTAGTTCGTCTGGCCCGGGTTGCCCATGATGCCCGAGACGCTGCTGATGTTGATGATTCGGCCAAAGCGAGCTCGCATCATGTATTTCGAGGCGGCTCGCGAGAACAGGAACATGCCACGCAGGTTCGTGTTGATGACCGTATCCCATTCTTCGTCGGTCATGCGAGGAAGCAAGTTGTCGCGGGTCACGCCGGCGTTATTCACCAGGATGTCGACCTTGCCCCAGTCGTCTGCGATCTTGTCGATCAGCTGTTCAACGCTTTCACGCGAGGTGACGTCGCAAGGGAAAGCTTCGGCTTCACCACCTGCTTCTTTGATGGTAGCGACGGTCTGAGCCAGCTTGTCGACGCTACGGGCGACACAGGCGACCTTGGCACCACGCAGGCCTAGGCCAATGGCGATCTGCTGACCAATGCCCTGCGAAGCGCCGGTGACGACGGCCACTTTGCCGCTCAGATCAACAGGGAGTGCGTTCCAGACAGTGTCGCTCATGGGAATCTAGCCTAACTAAGTTGGTTCAGTGAGGGGTGGTTAGTTGGTGAGAGAGCTTTAGGCTTCCACGCCGGTGAAAGCCACTTTGCGATTGATTCGCTTCATCAGGCCACGCAGCACCTTGCCGGCACCGATTTCGTAAAATTCGTCGAAGCCTTGATCGAGCAGGTATCGCATCGAGTGTTCCCAGCGTACTTGCGAGCAGACCTGTTGCTGGAGCAGCGATCGGATCTCTTCTGGATCGTCGTGCGGCTGGGCGTCGACATTGGAGATGACCGGGATCTTTGGGGCGCTCAGCGTGACGTTCGCCAGAGCGGCGGTCAGCTTCTCGACGGCGGGGCGCATGATCTCGGTGTGGAACGCCCCGGCGACAGCCAAAGGAATGACCTTCATTGCCCCGCTCTTTTCAGCGATCTCGGCTGCGCGTTCGCACGCAGCGTTGGTGCCGGAGACGACAATGTTGCCTGGGCAAAGCAAGTTGGCGATTTGCAGAATGCCATCTTCGCGAGCTTCGTCACAGATCTTTTCGACAGCATCTTGTTCCAGGCCAAGAATGCTCACCATGCCGCTAGGGACGGCATCAGAGGCGGCCTGCATCGCTTCGCCACGTACCTGAACAACCTTCAGGGCGTCCTCAAATTCCATCACGCCAGCGAACACCATGGCGGTGTATTCACCCAGGCTGAGCCCTGCGGTCGCTTCGGCCGATAGCAGAACGTCTGGCGTCTGGTCACGCAGTTGTGCCAACGCAGCAATGCTGGTGACAAACAGCGCGGGCTGGCTATGAACGGTCGAATCGAGCTTTTCAGCCGGACCTTCAAAGCAAATCGCAGCCAGGTCGTAGCCAAGGATTTCGTTCGCTCGATCGAAGTATTCCTTCGCGGCCGGCAACGTGTCGTAGAGGGACTTCCCCATTCCGACGGTCTGTGCGCCTTGTCCAGGAAATAGGAATGCGATCTTGCTCATCGCGTGCGTGTCCTTCTATCGATCCGGCTTCGAAGACGACAGACCGCTGGTCGAGGTCTGCCCGTACGGAGCGACTGCACTCCGTTCGCGCATTGTCCCAGCGGTCTACAGCGTTTGGAAGGCCGGGTTGTGTTACTCGGCGGCTTCGTTCGAAGGAATCACATTGCGGCCCATGTAGTGACCACATTCTGGGCACACAACGTGGGTCGGAAGGGCCACGCGAACACGGCGTTCGTGCAAGCAGTTCGGGCACAGCGTAAGCTGCTTGCCCTTCAGGCCATCGTGTGCACGACGCATGCCGGTGCGGGAATTCGACTGTTTTCTCTTAGGTACTGCCATGACCGTGGTTCCAAGAGGTGATAGCAACGACGTAAGCCGATTGCTGGCCTCATTTTAGTGCCCCCGCAGGCCATAGAGGATAACGTTGATCCTGGGGCCCAAGGAGCAGAAGTCCGAGGAAAGCCTCACTAGTGGAGGCACAATATGCCGGGGGAAACGCGAAATGATACTGGCATTCGCTAGAACCGTCAATAAGCCCCGCCCTTTGAGCGATTTACAATTTTTCTTATTGACGACGGACGCCTAACTCCGCAAAATGGTGACGAACTGAGACTTGATATCAATTTGAACTTTGTCGATAGCACTCTCACCATCTATGGCCTACCCCACCGAGCAAGTGGTCGAAACGATTTCGACCGGAGACCGCGACCGGACCCTCGTCGTGAACTGTTTCGACCGAGAGGGTCAGGCATTCGTGGAAATTCGTCAGCAAAGCTATGGCGGTGCACGCGTTGGCTGGTTTACCCAGTCCAGCGTTCAAGTTGCCCCTGAATCGCTCGCTGCCCTGCGTACCGCTTTAGGTATCGCAAGTGCTTTGCCTGAAATCGTTTCCGCAAAACGCGAACGGGTCACCCTGAAGGTAACCCGTACGGAAGAAAGCTCGTATGTTTCGGGCCGCATCACCAATTCAACTCCGCCAGCTCTGCGTGTATGGCATGCGGAATCGGCGTAAGAGACGGGTATTGTTCCGGTAAGTGCCTGGGGATTACCTGGGTATCACCGGAACAATACCTGCGCGTTTCTCTTATGCGGTCGGCGGCTTCTAGCCGGCCTTCGTGGCGCTGCCACCCTTGGCCTGGGCTGCGACAGCCGGATCCTTCAGGATCATCGTGAACTGGTCGACGCCGTCTTGCTCTTCCAGCAAGATTTCTTCCAGCAGAACCACGAGCGGGCGATTCTTGCCGTCAGCCATCGACAGCACTTCTTGGTACAGCTGAACTGCCTTCGATTCGAATTCCAGGGCGTTCTGCAGCATTTCGTAGAGGTCGTCCGTTTGCTTGACCTGGTTACGTTCGATCGTTGGAACGCCGCCCAGGGCAGCGATCTTCTGGCCAATGGTGCGGGCATGACCGAACGATTCTTTGGCGCTTTCCAGGAAGATCTCGTTATAGACTTCTCGCCAAAGTCCGGTCACCACGAAGGCGGCCTGCGAGTACTGAGCCACGCCGGTCCACTCGTGCTTCAGAATTTCGTTCAACTTATCAATCACTGCCTGATCCATTGTCTTGTCCTTTCATTCTGGCAAAAGAGCGTCTTGATTGCTCTTTGGATGGGTGCGTTATCACCGATAGGCAACGGTTTGTTGCAGGGAGATTAGCGGTGCAAATCGCGAGCCTGAACGACTGGTTGGCGGTAGCTACATCATCGTGTGCAGTCTCAACTTCTCTCCGAATGGTACCACCGGTATCGGGAAAATCCACCGGGTACTAACCCTATACGTGGCTGTTACTTGCATTTTGTGCCAAAAGATAGTCACTCTCAAGAAGCGATCTTGTTGAGACTGCAGTTATGGCAATTGGGTCTCAATAGTGTCCACTGGCAGACCGCCGGCAAACCGAAGCAACCTTGGGCAACGCTCTGGCCTTCCCAAGGATTTATGGCCAATCGGTGCCCTGATCTCATTTCGTCCGAAACACTTGCCCGGAAATAGGGTTGGGTTTCCAGGCCCTTCGATTCGGATTGGCCGAATTTGGAGGAATAGGGTAGGAATCCGGAGGATCGTTCTATCGCCGCCTTGGGCGGGTGGCCTAAAATTCATCCGATTTTGAGGAAGCGAGCAGCGCGGCAGATGTCGTTTCCTGGATGAAGGGGTTCTTTCCTCCACGAACCGTTACGAAATAAAGCGAGATATTTAGATGCGTTGTTTTGCGTTGCTGGTTGGTGCCACGCTGGTTGCCGGACTCTCTTGGAAGACTGTAGAAGCAAACGACTGGCCTCAGTGGCAAGGTAACCACCGAGATGCCATCTCTCAGGAAAAAGGTCTATTGAAGGCTTGGCCGGCCGATGGCCCGAAACTCGCCTGGCGAGTGACCAAGCTTGGCGGCGGCGACAGTACCCCATCGATCGCCGATGGACGAATCTTCGGCATGAGTAACCGCGGCTCGGATGAAGTCGTCTGGGCCCTGTCGGAAGAGACGGGCAAAGAGCTGTGGGTCTCGAAACTGGGCGCAGCCTATCAGCAAGGGATGCCGCAATCGAAAGAAGGTCCTGGCTGCACGCCGACTGTCGACGGCGACTTGATGTATGTCATGGGTATGGCTGGCAACGTCGCCTGCTTGAAGGTTGTCGATGGCGAGATCGTCTGGCAGCGTGATCTGAAGACCGAATACGACGGCGCGATTCCACCATGGAGCTATCGCGAGTCCCCACTGGTCGATGGCAATAAGGTGATCTTTACCCCAGGCGGTAAGGGGGCCACGATGGTCGCCTTGAATAAGATGACCGGTGAAACGATCTGGGAATCGAAGACAAGCGAAGAAGAGCCTCAGCCAACCGCGGAAGAACGCCCTCGGGAAGAAAATGGCCCAGGCGAAGGTCGTCGCCGTGGTCCTGGAGGCCGTGGTGGCCCGCGTCCCGATGCGGCATACTCGTCGGCAATTGCTCTCGATGTCGATGGCAAGCGTCAGTACGTGCAGTTTACCTCCAAGGCTTTAGTGGGTGTCGATGCCGAGGACGGTGACGTTCTGTGGACTTACGATCGTCCTGCCAACCGCATGGGGATTAACTGCTCGACGCCGATCTATCACGACGGCCTTGTCTTCGCTGCTTCCGCTTATGGCAATGGTGGTGGCGCCGTGAAGTTGAACAAGAAGTCGGACGGCACGTTCGACGCCGAAGAAGTCTACTTCACCTCGAACATGCAGAACCATCACGGCGGCATGATCGTCGTCGACGACTGCTTGTACGGTGCCAACGGTGGTAACGGCGGCGGTTTTCTGTCGTGCCTCGATTTCAAGACTGGCGACGTCCTGTGGCGTGAACGTCGCGCTCCGAAGGGAGCCCTCGCGATGGCGGACGGTTTGCTTTACCTGCGAAGTGAAGAAGGCACCGTGGTGCTGATTCAGCCGAACAAAGAAGAGTACGTCGAACTGGGACGTTTCGAGCAGCCCGATCGCACCGACAAACCTGCTTGGGCTCATCCCGTGATCGCCAACGGCAAGCTCTACATTCGCGATCATGACCTGCTGCTGTGCTACGACATCTCCGCCAACTAAGGCTTAGAGGTCGAAGCTGACATCCGGCAAACGCTTGAAATTGCCCACGAAGATCGACGACGAGAGATTCCCGTCGTCGATCTTTTTTTGCGCCCTCCCCTGCCCCATGTTCGCGATTGCATTACGGCGACTATTTCTTTTGGCATCGGCGTTCATTACGATGAATCGAAAGAAATATGAGAAAGCATGAAAGAGGAATGCAATGAGTTACGTCATGGTAGACGTCGAATCGGATGGGCCGATTCCAGGAGATTATTCCATGGTTTGCTTCGGGGCCGTGCTGGTCGAACCAGGTCTGAAGCGAACATTCTACGGACAATTAAAGCCGATCTCTGATCGGTGGATCCCCGACGCGTTAGCCGTATCTGGCTTCACTCGCGAGCAGACAATGTCCTTCGACGAGCCGGCCTTGGTGATGCAGCAATTTGCCGATTGGCTGAAGCAAGAGAGCGACGGCCGCGTGATGTTCATCTCCGACAACAATGGCTTCGACTGGCAATTTATCAATTGGTATTTTCACCACTTCCTTCAGAAGAACCCGTTTGGATTTAGCTCCAGCAATCTCGGTTCGCTCTACAAGGGGTTGGTCAATGATACCTTTAAGAACTTCAAACATCTCCGCCGCACGCGGCACACGCACCATCCTGTCGACGACGCCAAAGGGAATGCCGAAGCGCTGTTGGCGATGAAGACCGACATGGGATTGAAGATTCGTCTGTAAACCCGCAGTGGATGGTCATCAGACGGCCAGACTCGACGGTTGTGGCCACGAACGCGAACAGATCGTGACCACTTGAAAACGACACGATCAACCTAACCCGAACGACCTGAAGTCGGGCATGCGGCAAGGCGTAAATGCCCTTGAAGGAGGGGTTGGGCGGTTCCGGTTGAACTACCTTTGGGCAGGTTTTCTCTTGCTAGAGCATCGAAGGGCAGTTCAATGAAATGGAACATGACGATTCGACGGCAGTTGCAATTGTTGCTGGTGGTAACGATTTTGCCGCTGTTTCTCTTCGCCTGGTGGCAGGTCAAAGGGAACTGGGATACCTATGTCAGCGCGAGTCGCACGCCTGAGATTGTCGACGTCACCAATTACTTGGGCGACCTGACGCACGAATTGCAAAAGGAACGTGGAATGAGCGCTGGCTTCCTGGCCAGCAAGGGCTCGGCGTTCTCAAGCGAACTGAAAGATCAGCGACTGCTAACCGACAAGGTAATCGCGGAGTTGCCCAACGTCTTGGCGTTAGGTGAGCGGCATAGACTAATTACCGCAGAAGATGCGGAGAGGATCAATCAGGCAGTCGACGACGTGAAGAAGGCTCGGCTTGACGTGAATGCCATGTCCCCTGCACCGCCGATCCTGGCGACGTACACCGGCTGCATCAATCAGAACCTGAACCAGGCGATTCGGTGTTCTGAATCGGTCACCGATGGCGAACTGGTCCGGATCCTGATCGCTGCCCAGTCACTGGCATTTGCCAAAGAATTCGCCGGCCTTGAACGTGCCCGTGTCTCTCAGGCACTGGGAGGTAAGAAGGCCGACAAGAAGTTGCGACATACCATCGCTGAACTCAAGCGTGCCCAGGAAGAGCACTTGCGTCACTTCGATTCGCTGGTCTCTTCCGATCTACGCGAGATGTTGGCCAACGCCGCCCAAGCGGAACATGCTCAGCGAGCCGCTGAGATCTCTGGCATCGTTGTCGCATCGAACGACAGTGATCAATTCCACATTAATCCGTCCGAATGGTGGAGAGTTCAAACGGCCCGACTCGGTGACTATCGTGCGATTCAGATGGCGCAAGCAAACCAAATCAAAACGCGTGCTTCCGAAATCGCTAATTCAGCATTCTTCAAGTTTCTCTCGATGCTCCTGATTTCTGGTTCTGTGCTGCTGGCAGGTATCGGTCTGGGGCTCCACTCGACACATTCGATCGCATCGGGCACGAAGAAACTCGTTCACGCCATTCGTGATATTGCGACCGGAAAGGCATCGTTCGATACGCGATTGCCGGAGGGTGACCATGAACTGGGGCAGATCGCGATGAGCTTCAATCAGGTGCTCGAACGTTTGACCGAAGCAGGCAAGATCTGCGCTGGCAGTGCGACAACGCTGGCTGCTTCGGGAGAACAATTGACCGCCGAAGCAGAGTCGATCAAACGAGATCTGACCAAGTCGCGTGATCGCAGCGAAGTGATCACGAAGGACGTCGCTCGGATGTTCGAGAAGATTCAAGAGGCCTCGTCGTCGATTCGTTCGGTGACCGATTCGCTGACCGACGCTTCCTCATCGATTCAAAACTTGGTCAACGTGATGGAGAACGCGACACAGCATGCCAACGAGGTATCGTCGGCGACCCAATCCGCATCGAAGATCGTCTCGGACAATTCGAATAATTTCGATCGGTTGGTGACCGCCGCTTCCGAAATTGGTGATGTGGTGGGACTCATCAAGCAGATCGCGGAACAAACCAATCTGCTTAGCTTGAATGCCACGATCGAAGCGAGCCGGGCCGGTGAAGCGGGAAAAGGCTTTGCGGTGGTGGCGACCGAAGTGAAAGACCTGGCCAATCAGACGGCGTCGGCCATTCAAACCGTTGAGCAGCGAATTGCCGCGATTCAACAGACGACGCGAATTTCGACCGAGTCGACCAAGCAAGTCGTCTCGCTGTTCGAAAACCTGCTGGGCACGACCAACGAACTGGCCGAGTTGACCGCACAGCAAGGAAGAAGTGCCGCCTCGCTTTGCAGTGAGGTGGAAGGTGTCGTGCGTCGCTCGACAGAAGCCCGGGCGAGCATGGATAGCTCGGTGGAAGAAACCGACGCCATCAATCGCGAATTGGCCTCGATCGACAGTCTGTTGGAAGACTCGGTCCATGGCATCATGAACACTTACGATGCAAGTTTGTCACTCAGCGAACTGGCATGCAACATGAAAGAGAAGATGGACGGCATGTTGTTCACCCATCGGGTTCCGATAGCTGCCAGGCCTGACTTCGAGCATCTCCGTGAAGAGATGAATCCTAGCGAAGAGCACTCAAACGACGAGCCGCCACAAGCGAACGATTCGGCCGAGGAAGAGCATCCATCGCAAGAGCCGGTGCTGGTCTAAGCGACCAGTATCGCGTCTCTAATTTATTCGACGGCAACAGACGGTTCCTTTCTCGCTTTGCGCAGCGGGCAGAGAGGAACCGCTCTTTCTTTTCAGCCATGGGAGCAGTGGCGTATGTTGGCGGCCGGCCATCTTTGCGCAAAAGGCTCAGCGTCGCCAATTCTTAACCCGGAATGCTCCTTCGTGGTTAGGTTCCCCCCGGTGTCACGCTTTAGGTGCTAAGCTTCCGTGGATACCCGAAAAAACTCGCCTGACGTGGTCGCTCGCCCGCATTCAAATGGGGGCGGTGACAAAGCAGGCAGGTCGTCGCGGGGATGAATCTGTCGAAACTTTCGTTGTGTTCGCAATGTTGCGATCGATACAATCGACACAATAAACAGTCACAAATTGGGGGAAGAACATCATGGCTGAAAAGAAGCATCCAAACGTAACCTGGCTCTACATCATGGGCATTTTGACGGTCCTGATGGGAATGATCTCGGTCAGTTCGCCATTGATCGCCGGCACGGCTGTCGTTTACATCGTGGGCGCCGTGATGCTGATCGCCGGGATCGCTCAGATTGCCAGCGGTTTGCAGGCCGAAGGTCTCTCGCACAAGCTGATGCCGCTGATCCTGGGCATTGTGACGGTGCTGGGTGGTATCTCAGCCCTGCTGCATCCAATTCTCGGCCTGACCATCCTGACGTTCTTTCTGGCAGCTTACTTCCTGGCCGAAGGCGTCTGGAAGATTATCGCCGCCTTCAGCTACCGTCCGGCAACCGGTTGGTTGGCGATGCTGCTCAGCGGTGTGATTACCTGGGTTCTGGGGGCAATGATTCTGACCCAGTGGCCTTACTCGGGCTTGTGGGCCATCGGCGTGCTGGTGGGCGTGAACCTGATCTTCACCGGGTTTGCCTTGATCAGCGTTGCGGCAACCGTCGGTCAGATTCTGGACAAAGTCGAAGACAAGATCAGCGAAGCCGCTTCGTCCGACAAGGCTGCCCACGCCTAAGACGCTTCATTGCTTCATGACTAAAAAAAACAGCCGCTACCCGAACTCGGGGCAGCGGCTGTTTTTTTGTGGACACCTAGGAGAATCGAGCGATCAGGCTGCACGATTGCTCAATTTCGTTGGTGCCGCCTCTTGGGCGAAGTGGGCTATTGCCCGGTAACCAAACCCCAGGAATGCCACCAGGGTAATCAATTGTGTCGCCATAAAAGCCGGTTCGCTCTGAGTTGGAGCGAAGGCATGTAAAACCGGGATCTTCTGAAACGACTGGACAATCAAGACGACCACGTTCAAGTACAGCGAAAAAATCGCCGTCACGATGTACGTCGCTCGCCAGCCGCCCCGCAAGTGTTTCGCATACAACGCCACCGTCGCCAGCGACAAGGCGATCAGACTGAGCACACCAAACACGATGCCTGGTGTGACTTTGGTGATGGGAAACAGGAAACCGGACAGGCTGGTCAAAATCGTCGTGACCAGGAAAACGGCCGTCCAGCGAGGATATCGCTGGTTCACCGTCATTCCATAAAAAGCGACCAGTCCGGCCGCGATGGCTACCAAGCTGATGATCACATGAGACAGTGTGAGCGTTGTCATTTTCCGATTTCCTTAAGTAAGGGACGTTGCTTAATGGTTATCGGGTTGGATGACAGACAGATCGGTATAGTTTCGCGAATTCCGGGCTGGTCAAAGTTTGTACGCGTGGCCATGGTTCGGCCACCACATTCGGTGATCAAGCTGCCTGGAGCCACAGCCCTAACGACGCTTCAGGCGAAGTGTCGAGTCGCGACGGAGGCAGTTTGTTTGATCGAGGATTAATTGAGCGAATTGTATGGGGAGCCTGGAAATATGACGTCGATTCCAGGGCGAGCTGAGAAATGGGAGGTATTCAGGCCAACGGCATGTCGAAGGGAAAAGCCTGCGTAAAAGCGAGCTTCTACGCAGGCTTTGGGGGAGGTCGCATGACAGGGCGTTCGTAGCCCCTTAAATTGTCTGCGTGATCGCTTGATCACGTTCATCGACTTCCACGTTGTCAGCAAAAGCGAACAACGCGTATTGATTCAACTGGGCAAACTGAGCCGCATGAATCCAGTCCAGAATCTTGGCACCGATGGCCTGCGTGGTCACGATCTCGACGCGGAGCAGTCTTCCGCCGTTGTACGGATCGCCTGTCACGGCATGTCGGCCTTTGCCTTCGACTTCCAGGTAGTGGTAGCACGCAGCGCCTAACACTTCGATCTGATCGAAGATCAATTCTTTCAGCGCGGCGTCGTGCACAATCGTAATGCGCCGCGCAACTTTGGTCGTAATCATCGATATGGTTCCTTGTTATGTCTGCAGTTAATTCGTTGCGAATCTTCCGTGGGCCGAACTAGGCGATCGGGAACCACTGGATGATGTGCTGGGCGATTTCGATGTAGATCGGAATGCCAAGGGTCACGTTCCAGGTGAAGGTCAGACCGAGCGAAGCCGCAAGTGGCAACGTAGGGCTGGCTTCTGGAATCGCAATTCGTTGAACCGCGGGAACCGCAATATAAGAAGCAGCACCGCACAGCACTGCAAACAAAGCATACGTACCAGGCTCAAACGCGTGACCCAGAACCATGCTGTAACCGTGCAAGGCAACCATCCCGAACGTGGCGAACAGCACTGGGGCCAGCACGCCGAACAGGATGAAACCGAAGCCGGCCGTCTTGAGATCGCTCAGACGCTGGCAAGCGGTGATACCCATTTCCAACAGGAACAAGCACAAGGCACCTTTGAACAGCACCAGGAACAAGTTGTTCGGGCCTTCGACCACATGCGGGTCAACGATCGCCTGGCGACCGCTGATGAAGCCGACGATGATACCGCCAAACAACATGTACAAGCCTGGGTTGAGGAAGACTTCGTGCAGAAGCTTCAAGTTCAAGGCGCTCTTATGAGCTGGAGCAACGGCAGCACCGACGCTCTTGGCGACCGGTTCACCGTGATGCTCGTGCGTTTCGGCGTTTTCCGAAACGTCTTCAGCAGCCGGCGAAGTCACGGTCATGGCATGAGCGTCGCCCATGTAGCCCGGCTCGTCCGGCATGTTACCAAGTTTGTCCATACCGCTTCGACGCAGACGCGAAACGAGGAACAAACCAACCAGACAGCCTGGAATTTCCATGACGGCCAACATGACCGGCATATAGCTGTCGTGCAACAAATTCAATGTTGCCAGGATGCCCAGGCAGGTCACAAAGGTACCTGCCGAGTCTGATCCATAATAGGAACCGACGGTCACCGCATCGATCCGGCGCATCGGGGTGAAAGTCCGCAACATCCACGTCGCGCACAACCCGATGATACCATTCACGATGAACCCCACTGCGGCCAACCCGCCGGCGACCGCCAGTTCCGATGATGGCAATTCAGCCATCAGTTCGCCACCATGCCAGCCGATTGCGACCAGCAGGTATATCGTTAAGCTCTGGTACAGAGCCTTAGGAAACTCGAAGGGAACGCGAAGCAGTGGAATCGCGAAACCCATGAAGAAGAACAGCAACAAAGGCTGGAACAAGTTGGTAACAAAGTTGTTCATCACCGAGGCCAGCATGCCAGCGTGCGCTGCTTCGTGATGAATCGAAAGCCGCAGAATGCCGTGCGCTTCTGCCAGGCGAATCTTTTCTAACTGCCCGCCGTTGACGAGCAGTCCGACGACGCGCGTCGGAAAAACTTCTGGTTGTTCGTGTCCATGCTCGACCACCACCGGAGCGTCTTCGGCTTCTTCAGGTGGGGGCGTCTGGTTCTCGCTGCCCGGGACACGCTCGACCGAATGAACGAAGACGTGTTTCAGGATCGTTTCCGAATGGGCACCGCCGCCATGGAGGGTCGCCAGCGAAACGTCAACCGCTTCACCGGGCTTCAGTTCGTCGGGATGGGCCACTTCGACGATCGCCTTGAATACACGGCTGCCAATGGGACGCGTCTTCAGGTCGTCGGACTTTCCCTTCTTGTCTGCCTTCGGAGCCGCGACTTCCACTTTGGAGTCTTTAGGCTGCAACGACTGGCCGACAATAATCGGGCTCGGCCCATTGTTTTCGTGTTGACCAAACGCATAATCCGTCGCGGCCGTGGTCATCATGACCACCGCACCAATCAGCGCCGCGCCGACCATGTTTCGCATCGAAAACAGTCGGGGCGCACCGGATGCGTCTGCTTGAAAAAGCTTGCGCATGCTACACCTGTTAAGTTGATAAATGGGTTGGACTTTGGCGCTTCATGCAGAGCACTCCCGTAGGAACACTCTTGAAGTCTTGTACAGCAGTGGGAGGGTGTAAGCGGTGACCCACAACGCAGGAATGCATACAGTAGATGGAGGCTACGCTATGCGTTCGAGCGAGCTAGGCGTGTAAACCGCGATGCTTAAGACAATTGATGGGCAAGATGGGTGTAGAGAACCGGTGTAATTAGACAGCCGGCGGCCCACGCAGGAAAGAAACGGTGTGGAGCTGAATCGAATTAACAGGCTGACGGTCATCGATGACCGGAATTGCCGTTAGTTCGTAGCTTGGCATGCCCCACGTTGGGGACAATGCAAACACCTGGAGTTCGATTTTGCCTTCGGCTTCAAACTCAGATACCTCGGCCTGTCCACAGTCTTGAGCATGTGGACTGGTCGGTTTGCCCGTGCGGCCAAAGTCGGTTTGCAACAAACCGCCCACAACCCACAGAGCATAAAAGACAACGAGAAACGCCCGGAACGGCGTGATGTTGTTCGAGAGATTTGCTTCAAATGCTCGCCAGCGACGCGACGCACCCGCCAAAACCCGTGCCGGGCTTGGCTGAGCCGAATCGTCCTGAGTGTGCTGGGAGGACATCAAAGACCGTTTCTTGCGAACGAAAACAGAGTCAAGTTGAAGCAAATATTACCTTGCCAGATTGCGAAATGCAACCTCTCTTGGTTTTGATAATCGGTAAATCCAGACGGAAGCTTTGGTAAGAAAATACATGTTTTTCAGAGAGTTCGCGGCTTTAATCCTTAGCGGAATTCGCTTCGCCCGATAGCCCGAAGCGATGGTATCGAGTTTGCCCTAACACGCTTCCAGCCGGCGACAATCGTTGTGGCAGTGCGGGTTCTCGCGGATCGAACGACGTTTTCATAAAATGCGGGGCTTCCAGACACCTTCGTTCGCTAATCGAGAGTTTCCCATGCGGTACATCATTCTGGTCGAGCAGAAAAAGAAGGCTCCGGCCATGTTCACCGCCCCGGTTGCAGACGACGACGCCGACTATCTGCGCCGTGCGATTGACACCATGCAGCCTCTGTCGGCCGAAGACTACATGCAAGGGCCGGCCGCCATCCTGCACATGCTGGCTCGATACAGCTACGTCCTGCTCGACAACGACGTCTATTGGTGCGTCGAGTGGACGCCTGGGATGATTGTCATTCGCTTCTCGCCCAACGGAGAGATGGCGTGGACTGCCATTCGAAGTCCGGTGCCAGACTTTGGTGGCCGCACAGCGACGAAGGAAGAAAAAGAAGCGTACGATCCCGACGCACCGAACCATCAGGTCAACCTCGTGTTCGAGCCTTGGACCGCTCAGTTCGACGAAGAAGATCGTCAGGCCAAGTGTTTCCAGCCCGCTGACGCCCAGACGGAAGAAGCCTTCGAGGCCGCGCTTGCCTCGGTGAACGAGATTGGCGACCAGATCGAGTCGAAGTATGGCAACGATCTGGAAGCGTGGGTTTATCGAGGCGAAGAGCAAGTCGTCAAAATGGTCGGCGAAGGCGTTCGCCTCGATGACGGCGAATAAGCGTTAGAACGGCACCGCGACTTGAGCGATCAGGTCCGTGATCGTTTCGCGGTTCTGGTTCATGTTGCTGGTCGAGCGGGCCGAGAGGACGGGCACGGCGACATGCTGCACGTCGTCGGCCGTCACAAACGATCTTCCTTGCAAGAATGCCCAGGCCTGCGAGCAACGCAGCCACTGCAGAACACCTCGCGGGCTGACATGCCCGGTGAAGGTGGCATCGCTCGACAACGCTTCGGCCAGGTCGGCCATATAGCTTAACAGCATCTCGCCCGTTTCGACTGCCGCGGCACACTGTTGCAGTTGCAACAGCTGAGCCCGATCGAGTACGGCGTCGCTCGATTCCTGGAAACCTTCCAGCACCCCGCCGCGTGATTTCATCAATCCGATCAGGCTTTCGCGGTCGGGATTGCCAATGCTGATCTTCATCGAAAACCGATCCATCTGCGCTTCCGGCAGTGGAAAGGTGCCATGCAGTTCGTCGGGGTTTTGCGTGGCGATCACGAAAAAGGTGTCGGACAAGCGATAGGTATGGTTATCGATCGTGACCTGGTGCTCGGCCATCGCTTCCAGGAGGGCACTTTGGGTCCGCGGCGTCGCGCGATTGATTTCGTCGGCCAGGACCACATCGGCGAAGACCGGACCCTGATGGAACTCGAACTGCGAGATCTGCTGGTTGTAGATGTTGAAGCCGGTTACGTCTCCTGGCAGAAGATCTGGCGTGCACTGCACCCGTGAGAAGCTCCCTCCGATCGCTTCGGCCAATGCTTTGGCGAGCGTCGTTTTACCGAGTCCTGGCAGGTCTTCAATCAAGATGTTGCCGCGAGCCAGCAAACAGGCCAGCACCAGTTCGACCGTTTCAGGTTTGCCTCGCAAGTGATCGTTCAGCCGACTGCGCAGTCGATCGAGAACGCCGGCGGCATCGAAGTCGAGTTCCATGGAGGTGGTTGCCTGATCGCTGGATGAAGCCACGCTTCGGTCCTTCTAAGTAGGTTTCGTCAAAGTGGATTGTGCCTGGCGAGCATCTTTCAGGCGTCGCGGCGAGAGCCACGCGACCACGGCCAACGAAGCCGCGCGAAGATCTGCTTTCAACGCATCGTCCGAATCACGACCGTCGTGATAAATGGCTTGCTGGCCGAGATCGTAATACTGACGCAAACAGGCCTCGTTCGGCCCTAGCGGCAAGATCGCCCTGGCGAATGAATGTCCCTTGGAAGTTGCCAGTCCGGCCGATTGCAGACGGGCGTCCAGGAGTCGTTGCGTTAGGTAAACGATCTGTCGCGGCGATCGATTCAGCCCCAGTCGCCACGACCAATAGATCCATCCGCGACGGATCGGCTTCTGCAAGACACGAACCAAAGCCCACACGCAGATCAGCCCAATCACGATCCGGATCCCATGGTCGGCCAGGAAATCCCAGAACGCTAAGAACGACATGGGGCGTCCGCCGCCATTGGGGCTGGGGATCTCGAAACCAGGCGTCGGTTCGATGTCGACCCAAACGCGATTGTCGAGTTTGACCTGAGCCCAGTAGTGAACGTCGTCTTCTTCGATCGGCAGTTGGCCGTTGAGCCACGAACGTTTTTCTTCCTTCGCGTAGTAACCTCCGACGAGTCGCGACGGGTAGCCCAGCGAACGGAGTAAGATCACGGCGGACGATGCGAACAAATAGTCCGGCCCACGCTTCGACTTGACTAGGAAGTAGAAAACGGAGTCGGTTTCTTCGGGAGGAACCGTCGCTTGCGGGTCATACTCGGCATGTTTTCGCAAACCATCGACAACCCCCATCACTTCGTCCCAGCCTTCTCGTCTGCCGGCCGTCCAGGTTTCGAGGAGCTTCGCCATCTCTTGGGGAAGGAGCGGCTTGTCTTGCCGATCACGCCATCGCTGCAGCGTACGAAGGACACTGGTGTGGCTGTATTCGTTGCCGCGAGAACTTGCCAGAAACTTCCAAAGCAGTTCCGGATCGCTTCGCATTCGCTCGGCCAAGGCTTGCAATTCGTAGTGGGTAACCACCAACGATGCTTCGCCTGACCAATCCGGAGAGCTCTCGAGCAGTTGTCGCAAGCGATCAGGCGAGATCTCATTCAGTTCCGGAGCGAGTGTGCCGGCCCCTTCTTCGCTCATCGAACGCATCAGCATCGTTCGGGTCTGCTCGAGGAAGTCTTTGTCGTTGATGTCAGGCAGGTTGGTAATCTTCGAGTAATCGAGATCTTCCGCCTTAAGCAGCTTCGTCAGACCTTGGTTATCCGCGATCTGAGCCGTCATCGCTGGAAGCTGCGACTTCTTATCGGCCAGCCACTGCTTGCCATTGAACTGATCGTAGTTGGTCGAAGGGATATGGCGAATCTGATTGGTCGCCAGGCTGAACAAGCGTTTGAATTCCTGATCGCCATCCGCACCGCTGCGGATCGTCGAGAACTGGCGATAGAGGTCCTTCTGGGCTTCTTTCTTCTGGGCCCCCTCCCCTGCTCCGGCCTCTTTGGATTTCGAGGCATCGGCGCCGAGGGCCTTCTCGGTGGCTTGTTCCACGACCGCTTCTTCGTCCTCATCCTTCTGAAACGAGTAGTCCCGTTTCAGTTGGTCCGATCGCTGCTGCCGGGCAATCGGATCGAATCGCTCGTCCACTTTTCGCTGCTCGTCCGAGTACAAAAGCGTCGTGCCGATGAACCCGACCGCGACGAGCACGACGCAGCCAGAAACGAAGTCCCACTTCCAGGGAATGGCCTGGGCGACGTGCTTCTCCGATTGCCAGTTGTGCTGATCGTTCGCCGTTAGCCACATGGTGACGACGATCAACTCGAACAGCAGGCAAAGCGTCACCACCAGCGAGCTTTCTAACGTGAATGCAAACAAGACGAGCAACATGCCCACGAAGAGCGTGGCCCGTCGCCGAACGGAATCGAAGGTGAAGATCGCCGACGTCGCACACAGGTTCCGCATCGATTCCATCAGCAGCGAGTCAATGCGTTCGTATTCGTCAAAGGCCAGCGATCTTAAGACTGGGATCGACAATGCCGTACACATGACGGCGGCCTGAAGCAGCGGCGGAAAGTTGCGTCGCTGACGAGTCGCCGCGTTACGTTCCAGTTCGCCAATCAGCAGGAAGATGATTGCCACCGCGGCCCCCCAGGCCAGGCTGATACCGAGACCAATCGCTGCAGAACGATCCGAGTAAATCGAAGCATTCGCCGCGGTGATCCCACCCAGCGCTGCCAGAATCGTCAACACTTCGATTCGCGAAACAGGAATTCGGTTAGCCATGAATCCGTTCTCCTGTCTGGGCGATTTGCTCACGCCAAGGGCTGCCAGGCGGGAACCAGTCGCAGCGGATTGCGGTTGGTGGCTGATTCACGCTGGTGGTGATCACTTCGTCGAACAGTGCCAGCGAAGTCGAAGCATCGAAGTCACGCTGCGTGATTAAAACCGAGCGAATTGAATCGCGACGTTTTGTTTCCGAAGCCGAGCCTTCTTCGCGCAGTCCTTGGGCATCGAAGGTCGCCAGGAAGTCGAGCACCGCGTTGAGGCCGACCCCATCGATGCCATCCCAGGCCGGATAGCCAGGCAGTTCTAAATCGACATGCCAGCCCGAGGCGACTGCGTCCGATACCAGGCTCGCGGCGATCGTAATCGCCGCTTCGTACGCTTCCCGTTCCGCGGACGTATCTTTTGCCGCCTGAAGTTCGAGCCGGACACGCAGTCGGCGGGATGAACGAGACTCGCGTTCACAGACAATCAACTCACCTCGGCGGGCCGTGTGTCGCCAATGTACACGACGCAGTGACTCGCCTGGTCGATATGGCCTTGGTCCGGCGATGTCCCCTTCGTCACCGAATCGCTGCTGACTGGCAGTCGAACGATCGTACCCTGCGAATCGAGAGTCGCTGGAGCGTTTCCAGATCGAGACGAGTTCTGGCCAAACGATCATGCGTCGTGGAATCGAGAATGTTGATTGGGAAGTCTTCAATCCAAAGGGAAAGCGTGTCAGCAGTGTGCCGGTTTCTTCAGGGAAGAGCCCGCGCGCGGTAGGTTCTAGCTCGACGACCGTCGAACTCGTCCCATGTCGCGGTATGCGACTGATCATCACGGGATGCAGTTTGCCTTCGGGATGAGCGACCGAAGAACGTTCGCTGAGCTGCGTGACGGTGGTTCCCCACGGCCATGGATTGGTGTTCGTAAGTTCGACCCGAAGCGGACTTGGTTTGCCGACCTGGCCGCGAGGTTGAAGGGGAATTAGACGGGCCGAGATCTTCCGCAAGGAAAGATGCGGCAAGATCAGACCGACCACCACCACCAAAAGCAATGTGCCCGTCATCACGAAGGCTCGACCATGCCAGACGACGCCGCACATCACCGAAGCCGCCATCACGCAAAACAGAACCCATCCCATCGGATAGGCGTTGTGCGTTGGACGTTTCGTAGGAGATCGTTTGCGGCGCGGGAGTGAGATCATCCTCTCCCTTCCTCAAGGCAAGCGTGCAGGTGGAAGTAGCAGTGGGTCGCGTGCCATTGTTCCGTGAAATGGACGCGAGGGAAGATGCTCCGAGGAAACTTCATCGAGAATTCGCCATTTGCTACATCGCCACGGAAAGCGGCGCAAATTGCGAAGTCGTATGAAGCCTCGGTGGTTTCGATTGTACGCTGGATTCACACCGTTCGCCTGCCCTTCTTCGGAGCGGTCTCGAGTGGACGATCGATTGCCTAATTCTCTCGCATACGAAATTTGACGGTGACGTTCCCAGAGAGCAGAATACGAGCGGAATGGCACGCAGCCTTTGCCTAGCCGTGTTTCCCCGAAACGATGGTTTCGGCCCCACCAAAATCCCTGGTTGATGGCATCGTCGGCGAATGCATCCGGCGATGTTGTCTTCGTCACAAGGTCTGCCATGTTCTCCTCCCCTGCTCTGGCTCGTTGCCTTGCTTTCCGAATGCCGTCGTGTCTTTCGCTTCTGATGCTGCTGGGCCTCTTCACGCCGATCGTGATCGCCGAGGCTGCTCCGCGGGAGAAACCCAATATTGTGGTCATCATGGCGGATGACATTGGGTACGAGTGCCTCGGATGCTACGGCAGCCAGGCGTACCCGACGCCCAACATCGATCGGCTGGCGAAGGAAGGGATGCGATTCGAGAACGCCCATTCGCAGCCACTCTGTACGCCATCTCGGGTGCAGATCATGACCGGTATTTACAACAACCGAAACTACATTCGCTTCGGCCTGCTCGATCCTTCCGTGACCACGTTCGCGAATGTGCTGCGCGATGCTGGCTACGAAACCTGTATCGCTGGCAAGTGGCAACTGGGTGGCGGCTTTGAAGGCCCCGGCAAATTTGGATTCGATCACTACTGCCTTTGGCAACTAACGCGTCGGCCAAGTCGCTATCCGAATCCTGGTCTGGAAATCGATGGCAAAGAAGTCGATTTCAAGAATGGCGAGTTTGGCCCAGACGTGGTCAGCGACTACATCTGTGACTTCATGGAAGCGAACAAGGAGAAGCCGTTTCTGGTTTACTATCCGATGATCGCTCCGCATTGGCCATTTCTGCCGACGCCCGATCATCCCGATTGGGACCCGGCGATGTGGCGTGACGAAAAGAGCGAGCCAGGCGGATTCAAAGGTCCCAAGTATTGGGATGCCATGGTTCAATACACCGACAAGATGGTCGGCAAAGTGATCAACAAGCTCGACGAATTGAAGCTTCGCGGGGATACCCTCGTGCTGTGGACCGGAGACAACGGCACCTACACCAGCATCGTGACACCTTTCCATGGTCGTGACTACCGTGGGGGCAAAGCAAGTACGAAGGACAACGGCACGCATGTCGGTTTCATCGCGAGTTGGCCAGGCCAGATCGAGGCGGGCTCGGTCGTGTCGGACCTGGTCGATTTCAGCGATGTCTTTCCGACGGTTCAAGAAGTTGCCGGTGTCGAAACGGAGCCGAAGGATGCTCTCGATGGCATCAGCTTGAAACCGGTCTTCGAGGGAAAACCACGCGAGAAAGATTTCATTTACTGCTGGTATCAACGCGATGGCCAGCGTGGCAAGGCGTCGCAGCATGTACGGGACGCTCGCTACAAAGTCTATGCCGACGGCAAAGCATACGATGTTCTTAAGGATCCGCTGGAAGAGAACGACCTGACGCCATCGCTTGCCGGTAGCGAGTCGGCCGATCGGATCGCCGAGCTGCGAAAAGCATTGGCCCGGCACGAAGCGATCACGCAGCAGGCCGATGCGAAGCAGAAACAGTTGCGGCAAAAGTTTGGTAACTAGGCGCATGCCAAGAGCCTGGCGAAATACTCGCCAGGCTCTTTTTGATTCTTGCGGAACTACCGACTAGGCGAAAGCAACTTCGATCGGCGTGGCATCTTCGGTGATGGCCAGCGAAGCGAGTGTCGTTTCGTTGATCTGGGTCTGACCGAGTTGAACGGTATGCGTTCCTTCTGCGTAGACCGGCGGGCGGAACGAGGTACCGTGAATCCGCTGCGTGTAAAGGACATCGCCGGTGTTGTCGTGAACGACCTGAACGACCGGGTTGGTGCCTTCCGGGAAACGCAACTCTGGCAGGAAGCCCACCGGCTTGCGGCCATCGTAATCGGCAACCGCCACGGTAATGGGCCAGCCTGGGAACTGCTCGCTGTTTCCCTTCTTCGCGTCGGAGAAACGTGGCCAGCATTCGAGGGTGACTTGCTGGCTCTGCTTGTTGAAGCGAACCAGGCCATAACCATCGGCACGTTGCTTCTCGTCCTTGATGTTCGGCGGGTTGGCGTACGCCATCATCGAGATCTTGTTGCCCAGGCCATCTTTGAAATCGCCGGTCCACGGCAGCGGGCTATCGGGAACTGGGTTCGGGCCTGGCTTTTCATCTTCTGGGTGCCACCAACGTCCGTAGATCGTGTTGACGAGCGCCGGACTGGTGAACCCGAACGGGCCGTCGCCGAAATGGTCGATGCCATGCTTCACGACGACCGACAGATGCTGGTCACCGCAAAGGTGGATCGCCTTGGCACGACGAATTTCTTCGAGTGCTTTTCGGCGACCCGTTTGCGGCCAGCCATTGCAGTCGAGATCGGCCAGCAAGCGACCTGTTTCGCTGCCATGCATGTGCACGGCACCGCAGAAAGCGGTTTGCGACAGAACACACTTCATGTCGACGTCGCTCCAGTCTTGTCCCCAATCTTTCAGGAACTTGAGCTGGCGTTCGCCCAGCAGGACGAGGCCTGGCAGGTCGATCGAGGCGGGATCGTACTTCGGATCGTTGATATGATCCGGGCGAGGTCCCATCTGCGGAATCTTACCGGCAGGGCCGCTCTTGAATTTGCGATCTTCCAGAATACAAAAGTCGACGCCACCCACTTTCATACTGGTGAAGTAGACCGTGATGCCGCGTTCGATGGTCGCCGGATCGGGCGAGTCTGGCAGATGCCACGACTGCTGTCGCTGCACCATGTTGACGTACTCGGCCGGGTACATAAAACCGCCATCGGCGTTGCCCGCCAAGGTCGACAGCCGACCGTTCTCGCCCCAAAGATTGGGCTGGCCCACGTCGTGATCGTCGGGCGTGCAAATCGTTGGTCGATCTTTCAAGACATCCCGGAACTGCAAACCAAATTCGATCCAGCCAGCGGTGTGTTCGGTATGACGATAGGTCTGGTCGCCGGCGAAGAACAGCAGGTCCGGATCTTGATGCAGCAGGTTCTCGACGATCTCGTGACGTTCGCCGGTCGTGCGGGAAGAGTTGCACGACATATTGGCGACGACGATCTCGTTCTTGTCGACGGGATCTCTACGGATCGTTCCCTCGAACATCGCGTCGTTGCCGTGACGCACGCGGTAAGGAACCGTTTTCGTGCCATCCCAATCTTCCACGCGGAAGTGCGCACTCCAGCCTGGGAACAGCACCTCTTCACGAGCGATCTCGGTCCACTCGCCATCCTTCTGCACTTCTAGACGCGCGACGCGGGCTTCGTCTGGCTTTAAAGGAAAGAGTTGGGCGGTCATCTTCAAGACGCCGTTGGCCTGCGTGTAAACCACGAAGGCGACCACTTCGTTGCGAGGAACGATAAGCGAAGGAGGAATGTTCTTTCCCTTCGGCTTCTTCTCCCACCAGTTGCCGACGGCCAGGGAGTCGAGTTGCTTGAATTCATCGCCGAAAGGTTTGGCAGGATCGATGGGGGCTGCGGTCGTGGCGGTGGCATCTTCGGCTTGGGCCAAAGCTGCCGGACCGGTCCAGGCAAAAGCGGATGATAGCTTCAGCCAGATACGTCGAGAAAGCTTCATGTTCGTTTCTGGGGGAGAAGGAATATGGCGGGGATTGTGAACGATTCTATTTTGGTCCAACAAAGCAGCGTCACAACCATATTATGCCCCATCCAGCCCGATTCGTGGGGGGAAACGGCATGACGAACCGAAAAAAACGCCTGAGTCCGCTGGGAACCGAGGCGTTTCTGAAATTTCGAGTTTTCAAGACGACAGGTTTGTCGCTTCGATCTGAGCAACAAACTGCCCGGCGTCTCCCTCGAGGAATGATGCCACGACCTGGAAGACCGCATCGCTGAAGCCTCCCACGTTCAAGATATCCTTCCGGTCAGGTGCCTGAGTCGTCTTGTTCGGCTGCAAGTCGATACAGATCAGCTTCGGAGACGCGATCTCGTGTCCACGCAGCTTCATCTGATTTCCGACGAACTTCTGCCACTGCTGCATCACTTCCGTCTGACTCGTTCCGTAAGAAGGACCCGACGTCACCCAGCTCTCGTTGTCGCTGAGCAGAACCGCACCCACGAACGGACGATCGGCGTAACGTGTGTTGGCGGCTTCCAATGCCTTCGAGCAATTGGTTCCACCACCACCGTAACGAGCCAACCGCTCGGACAAGCTTAAGATCGAATCGTTCGGATCGATGCGAGCTTCGTAAGCGGCCGTATCGAACGGCACGACGACGCTGTCTGGGTTGCGACGCAAAATGGCTGCCGCGAACAAAGCCGCAACGTCGACACACTTCATTGCGGAAGTTGCGCCGAAGCCTTGGTAACCGGTCACTGGCCAATGCATCGAACCAGAGACGTCGAGCCCGATCAGCACGGGACCTGGCAACTGCGGAACGTTCTGACAAGCGATCTCCGCGGCGCGATGCAGCGCCCCCTTGATCGCTTGCGGCATCTTTTCGTCAGCAAACTTGTACGCCGCCAGGTATTGGTAAGGCAACTGCTTGGAACGCTTGATTTCGTTCTCGTCTGCGAATCGCTTCGCAATCATCGAAACCATTTCGGCGTCCGGCTTACCTCGGAAACCACGCAGCACACCATGACGCAGTAGCGTGTTCAGATTCATCCGCAGTGCCTGCGGTCCCATCTGCTTGGCGATTTCCTTCCAGACCTTGTCGTCCAATGCCTTATCGGCCAGCATGTCCCAACGAACCTTCAGGCCTTCCAGCAGGCGAACCTGATAGTCGGCGTACTTCGCCTGACGGTATTCTTCCAGACGCCGCACTTCTTCCGGCAAGTCGGCCAGCGTAGCCGGAGCCCACTGGGCGACCGGCTTGTTGGTCAACCAACCAAACAGCGCACGACGCTGGTTATCCTTCGGCTTCGGACGAGCCATTCGCAACACGTCGCGCAGTGAAGGATCGTTGCCGATCGAAGCGGACAATAGCTTTTGCGTCGAAGCCTCGTTCAACCAACGCTGAAACGCCCGCTTCAAGCTGGAAGACAAACCCGTGCGACCAAACTGCCCACTACGAACCATCTGGAAAACGCTCCGCAGCATGCGGCCGTTATCGACGATGCGATCGAAGACCTGATGCGTAAGTTCGTTGTCGCGGGTCGACAAGATTACCAGTAGCGCCGCCGGCATATCCTTCATCATTCCACGTTGACGAGCATAGATCGCCAGCTTCGCCAGGAAGACGTTGTCGTCGATCCGTTCGGCCAGCTTCACCATGTCGTCTAGCTGCTGCTGCGCCGACACGTAGAACGTGCTCGACAAACAGCCGGTCGTTGCCAACTGCGCCAAGGCTTGCTTGGGCGGCAGATGGTAGGCGATCCCGCCGGCGTTGTTCTGGGCGTTGGCTCGCGGTCGCTTCGACTTCTTGTTTCCGAATAGCTGCTTGTTCGCCATGGAATCAGTTCCTGTTGGCAACGTGAAATGGGATGGGAAAGAATGGATCACCGAGCGCAGCCCGCTGCGGGGCCTCTCGATCTTGGCCGGCATCAGAAGTGATACCGGGAGTGGGTTAAAAAACGAGAAACGACGAAGTGTTGACCAGAGTCCTTACGTCGCTCTGCCAATTGAGCTACGCCCCGTTTACTGACAAGTCGGGACGGTGGGACTCGAACCCACAACCTACGGATCCTAAATCGTGTACTCCGAATCGGCAGTCGTTCCTCGCGTTTGAACCAGGAATGCTCCTGGCTCAAAGGCTGCGGGAGTTGGAATTGAACCAACGGCACTTCGATTCAAAATCGAAGATCGCATACCAACAGCGACTATCCCGCAAGGCATGAAAAAAGGCTCTTCGCCGCTTTCGACGAAGAGCCTTTCTCGTTGGATTAGTTGAGAAATCGGCGCGTCAAAAGCCCATGGGCCTCGTCCTCGGTTGCGGTTCCACCGGTTGTGGTTTGGTCCCGAGGGAGCTGAAGGTTGGCCGAGTTGTCACCGAGAAAAACACCAGATCACTCCTGGTTAATGCCTGGCCTAAGGTTGCTCAGGCAATGCGTAAATAAGATTCTGCCAGGATAGACCAGCACCAAGGACCAGGGTTCACGATGGCGATCGAGAATTTTCCAAACTAAGGGAGCAACTCGTGTCCCAGCACACCCAGCGCAAAGCCGAGCACGGCGCCCAGTGCCGGAGCCCAGGTATTCTCGAGCCGGGCTTGGGGAGCGATGTCTTGAAAGACGAGAAACAAAATGCCACCCCCTGCGACAAGTTTGATCGCCGCGACGACTGCCGGAAACTGAGCGAGAAAGAAATAGCCACCCAGGCCAGCGACCGGGCCGAGCAACGCCAGCAAGCCAAACACCAGCACAATGTGCAAACTCGGAACGTTCGGCCGCTGAGTCATCTCGCGGTACGCGTTAAAACCTTCCGGAAGATTTTGCAGACCGATCAACATCGCGAGCAGAACGCCTGTGTTGCCACCGGTGCTGAACGCCGCGCCCAAAGCCATTGCTTCTGGAATGAAGTCGGACAACATCGCCACAAGCTGCGTCGTTGGACTGTTATGGCGTGCTAACAAAATGTCGAGCCCGCAAAAGACAAAGCCTCCCAGCACAAACCAGAAAACCGAGTAGTGGGCGGGCAATTCTTCAATGCCCTCGGGCACCAATACCAAGGCCACCGCCGAGAACAACGCTCCACCACCAAACGCCATCACGGAGTGGCGAAATTCTTTTTCCAGCCAGTCTGGGTGGATGTGTTCAAGACTCGCAACAATAGCGCCCAGCGGCATAGCCATGCCGGCCATCAACGTCAGTAAGGTAACCGTCAACCAGGTGGGCATATTCATGGTGTCCGACAGAATTCGGGCGGCTTGCAGGCGAATTGTCGCCAGCGGCCCGCTGTTTGCGTTTTGTAAGGAAACGACCTTAAATTACCCCGTACACGGATTTTAGGTGAACTTCAGCGGTCAGCGAGGATTGCTTCGCGACCAGCCTGGGGGCCATCCAACCAACATACAACTTTTCACAATCCGTGTCAGAGACAGGAGACTTGACGCTATGGAACCCCATGTTATTCAGTCGTTGCTAGAAGAATCGAGCGAAATCTGCGTTTCTATCTACATGCCTATGTTCCGTTGGGGACGCGAAAAACAGCAGAACGAAATCCGTTACAAGAACCTTCTGCGAGATGCATCGGAACTGCTCGGCAATGATGAAGTCTGTACTGCCTCGACGCGTGATGTCATTATGCAGCGATTGGAAGAGTTCCGTGCAGAAGGTACGCACGACGCCTGGCGTCATCCTTCCGCAGGTCTCGCTTTGTTCGCCACGCCGGACTCGCTTGAAGTCTTGCCCATGGGAAAACGTGTCACCGAGCAAGTCCACGTTGGTGAACGCTTTTATTTGAAACCGCTCCTGCCGGCGATGCATGGCGATGGACGCTTTGTCCTGCTGGCGGTCAGTCAAAACCATGTACGATTGTTCGAGGGAAGTCAGGAAGGTTTGGAGGAACGCTCGCCCGACGATCTTCCAGAGAACCTGAAGGATGCATTGAACATCGACGAGTTCACTACGGCACTGCAGCACTTTAGTTACACCGAAGGTGGCCATGTCGACACGATGTATCACGGACATGGTGGCGGCGAGGACGATCACAAACAAACAATTCTGCAGTTCTTCCACCGTCTCGACGATCCAATATCGGAGTATCTGCAGGATCGCAACGATCCGTTGGTCTTCGCCGGGGTTGAGTATTTGTTCCCGATCTTTAAGGAAGCGATCTCGTATTCGCATCTGCTACCCGATGCAGTGACGGGCAATTTCGACAACGCCAAGCCAGAGACCTTACATGAGAAGGCCCTGGAAGTGGTTCAGCCGTTCTTCCAGAAGAACACGACCGAAGCGATCGATCGATATCACAATGCTCATGGACAAAACCGAGCCACTGACGATCTCGAGACGATTTTGAAGGCGGCCGAAATGGGGGCGGTCGATACGCTGTTGATCCGCGAAGATGCGGCCTTCTGGGGGCACATCGACGATCAGGGGCATATCCAGGAAGATGGCACACCGAACGAGGTCAGCCAGGATCTGCTGGATGATGCCGCCGTGGCCACGTTGAACCACGGAGGCGACGTATTCGTGGTCCGGGGAGAAGACTTCCCGGTGAAAGATGGTTCGGCCGCGGCTCAGTTGCGGTTTGAAGTCGGGGCGATGACCTCGTAATCCGAACGCTCTGTTACAAAAACGAGAAAGAGGCCTGGGAAGTTTACCCAGGCCTCTTCGCGTTTCGAATTGAACGGTCAGCGAAAGTTAGAGTTTGGCTTTCGCTTCCGAGGCCAAGGTCTTCAATTCCGCTGGCTTGGTGGCTGCTTCCATCTTTTCCAAGTCGGCCTTCAAGGTGTCGGCCAGCGAGGCATCGAACTCGCGGAGGCGTTCGATTTCGCCACTCAGCGCTTCGTAGGCACTTCCCTTCTGGCCGGTCTTCTCGACGTCGACCAGAATGCTTTGGATCGACGAAACCACGTCGTCCTTCGAACTGTCATAGACTTCTTCGCTCTGGCAGCCCATAACCATCGGTACGGCGGTCAGGCAGCAAACGAGCGACAAGCGTGCGAGCAAATTCACGGTACTCTTCCTTATCGAAAGGCAATCTGGCGACTTGGCCAGTTCGTGGTTAGTTCTTGTTGACGGGAACGCCATCTTGAATGTTCATCATGTATTCGAGCACGCTGTTCGGCGTGGCCGAAACGGTCTCGAAGTTCTCGGGCGAGTGGTCGATCGTTTCGCTGAGGAACTCGACCGAACCGTCGAACTTCACCGACATGACGCCGCCTGGGTGATAACTGTTCGGAGCCATCATCACCATATAGCCCTTGGCCCAGCCAGGGATGTTGTAGGTGTTGTCGGCGAACGAAACCTGGTTGATCTTCACCGGACCAGCGACCAGGTTGTCCATCATCGAGTCGCGTGGGTTGTTCGAGTCTGAGTCGATGCTCGCGGCCCACACGCCACCAATACGGCCGTAGATCGGACGATACGAAGACTCGGTAATCGCCAGCGTGTTGCTGGTTCCGTCAGTGATGTCACGGAACTTGGTGCCCGAGTTGGCATAGAATCCGCCGGTTGCCTTGTTGTAGGTCACCGTGCCGGAGTTGTGCGTTTGAGGATAGCCATGTGAATTCACTGCTTTGTAGCTGGCATAGGCGATCTGGTGGCTGTCGTCTGACTTGGCATCCCACCACGAACGATCGTTCAGAATCGGACCGATGTCCGATGGACAGCGATACGCATCGAGCGAAACCTGGGCGGCCTGGTACTGCGTGAACGCACTTCCGCCGCTGGTCACGCCGAGTTGATCGTGTAGCGCTGGCTGTTCAATAAAAGGCAGTAGCAGCGAAGACCAAACCCAGCCCGCCGGACCTGCGGAAGCCCAACCTGGCTGCGATGGCGGATTGGTTGGGCGAAGGACGCCAGAGGGAAACGAACCGTAGGTATCGTGATAGTTGTGCAGCGACAAACCAAGTTGCTTCAGGTTGTTCGAGCACTGGATACGACGAGCGGCTTCGCGTGCCTGTTGAACAGCAGGCAAAAGCAACGCAATCAGAACGCCGATGATGGCGATCACGACCAGAAGTTCCACGAGCGTAAACCCGTGAATCCTCCGCGCAGGATTCAACGACATGGGAGGTGCCTTTACATAACGAACAGAATAAAAGCCACTGCGCGGAGTCGCGCATGGCAGAAAATGCATGGGAAGATTTGGGGGCGGTGGGTAGGGGCGTGGCGAGCGAAAAACTCGCAAGGTAGGACCGTTAGTAACCGGTCATTGGAGTGTGCTTAGTGAATTATTATCTTGCGATGAATAAAAGTCTGTTGCACTTATAGGGTAGGTTGCCCGGCTAGAAATGGGGGCGAAACGCAAGAGTATCGTCAGAACTCTAGCAAAGATCACTCAGCGTACTGTGCGAATAGCCCAATCGCAGGGTTCGCCTGGCCGTGGCGCGCTCAATCGAGCAGCGATTTGCCTGCTTCGCCCAAGATTTTCGTGATGTGTTCGGTCGCTTTATTGGTGACCATGCGTCCGCGGGGCGTACGAACCAACAGTCCGGTCCGCAGAAGGAACGGTTCGACTTCGTCGGCCAGCGTTTCGGTAGCGGCGTTCATGGTGTGAGCGATCGCTTCGATCCCGGCTGGCCCGCCGGCGAAGACGCGGAGAATTGTCAGCAGGTATTTACGGTCCTGGTTATCCAATCCAAGACCGTCGATCTGTTGCATCTTCATGGCGTCCTGGGCCAGGGCCATGTTGATGTGCCCATCTGCTTTGCTGGTGACATAGTCACGAATCCAACGCAGTCGATTGTTGGCCACGCGCGGGGTGCCTCGGCTTCGGCACGAGATTTCCAGGGCCGCATCGTCTTCGATCGTCACGTCCAACTTCCGGGCGTTACGGCTGATGATTTCTGCCAGTTCTTCTTTGGTGTAGAAGTCGAGATGCTCTCGAAGCGGAAAACGATCGCGTAATGGTGCGGTCAGCATCCCGCTGCGCGTGGTCGCCCCGATCAAGGTGAATGGCTTGATCTGCAGATTGATCGTTCGGGCGTTGGTCCCCTCCCCTAGCACGATATCGATCCGGAAGTCTTCCATCGCCGTGTAGAGGTATTCTTCCACCGCTTTGGGCAAGCGATGGATTTCGTCGATGAAGAGAATCGACTTCTCGTCGGCATTGGTTAGGTAGGGAACGAGATCTTTGGGGGCCTGTAGTGCCGGCCCCGAGGTTAGCTGATAATTGACTCCCAGGTCTTTGGGAATGCAGGTCGCGAAGGTCGTTTTGCCGAGTCCCGGCGGGCCATCGAACAGGATATGCCCTAGCGGCTCGTCCCGTTTCACGGCGGCATCGACGACCACCTTCAGACGCTCGCGGACTTCGAGTTGGCCGACCATTTCGGAAAGGGATTGCGGACGAAGACTCTTGTCTTCTTCGCTGGGGCCGTTATCCCCTTGTAATATCGCTTCCCTGCCCATGAATGAAACCTTTTACCGCGTTACCTCGAAAGCCAGCAACCCACTGCTAACTGAACAAGTGTTGACTATCTGCCATCACTATAACAAATAAACGACTGGCTCGAAAAGTTCGGATCGTAATACCCCTCGGAGCAAGCCCCATGGATGCGAATAACCCGCGTACGACCCCCGTTTGGCAGCAAGTTGTGGCTTTGGCCGGCTGGCTGGTTCTTTGTTTCGCCGCGGCTGGCGTGGGGTCTTCGTTTACCCTGCCCCAGATCGGGACGTGGTATGCCGAACTGAACAAGCCGTCGTTCAATCCACCGAATTGGATCTTTGGCCCGGTCTGGTCGACGCTTTACCTGATGATGGCCATCGCCGCCTGGCTGACGTGGCGAAAAAGTGGCTGGTCGTCGGCTCCGTTCGCCTTGATCCTCTTCTGTATCCAATTGCTGCTGAATACGGCGTGGAGCGTGTTGTTTTTTGGCCTGCAAAACCCGGTGGCGGCCGCCTTCGATATTGTTCTGCTGTGGGGTGCGATCCTTGCCACCATCATCGCTTTCTGGCCGCACAGTCGCGTTGCCGCTTTGCTGCTCGTTCCTTACCTGGCCTGGGTCAGCTTCGCATCGATCTTGAATTTCACGATCGTTGCCCTGAATTGATGCCAGCATTGGTCTTCGAAGAGGCGACTTGCCTTCCGGAAGATCAGCCGAGTGAATCAAACCAGTCGCGAACCACAAAATTTCGTCATTGGCACCCCCTTTGCAATTGGGAAGAGCACTTAAACTTCTCCCCATTCCTGCACAAAGGAACCCTGGCGATGACTGAAATCGTGATTCATGATCTGGTTAATGACGTCTCGGATGAACTGCACATGGATAAGCTGGAAGCTGAAGTCGTGCTTGAGGGTATCCTCTACGACGAAGTGATGGACGAGTACGAATAAGTCGACTCGCATCACCGCGAAAGCAGCGATCCCAGTCCACCACACAGGGCTGCGAGCGCGACCAGGCCCAGACCTACCGCGGCGACCGTTCCGAGAATCACATACAAGCGATGATAGGAAACGGGGCCATGACCAGTCGATCGGCCGTTCTGTCCATTGACGAGGAATCGATATACCACGTCTTTGTACTGATAGGCCATGATCCAAATCGGCAACAGCATTGGCTCGCTGGCCATATTTTGAATCCGCAAGTTCACTTGAACGTTGCGGCTTCGCGGAGGAACGTAGGCAGCATCTACGGAACTGCGTTCTAACGATTCCAGCACCGAGCGAGCCATCGGTCGAGCATACTTCCGTGCGACGTTGAACTGCTCGACCGTATATCGGTCGAGATCAACCTGATCAGGCGTCACCGTCTGGCTCATGTCAAACGGACAGAGCTGCGACGTTTCATTGGGCGTCAGCACGCCACTGGCCCCTACCAACACGCCGGAGTACTGATTCGAGTGCTCGCCGGCTAAGGGATACCAATCGCCGCTTGCTCCAAACGGCGTCTGACTTGTATCGGCCGTCCAATTGGTTGCCACGTCTGCCGAGAACACCCAGTACGGTACATAGACCGGCACCATATTCTTGATGACCGCTTTCTCCGATAGATCTGGCGGTCGCCAAAAACCCTTACCGATTGCCTCGCGCAAAATCTGTTGCGCCTCAGCTTCGGTGATCTTGAATGGCAGCACCTGGCTCGGCGCGATCACTTTGTGATCAGATCCCTTTTCAAGCTGAGTCGATCCACAGAAGGGGCAACGAAGTGCTTCCGCTTCGGCCGAATAGCTCATCGCCGCACCACAACCGCTGCAACTGAAGCTGTGGGTCGAAAGTGTGGAGGTTGGCGTGTTGCCTTGCTCGCGATGAGGGGCTTCGGTACCGCAGTTCCCGCAGAAGAGATCTTCTTCGTCGATCAGTCCGCCGCAGACATGGCACTTTTCGATTAGGTCGCTCATGGTGTTTTGCTTCGTTTGCTGGCCTGAACTTTGTTACCGCATCACAGCCGAAAGCAGCATGACGAGAATAATGATGGCCACTACCGCAAAGACCCCTGCCGCGATCGCCGCTCCAATGCGAGTCCACGAGACCGGCTTGTCGCCGTTGATCAATCCAGTCTGACCGTTGACCAGAAATCGATAGACCTGATCTTTGTAGCGGTAGGTCAGCAGATAGATCGGCAGCAGGTAAAGGTCAGAGTGCTCGAAAGAGAACTCGGTATGAACGTTCATCTCGCGGCTCGTATCGCCAGGCAGGAAACGCGTGATGTTGCTACGCTCGCGACGATAGAATTCCTCGTAGCAAATCTTCTTCGCGTCTTCGATTTCCATCTGGTACTCTTCCGCCGCCCAGCCAGCCAGGAAGTAAGGCTGGTAACGCTTGGCCGCCAAGGGCGAGAACGGCTTGATGCGGTCGGCGTCGGCCTGGCTAAGGCCTTTGCTGGCCGAGATCATGTAGCCGCTGTAGTACTGATGATGCTTGCCGCTGAGCGGCCACCACTCGGTTCGCTGGACGCGGCGGGTCTTGGTGACCATCTTGCCGTTTTCCATCGTGGTGTAAGTTTCGGTCTCGTACCAATACTCACCAATCGAAGCGTTCCAGACACTTTGAGCGAGCATCGAGAAGCTCCAGAACGGCAGGTAAACGCCGCGCAGCTTGTCTTCGATTTCCGCCATGTGCAAGTCGCCTGGCCGATACCAGGCGTTGCCCTTGATCCAGTTGCGAAACTTCTCCATCGCCATCTCTTGCGTGATCCGAAATGGGATGACGAACTCTGGCAACTGCCGACCGCTGACGTCGGGCGAGTATTCCACCACGTAGGTCGAATCGCAAAATGGACAGACGTAGCTTAGTTCCTGCGGATCGATCGAGACGTTCGCACCGCAGGTCTGGCAGTGGAAGTACTTCTTCAGCGTGGCGTCGTCCGGCGTCTTCTTCTCTTCGGCGACGGTGACCTGGTGCGGAGCACCACAGGCAGGGCAAAACTTGTCGCCCGGTTCGATCGGGCAACCACAGCTGGAACAAGGTTCGCCATGCGGCTGGGCGATTTCCGCCGCAACCAATTCATCGTGCGAAACAACCTCGGAGGCGATCAACGAGTCTTCGTGGTCAGCGACTTCCGGCATAGCAGCGTGATTGGGGGTAAATGGAGATGATTTACAGGTTTATCCCTCTTGATGAGCAATTTTGTACACTGCCTGAACGAGGGAATCCACGTCCTTGTAGCTCTTTTTCTCGGCCATGGCCTTGTCCAGCAGCTTGCGGGCCTGGGTCTCGCTGTGCCCCAGTTGCAGCAGCACCTCGAACGTTTCGGTAACGACATCGCGCGAGGCTTCGGCCGATTCTCCATCGGCCCCGGTAATCAACAGGGCGAACTTCGGAACCTTGCGGCGCAGCTTCGCCACAATCCGGTCGGCGGTGGCCGGACCGATGCCTGGGAGGGCCGACAGACCCTTGGCGTCCTGTTGTTCGATCTGATTGGCGACTTCTTGGACCGGACGGACCATTGCTCGCAAAGCTTTTTTCACGCCGACCCCGTCCACCGAGCAAAACAGCTCGAAAAACTCTCGTTCGATATGGTTCGAAAAACCGACCAGTCGCGGGGTCATGCGGCCTCGGGAAGGATCGCCGTCGAGGTAATTGATCGTGAAGAACGAAACCTTCTGGCCAATCTGGCCTTGGACCTGGCGGCGGACAAACTCTGGCACCAGCACTTCATATTCGAAGGCGTCGATGCCCAGCGTGACACTTGTGAGTTCAACCGAAACAAGCTTGCCGGTGATTTTGGTGATCAAGAGTGAAGTCCGTTTCTGGAAAGAATACCGCTAGATCGCGGTCGCAACTTTGCTGAGGTAGTGATGGCACAACGCCACGGCCAACGCGTCGGCCACGTCCGGCGGTTCCGGTACGGCGGAAAGCTTCAGTTCGCGGCGGATCGAGTCTTGCATCTGGCTTTTCGGGGCTCGCCCACTGCCAGTAAGGATGCGTTTAATTTGCGTTGCCGCGTAGCTATGAAAGGTCATGTCATGCTGCGCCGCGGCCAGGCACAACACGCCGCGTGCATGCCCCATGATGATGGCAGTCTTGGGGCGTTCGTAATGAGAGTACAGTTCTTCCATCGCCATCACGGTCGGCTTGAGCGCGGTGATGACTTCGGTGATGCCTTCGTGAATCTCGCGAACGCGGGCCGGGATCTCGCCGCGAGTCTTTCCGCGGACGACCCCGGCTTCCACGATCGAAATTCCACTAGGGCCGACGTCGATCACCCCGTAGCCGGTGATGTTCAAGCCTGGATCGATACCGAGAATTCGTTTCTGCATGAGACTTTCACAGGATGAAACCGCTGAAACAGCATGGCACGGAAGTACGAACCAAGCGACGTGGCTGCCTCGCGTGAAATCAGTGGCGAGGCAGCCGACGAGGATGGCCTAGCCTTTTCGCCAGAGCGTGCCATCTTTGCGGTCTTCGAGCGTGATCCCGCATTCGGTCAAACGGTCGCGAATGAGGTCGCTCGTTTCGAAGTCTTTCTTCTTTCGCGAGTTCGCCCGGATCTCGATGACCAGGCTCATCAGTTGGTCGACCAGACCGGCGTCTTCGCTCGAATCGGTTTCGGGCTTTTCCGAAAACAGACCGAGGATGGAAGTCAGTTCCCGCAGCGTAGCCATCGCCTGATCGAGGGCACTGGTATCGGCGTCCTTGTTCTCTTCGAGCTTTTCCTGATCGATCGACTTGTTGACCGCACGGACGATCTCGAACAGTTCGCTCACGCCGCCACCGGTGTTGAAGTCGTCGTCCATCTTTTCGAGATAGGCGTCACGATGCTTCTTCAGGAGGCCGAGCAAGGCGTCGTCGCCGGCGGTGATTTCGCCTTCTTTGCGAGTCTTGGCTGGCGTGATGTCGTAGTACGACTTGCCGGTGATCCGTTCGTATCGCTCGAACAAGCGATAGAATGTTTCCAGGCCGGTGCCGGCTTCTTCGATCGCTGGCTCGCTGAACAGAATGGTGCTGCGGTAATGGGTTCGCAGCAGGAAGAAGCGGATTCGCTCGCCGCTTTGTCGCTCGATCAGCGAGTGCAAACCGCCAGCACCACCACTACGGCTCATCTTGCCGCCAGGGTTGTTGTCGGCAGGTGTCGCTTCCTTTTCGCGTTCCGCCTTGCCGCCGATCTTGCCGGCACTTGGATCGCTGCGGAGCAGACCGTTGTGCATCCAATAGTTGACCATGGGCTTGCCGTGGCAGCATTCGCTTTGAGCGATTTCGTTTTCATGGTGTGGGAAGGTAAGGTCCAAACCACCACCGTGGATGTCGAATGTTTCGCCCAAAATCCCTTTGCTCATGGCCGAGCATTCGATGTGCCAGCCAGGGCGACCCTTGCCCCAGGGGCTGTCCCACGAAGGTTCGCCCGGCTTGGCTTTCTTCCACAGTGCGAAGTCGCCTGGCGAACGCTTGCTGGCGGCGGCACCGCCCCCTTCCCCCTGCATGGCGTCGACACTGCGGTTGGTCAGCTTGCCGTACTGCGGATCTTTGCTGACTTCAAAGAAGACGTCGCCATCGACATCGTAAGCAAAGCCCTTGGCGATCAGGTCTTCGACGAACTTGATGATGTCGTCCATGCAGGCGGTGGCCCGTGGCATGTCGTCGATGGTCGTCACGTTCAGCGCGGCGAGGTTGCTCAGGTAATCCTTGATGTTCTCTTCGGCGACTTCGAGCATGGTCATCTTGCGCTCGTTCGCCTTGTGGATCAGCTTGTCGTCGACGTCGGTGATGTTGACCACCAGGCGGACGTCGTAACCGCTGTGTGCGAGGTAACGCTTGACGGTATCGAAGATGACGGGACCCACCATGTGCCCGATGTGGGCTTCGGCGTAGACCGTTGGTCCGCAAAGGTAGATGCCGACTTTGCCGGGTTCGACCGTTTTGAACTCTTCCTTGGTACGGCTCAGTGTGTTGTAGACCCGGAGGTTACTCATGTTCTTGCCTTTAAGGACCGCTAAGGGGCTGGGTATTAGGTGGAAAGGAACGAAACTAGACTCTTCGCAACAGGCAAACGCACTGGACTTCGATCGACTCTTCGCGGCCAATGCTGCCGACGCTTTCGCCGGTCTTGGCTTTGATGCCGATATCTTCCGGCGAGACATGCAGAAGTTCCGCAATTCGGATCTGCATCAACGACTTCAAATCGGCCAGTTTCGGCCGCTGGGCATGGATGACTGCGTCGAGGTTGATGAGCGTCCACCCCTCGTCGAGCACCTTTTGATAGGCCAGTTTTAGAAATTCGCTGGACGAACGTCCGCGGTTTTCCTCGTCCGTATTGGGAAAAAGCTGCCCAATGTCAGGAAGATTGGCCGCACCCAGTAACGCATCGGTGATGGCGTGCATCAAAGCGTCGGCATCACTGTGTCCAACCAGATGTTTGTCGTGCGGAATCTCGAGGCCACCTAAAATTAGTGGACCACCGTCGGCAAGCCGATGGGTGTCGTGTCCGAGACCAATTCGTATCATCCGTAATAATTCCCGAAGCGATCGATCCTCGCAGAAGGGCTGATCCGATCTCCCTGACCGGAAAACACGCCCGAAAGCGCGGCGATTATAGCGAATACCCCATATTGCCACAACGCGAGGGGGGCCCGGCAACTGTCCGCTTTTGCCCCCTGGTTTATAATCTGCACATGCCACCAATCATCCAGATCGAAAAATTGACCAAGACCTACCAGGTCTATCAGAAGCAGGAAGGCCTGCTCTCCTCGATTCGCGGCCTGTTTCACCGTCAATACAAGACGGTGGAAGCGGTCAAAGGTATCGATTTGACCGTCGATCAGGGAGAATTCGTCGCCTTTCTCGGCCCCAATGGAGCGGGGAAGACAACCACCCTCAAGCTGCTCTCGGGGGTGATCAATCCAACTTCCGGCTCGGCCACGGTCATGGGGCACGTCCCTTGGCACCGCGATAACGCCTATCGCCGCCGGTTTGCCCTGGTGATGGGGCAGAAAAACCAGCTGTGGTGGGATTTGCCGGCCCAGGACAGCTTCCGGCTCCACCAGAAGATCTATCGGATCGACGCCGACCAGTTCCAGCGTTCGCAAGACGAACTAGTCGATCTGCTGGGGGTGAAAGAGCTCCTTTCGCAACCGGTTCGTGCTTTGTCGCTCGGCGAGCGGATGAAAATGGAACTGATCGCCGCCCTGCTCCACTCGCCCGACGTGCTGTTCCTCGACGAACCGACGATCGGGCTCGACGTGGTCGCCCAGCATAACATTCAGCAGTTTCTGAAGCATTATCAGCAGGAACGCAAAATCACGGTCCTGCTGACCAGCCACTACATGAAAGATATCGCCGCGTTGTGCCAACGCGTGGTGGTGATCGCCCATGGCGTCATTATCTACGACGGCTCGTTGAGCGGGATCATTGATCGGTTTGGTGGCTACAAGATCGTCACGCTGACCTTCGCCGACGATAACGCCCAGGGAAGCCTGGCTCGGTTCGGCGATGTCATCTCCGAGGACTACCCGAAGGTGAAACTGCGGGTCGACCGTTCTCGAGTTGGCGAAGTCCTGGCGTCGGTGCTCGATCAATACGAACTGGCCGACGTCGGGGTGGAAGATCCTCCGCTGGAAGAAGTGATCGCCGATGTCTTCTCGCTGGCACATCCTGGCGACAAGTCGGCCAACGAAAAACTGGCGGAAGCTTCGTCCTAAGCCCCTGGAGAATCGATCATGGCAGACCTTGCCGCTCGGGCCTCCACCTGGTGGGCCATCTTTCAAATCAACTTCCACGAGAAGCTCGTCTATCGCGGCGACTTCATGCTGGGAACCTTAATGCGGTTCCTGCCGATCCTGACGCAAATCTTCCTTTGGTCGGCCATCTTTTCGGCCAAAGGAGAAAGCAGCGGAAACGCAGAGATCGTCGGCTATACGTATTACAACATTGTCGCGTATTACTTGCTGTCGACCATCTCGCGAGCATTCTCCAGCATGCCAGGTTTGGCCTCTGGCATTGCCTTGCAGATCCGCGAAGGGGAAATCAAGAAGTACCTGATTCAGCCGCTCGATCTGATTTCGTTCTTCCTGCTGAATCGAATCGCCCACAAGCTGACTTACTACATCGTGGCGGCGGTGCCGTTTGCGATCGTGTTCTTTCTGTGCCGCGGCTACTTTTCCGGCTGGCCGCCAGGACATGTGTTGGCGGCTTACTTCACCTCGCTGGTGTTGTCGTTCATGCTGGGGTTCTTCATGGAAGCCACGATCGGCATGATCGGTTTCTGGTTCCTGGAAGTGCGCTCGCTGCTGTTCGTGTACATGCTGTTCACGTTCTTCCTGTCGGGACACATGTTTCCGCTGGACATGCTGAATGAGTTGGGTGGTCCTTGGGCACTGATTGTGAAGTCGTTGCCGCTGATGTACCTGGCGTACTTCCCGGCAGCCGTGTTTCTGGAAAAGATCACCGGACCAGAGTTGTTCTGGGGACTGGTCGTTCAGGTCGGCTGGGTTGTCTTCTTTATCATCGCCTCGCGTCTGTCGTTTCATTACGGCGTGAAGCAGTACAGCGCTTACGGAGGTTAAACGTATGGAAGATCGACCTTCGTATGCAGCCGTGTTTTACATGTTTTTGCGAAACAGCCTGGTTCGCGATCTGAGCTTTCGCTCGAACTTCTGGATCGAATGTGTTTCGAGCTTGTCGTGGGTGATTATGAACCTTGGGTTCTATCTGCTTATCTTCAGCTACACCAATTCGATCGGACCTAACACAGGTTGGGGAAAGTGGGAGTTCTTCGTCTTTCTGGCGACGACTCTGCTGGTGAACAGCCTAGTGCAGATGTTCTTCATGCCGAACATTCAAGAGTTCTCGGAATTGATCCGTACCGGCAAGCTCGACTTCGCCCTGCTGAAGCCGATCGATACGCAGTTCCTCGTCAGCTTCGAGAAAGTGAACTGGCCTTCCACCGCCAACTTTCTGTTCGGTTTGCTGCTGATGGGAATCAGCCTTTATCAGCTGACGCATCGCCCTGAGCAGCCGATCGTGTTAACCGCGACCATGGTGGTGACGTTCGTCATCTTCCTACTTTGCGGCGTGGCGATCCTTTACAGCTTGATGATCGTGCTGGCCGCTTCCAGCATCTGGCTCGGCCGCAATACATCGCTGTACGACTTCTGGTTCTATATCACCAGTTTCTCGCGTTACCCGATGGAGATCTACAACGCCGGTACGCTGGGGATGTCGCTGCAGTTGATCTTCACCTTTGCGATCCCGATCTTGATCGTGGTGAACGTGCCGGCCCGGATCATGGCTCAGCCATTCGGCGTCAGCGAAACGCAGATGTGGGCCCTGCCAATCTACATGCTCGTAGCGACCGGCATGAGCCTGTGGTTCTCGCGCTGGGTCTTCAAGGCGTCGCTGCGAAGTTACCGCAGCGCGAGTAGCTAAGTCACCTCACAATGTGCGATAGAACAAACTGTTTTAATCCAGTTTTTCTGAGTGATTTCACTCTGCAAAAATCGCTGTCTCTTTCCAGCCACGCAACGACATAAAGATCTCTAAGGAGCATCTCGACCGTGTTAGCCAAATTTAACGGTGGTGATTGCTTAGTTGTCGTTTCTAACGCGGGTTGGTAACCATAAAAAGAAAGTTTTTGTCGTAAGTTCCAGCGGGATGATTCGAAGCGACGTCGCAAAAAAGGTGTTCGTTTATTTGAGTCTTTGCTAATATTTAACACGAATTCACTCTGTGAAGATCATTCGCACTCTGTCGCACTAATTCGGGATTGTTTATGAGAAACTCACGTGGCTTTACGCTCGTTGAACTCTTGGTCGTCATCGCCATTATCGGAGTACTGATCGCACTTCTTTTACCTGCCGTTCAACAGGCTCGTGAAGCAGCACGCCGGATGAATTGCACCAACAACCTGAAGCAGTTGGGCCTCGCTCTGCATAACTATCATGATACCTATGGCAAACTGCCAGCTATGTCGGGCGGTAGTACGCCCCTCGGGAACCATGGTCGATTGAGCGGTTTTATTGGTCTGCTTCCGTTCCTGGAGCAGCGGGCACTGTGGGAGCAGTACGCACAAGACAACTTCACGCAAGATCCGTGGGAGGACTGGGCTCCGAACAACACACAGGTCGCCGGCTTGCTGTGCCCATCCGATAGTACTCCAGCGACTGGGCACCTCGGTAAGACAAACTATTGCTTCTCGGCAGGCGACCAGCCACTGAATCGCTTCGAAGATGCCTCGGCATCGAACGATCGAACCAATGAGTTTGAGGGGCGAGGAATGTTCTCGCGCTATCACTACAAGGGGTTTCGCGACATCACCGATGGCCTAAGTAACACGGTCGCCATGGGCGAACGTTGCATCGGTGTCGATGGAATGAAGATTCGAGGCGGTATCGTGCGTGTCGACAACGCATTTGTTGACGGTGGAAAGGCCAATCGTTGCATGGATATGCGTGGGTTGGGCGGCATGTACGTTGAGGGGGCGACCTCTTACCACACCTACTCCGGAACCCGTTGGTCAGACGGTGCTCCTGCTTTTGTTGGTTTGAACACCGTTCTTCCTCCGAATGCCCCAAGCTGTAGCCGCTGGGGAAATGAAAAAGACAAGATCTACGCGACAGCCAATAGCTACCATCCAGGTGGAGCGAACACGCTTTTTGGCGACGGTTCGGTCACGTTCATTTCAGAAACGATCGACACGGGTAATCTGGCTGCGAATTGGGAATATAGTGGTGCCTCGCCTTACGGCGTTTGGGGAGCGATGGGAACGCGTAGTGGCGGTGACGTGGCGAGTCGCTAATGAGCGTCACGATGAAAGCTTCCGCCGCTTTTTCTCAACGCTCGGAAGCTTGCCGGAACGCTTTTCTTCTATTGCCGCCTAAACCACTCGTTACAGATGCTGGAGTTTGACTTCATGAGTCGATCGTCGACCACATTCTTTTTGTTCCTGGCATTGCTTTCCACTTCGGGATGCTTTGGTCCAGGCTCAGTGCAACCGGGGGCCAGCTATTCAACTGTCATGGTGACGATGGATGGACAGCCCGTTGAAAATGCTAATATCACATTTGCTCCCGTTGGGAACGGTCGGTCGGCTTACGGACGAACCGATGCCCAGGGGATGGCGATCATGGGAACCTCGAATCCTGGTGATGGCGTCTTTCCTGGTGAATACCAGGTCGGTGTCTCTAAGTCTGAGCCCGATCCTGAGCACATCGTCCATGACGTGGATGCCTATCACCGAAAGCACGGGAAGTTTCCGGAACTCGTGATGATTTATCACACGCCGAAGCGATACGAAGATCCAGGTTCCTCGGGTTTTAGTACCACGATCCTCGCCGATCAATCCAATGAACTGCAGTTGGAGCTTACCAGCAAATAGCCAAGCTGGAATTCCGGACGAGATTTACTAACAAGGCAGGTTGCCTCGATGGCCTGCCTTGTTTTTTGCGCGAGTTACACTTCGTCTTCCGGATCGACGTCCATCTCGCCATACATGACGTGATGGCCTACTTCGTGGCGTGGTTCGTCCAGGAACCAGGTCATCGTCCAGCCGCCAAACAAGATCAAGGCGATCCCGCTGAAGACGAGCTCGAAACTGGTGATATCGATCAACAGGCCCACGAACGGCGAGATCACCATCGGGACGGCTATGCACAAAGACTGCGTCGCCAGGTAACGTGGGTGCATCGGTTCTGGTACCAACTCCAGGGTGTAGTTGGTGAACGCGCGGAAGGTGATGGGGGTCACGCCAACAAACAGAAACAGCCAGTCGAACAAATAGATGCCGACGCTGCCAGAGTGAACCAGGGCAATCGAGCCGAGTGGCAAGATCATCACGCCGAACATCATCGTGCGTAGGACCAGCCGGTTTCCTTTCCAGTCGGCCAGCGGTCCGCCGAGCAAGCTGAAAATCGCCGTGCCGGCATTCTGAACGATCACCCAAAAGATCATCCGCGAAAGATCAACGTCCAGCCGTTCGCGAGCCAGGGCCTGGTAGTGCGGGAATAGCATCAGCGAAAAGCCGAACGTCGCTGCGATCAGGCAGACATAACGAAACCGATGGTCATCTTTGACGACGTTAATCGATTCCTGGATCAACTGTTTCGGCGAAAACGCTTTCCGCTCGACCTGGTCGCGTCGCTCTTTCAGCCCCATCACCGAGATGGCACTGCCTATGAACGAAAACGCCGCGAACCCAAAGATCCAGTTGACCTGAATGCTGTTTCCCTGGAGCCATTTCGGCAATAGCCAGGCCGCCAGTGAAATGGCGATGACCGCGCCGATCACGTTCGAGGCCAGCATCAGCCGGCCCCGCAGATGAGGCGGAATCAGCTTTCCCTGCGTTGTACCGAAGCCGAGTTGGTTGAGCCCCGTTGCACAGAAGAACAGGAAGTAAAATCCGAGGAAGCCGACCACCATCGCCGACTGTCCGATGGAGGACTCGACTCCGGGGATAAACATCGCGGCAAGCCCGGCGAAGGCAACCGACATGGCGAGCGAAGTTCCGGCAAGCGACCATTTCTTCAGTGGCAACTGGCGCAGCCGGTCGGCATAAAGAAGCGGCGGGCAACTCTGACCAATTCTCCCCAGAATGGGGAGGAATCCTCGAATCCAGCCCGAGCCGGCGATCAAATCGAGCACGGCCGGAATGATGATGCTCTCGGTCTTGAAGATCCAGCCGCAACGCAGCACGACTTGATAGAGCGTCAGCAGAACGAAATTTCGCGAGACCCCTTCGTTGCGTTGGATACCATCCAGGGTAGCGACAGGTGTCGCGGGCGATTGAGGCCGCTCGGCTTTGGGCTCCGCCGTGGTAGAAGAATGGGGGTGCACGCTCATTACCCCGATTATAAGGCCAAGCGCGAAAACGTACGACCGGTACGTATTGGGGGCCGGAAGTGAGCAGACCGAAAGCGATGAGCCAAGAAAAAGAGGAAGCCCCAGGCCGAGTGCGCGGTTACTTAACGACCCAGGGCTGCCTCAAACAATCGCTGTACGAAATAGAGGCATCGCACAGTAAATTGTCGCGGTGAGTGTAAAAACCCCGAGGTTCGCCTAAGGTTTTGGCGGAATCAGAAAATTTCCCAGAAAGTCTTAGTGGGGAAATGATCCGCGTTATTCAGAGCCCAGAATCAGTTCCAGGTAGCTGCGGCGTTCGCTGCCAGAAAGACCGAGTTGATCGGCCAATTTGGCGATAGCGGCTTTGGCCGATTCGACGTCTTCTTCGTCGGCAGTGATCTCGAGTTCAACGAAGGTGCCCAGGTTCAGTACTTCGTCCATCGCGACCAGGACTTCGTAGCCATCGTACTGGATGTGCGATTTACGGCGGTCCTTGGTCACTTCGGCCACCGGCGTGAAGCCCAGCGACTCGAACATATGGACGATGTTGGCCGCTCCGGTGGCACCTGAGATCAGGGGAACTTCGATTTCACGACGGGTCTTGGTCGAATCGTCGACCTTGGGACCTTTGTAGGTGATGAAGTTCTGATCCCCCACACGGCGGATACGAAGGGCTTCGTCCGTTTCGGCGAAGTTACGCGACGGGTGACTGTAGTATCGGTCGGCCTGGCGTTTAGGGACTTCGATAATCCCGCCCAGGTCTTCCAATTGCGATTCGACGGTGGAAAGATCGTCGACCGGAAACTTCAGTTCAACCTCGAATTTCATCGCGCAAGTGAATCCTTCAAGCAGCGTAAGGCTTCCAAGTTAGGGAAGCTGTCAGCCGATGTTTTACCTGAGGCTGACGGGAACACAATGACCTATTATTTCCTTACGGGGCAATTGTTGCCAGAGCGATCGTTCTGCCAAATTTCGGAAACTGGCCCGCTCTCCCTGCGATTTCGCATCGGAATGCTTCTCCGCCCGGGATCCGTTAGAGATAGAATAGGGCAAGTTGCCCCCGTGGCTTCATTTTTCACACGACCTTTATACGAACCCGCCATGCTCTGCCATTCCCTGCCGAATTCCCGGAAACCGATGCTCCCTCGTCGGGGGAAAACGATGCTTTACCTCCTGCTGGCCATCATGGCTGGCCTGATGGTGATGCTGGTTATCACCATCCTGGGACCTGGCGCGGCCCAGATGGCGGAATCGCATCCGTGGGTCGGCCAGCCTCTGCCGGCAACCACCCTTAAACCGATGCTGAACGTCGAGCAGCCGCTGGAAACGGCCGATCTGGCCGGAAAGGTGACGCTGGTCAATTTCTGGGGTCCCTGGTGCCCGCCCTGCCTGCTGGAATTCCCAGAGCTGCTACAGATTCGCGAGGAATTCAGCGACCAGCCTGACTTCGCGTTCGTTTCTGTCGCGGCAGATGGAGGCTGGATGCCGGGACAGCCGGCCAGCTTCAACGAAGACCTGGAAACTCTGGTACCGCAGTCGCAACTGGTTTTGGCGAAGTTCAATACAACGCTGCCAGTCTATGTCGACCAGCACGCGGATTTGCGGATCGGCTTGAGCCAGGTAAAGCAATACCAGGGCTATCCGACAACCCTGCTGGTCGATCAGCAGGGAAAGATTCAGGCCGTTTGGATCGGCTATGGCGGCGACTTGTCGGATATCTCGAAGAAGATTCGAGAGCTGCTTGAAGCAGGTTAGTCTTCCCTCTGGGGTCTTTTTCCAGGGGCTAGATCGCCTCGGGACCCCGTTCTCCGGTACGGATACGGATACAGTCGTCCATTGGCACGACGAAGATCTTGCCGTCGCCGATCTCGCCCTTATCGCCGGTTCGGGCCCCCTTCACGATCGCATCGATCGTGGGCTCGACGAAGTCTTCATTGACGGCGATCTGCAACTGCACCTTGCGGAGCAGGTTGACGGTGAACTCGTGCCCGCGATAGACCTCGGTCTGCCCCTTCTGGCGGCCGAAACCTTGGCAGTCCATCACCGTCAGGCGGAACACTTCCACCTCGGTCAGGGCTTCCTTAACGGCTTCCAGTCGGCTGGGCTGAATGATCGCGATCACAAGTTTCATGGGTGGCGTCCAAGATGGAACGTTCGAGAGGCTTCCAAACCGTCGAATTTAAACCGATGCCCCACCGGGGGCAAGTGGCAGCCGCCCAAGGACTTCTTGTGATCATCGGGGTGCACGGCACCAAATTCAGGGGGATGACCAGCAAGATCGGATGCGAGAAGAACCAGGAATCTGGTAATCGCAGAGCGCATAAAAAAACCCCGACTTGGAAGAGCGAGGCGGAACACCCTTCCAAGTCATTGGGGTAGAACTTCTGGCCCAGGCAAAGGCCGAAGTATCTTCGTGAACTTCGCGGGCTTTACACGAGGTAGAGCCCGCGAGGTTGGCTTTCAAGTAAGGCCTAGGAGGCGATATGGCCAGCCTGGCTGGTGCCTTCCGTGACCAGGTGTGCTGGGTAGGCGTACATGCCGTGCTCGTGGATATCGAGACCCTGCATTTCTTCTTCCGCGGTGACTCGCAGACCCATGGTGAACTTGATCAGGTTAAAGATCACAAAGCTCACACCGAAGGCCCAGACGAAGCCGACTGCGATACCGATGACCTGGGTGATGGTTTGTTCGAGACCACCGCCGTTGACCAGACCCGTTTCCTTCATGAAGAGACCGACAGCCAGCGTACCCCAAGCACCACAAACACCGTGGACCGAGACAGCACCGACAGGATCGTCGATCTTCAGCTTGTCGAAGAAGACGCAGGAGAGGACAACCAGGACGCCACCGATCAGACCGGCAACAGCAGCCCACAGTGGGCTCAGGCAGTCACAGCCAGCGGTGATCGAAACCAGACCGGCCAGAGCACCGTTCAAGGTGAACGAGGTGTCAGGCTTACCGAACATGGCCCACGAAGTGATCATGGCACCGACAACACCAGCGGCAGCAGCCAGGTTGGTGGTCACGGCGATGTAAGCGAACGAGCCGCCACCAACAGCGGTGGTCGAACCTGGGTTAAAACCGAACCAACCCAACCACAGGATGAACACACCCAGAGCACCCAGCGGGATGCTGTGACCAGCGATTGGCTTAACCTTGCCGTCTGCAGTGTACTTACCGATACGTGGACCGATCGTGATGGCACCCGCCAAGGCACACCAACCACCGATCGAGTGAACGACCGTCGAACCAGCGAAGTCGAGGAAGCCCCGGCCTTCCAGCCAGCCGGCATCCATACCTTCGGCCTTGTAGAGACCGCCCCAGCACCAGCTACCGAAAATCGGGTAAACAATCACGGTGATCAGGACAGAGTAAACCAGGTAGGCCGAGAACTTGGTACGTTCCGCCATGGCACCGGAAACGATGGTTGCGGCGGTGGCACAGAACACGGTCTGGAAGATCAAAAACGCCCAGTTGAAACCGGCATTCGAGTTGATTGCTAAAGCAGCGTCGCTGTCGCCATCGAAGAAGAACAGGTCTGTTCCACAGAAGCCGTTGGTCGCACCAAACATCAGGCCGAAACCAACCAGCCAGAATGAAATCGAGCCGATGGAGAAGTCCATCAGGTTCTTCATGATGATGTTACAAGCGTTCTTCGCACGGGTGAAACCAGCTTCGACCAACGCGAAACCTGCCTGCATGAAGAACACGAGGAATGCTGCAAGACAGGTCCACAGCGTATCGACGTCGCCGAGGACAGATTCGGCGGTAACAGGAGCTTCTTCTTCTTCAGCACCTTCAGCTTCGGCGGCTTCTTCAGCTCGTTCTTCGCCAGCTTCGGCTTCGACTACCGGAGCATCTTCCGAGGCCGGGGTTCCAGAGTCTTGCGCTGAAAGCGGGTAAGAGATCATGAGGCCGAGAGCGATTGCGATCATCGCAAACCACGCTCGGTTGGGGAGGGAGAGGGAACTTACCATGTGATTCGTACCTTTTACAGAAGATGAAACAAACATCAGCCAGCTATATGCCAGGGCCAGGAATCGATCCAACGTGGGATATGTTTGAGTGCGCCTTCCCACGCAGGGTCGTGTGCACGAAAACCCCCTGTTTGCAAGCGTTGTGCCATTAGTTCCGACTGTGCGGATGAAAAGCCCGGCTGAAGAATCAACGACGTCCTATGTCTTTCCCACCGCAGGACTTAAGAGAACGCTCGAATTTCGGGTTTTCGCTGGACGTTTTCGGCCGGTCGCGTGTATGCAAAGAATGCGCGCATGAAGCTTGCTACGATTCTCAGCAGTTTTGCTTGGCGCGGGGCAGCCCGTTTGCGACGCCCTTGAGATGCTCTAGAGCACATCTAAAGGCTTACGAAACGGCGCAAGACGAAAGAGAGGGGCGTTTGCTAGCTTTATTGCCCCATAAAAAAATGCGCATAAAAAAGGGACCTCATCGAGGTCCCCGGTAGAAATTAGGCTTTTTCAGCGAGTTTGTCGCTTCAAACGAGCGACTTACTGCGGCAATTTACCCTTCAGGATCTCTTCTTCCCATTCGTCCATCAGTGGCCAGTCGATGGCACACGTGCCGAAGTCGGCCATATGCAGATACGACTTCAGGCGGTCGAGCGTCTGCTCGATCTGGGCGTTGTCTTTACGGAAGATCGGGCCATGGCTTGGCAAAAGCCATTTCACATCGCTGTCGCGAATCCGTTCCAGCGACTTGATGAATGCCACGATGTCGCTGCCATGATGGGCATCGATCGCTCCAACGCAGCCGTCGCGGTAGATATTGTCGCCCGAGAACAGCAGGTCCCCCATGCGGAAGCTGAGCTGGCTGTTGGTGTGCCCAGGCGTATGCCAGACTTCAAGTTCCAGCTTACCAACCGTCAGGATGTCTCCCTCTTTGACCTGGTGTTCGATCTTCACCGGGGGCATATCGAGGTGGATATCTTGCAGTTCGATTTCGGCGAATGTCTGTAGCTTGTCCCCCGCTTCCAGGGCTTTGACCGCCAGCGGGTGGGAAGTAACCGTGGTGCTGAGCAGTTGCTTCGCCTTCGCCAGACCTTGGATGTGGTCGACGTCGGCATGGGTGGCAACCAGCGTCTTGCAATTGGCCAGAGGGAAGTCCATGTTGCGGATCACTTCGATGTAGTCTTCGACTGTCTCGTCGAAGCCGATATCGATAAGGATCCACTCGTTACCTTCGTAGACCAGGTAGACATTGCAGCCGAGCAATTCGCCGGCTTGAAAATTGAGTTCGATAACGTTGGGGAAGATTTCTTTGCGGGCCAGCATGACAGGCAGATTACCTTCGGCAGAAATGGGATTTCAGGACCGTCCCATCTTAACCGCCCCCCCACGCAAGTCACAACCAGTGACCTAGGGGGATCCCAGCAAGAAGAAGCACCCAGGTCGAAGGAACCGATGCCTGGGTGCTGATGGGTATTGAGATGACTTAGCGACTGGTGCGAGGCGAGAAGTAAGTTCCCATCTCGCGAATGTCGACACGATCTGGAGCGTCGCCCATGCGTTGCCAGATTACGTTCGCGTCATCCCAATCTAAGTTGAGTTCACTGTTATTCGCGGCTTGGCAAATCGCATCGAGGGCGCGTTGTTCGTCACCTTCGCGAAAAGCCCAGACATAAGTCTGACCGTTCTTTTCATAAACCACTGCGTTCATCGTTACCATAGGTCGCCCTCCTTCGCGTCCTGCCTCTGTTGGCCTCTGTTCCTGCAGAACCGCGATGTTGAAGTGATTGTTGAACGAAACCTCGGTGTTGAACTCCGACGAAAAAGATCCGATCAGAGTTCCGTTAAACCTTGTCAAAGAATACTCGTTGCATGGCCGTGAACCAATTGCAAAATTCGTGTGGGTTGCCGTACGCAAGTTCTGCTTGCCTTTTGACTTATCGTTCGTAACGCTCAATTGCTGTGCGACCGCAAAAAGAAAAATACCTTCATGCGAGGAGGTTGCAGCCGCTTCCTCGAGTTATCGACGCGACGAGTAGTCGCACCATGCGTCTTCCAGAAAGTCGAGTAGATCGGTCGCGGTAAGACCGGGCTGTGATGTTTGCTTCACGGCAATATCAGCCGCCAAACCATGGAGAAAAACGCCTAGAACCGCCGCGTCATAGGCGGAAAGTGACTGAGCGAGCAGCGCTGTGATCAATCCTGTCAGCACATCCCCCGAGCCGCCCGTTGCCAGTCCTGGATTGCCGGTTGGATTGTGCCATTGACGCTCGCCGTCGGTGACCAGCGTCTGCGGTCCTTTCAAAACGACCACCACTTTCTGCTCTGCCGCAAGTTGAATTGCCGCCTCTTTTGCTGCTGAAATTTCTAAATGCGGCTTGCCGACAAGTCTTCGGAACTCGCCTAAATGCGGTGTGACGATGCGCTCTCCCGCAGCATTTGCGAGTGGACACGTAGACTGAGCGAGCAAGTTCAATCCATCCGCGTCGATCAGCATCGCGCGCGGAAAGGTCTCGAACAATTCGCTGAGCAAAAGTGTCAAGCCACGCGATTGTCCCAGCCCAGGTCCGATACCTAGACACGTGGCCGGATCGAGCTTCTCTTGCAGGCGTGCTTTGGCATGAAAAGGAATGCGTCCGTCGCGATCGGTCGGCAGGCTCCACGTCATGTAGGCTGCCTCGAAGTTGGCAACCGTGTTGATGATCGCGTCAGGAACGGCCAGCGTTACCAGACCTGCTCCACCTTTCAGACATGCTCGACCAGAAAGACTGATCGAGCCAGGCATACCGAGCGACCCGCCCACCAGCAACGCTCGACCGAAGGTTCCCTTATGCGAGTCGGAATCACGCGGCGGGATAATGGGGAGGCCTTCCGGCAGCGGTGCTGGAGTCATGGAGTGAACTCGGGGGTTAGGTTTCCGTCTGAGGTTTGGCCTGATGAACTCGCAGCGAAATCAGGCCTGCGAGGTAGGCCCCTTTAAAGCCGGCGTCGATGTTAACGACGGTGACGTTCGACGCACAACTGTTCAACATACCCAGCAGCGCGGCAACCCCCTGGAAGCTGGCACCGTAGCCAACGCTGGTCGGAACCGCGATGACAGGACAAGCGAGATGGCCACCCACCACGCTCGGCAAAGCGCCTTCCATGCCAGCCACCACGATCACGGCGTCGCACTCGCTAAGCTTGTGAGCCTGCTCGGTAAAGCGATGCGGTCCAGCGACACCGACATCTTGAATGAAGACCGGTTCGATGCCCATCCAGCGTAGCGTCTCGCGGGCTTCTTCCGCGACCGGCAGATCGCTGGTGCCGGCGGTCACCAATCCGACATTGGCCCAAGACGATTCGTCCGACAACGTACGGAACGTTCGGGCGACCTCGTTGTACAAGCCATCCGGAATTGCCGCTTTGAGGGCAGCACCTTTCTCGGCATCGATACGCGTGGCCAGCGACTTGTCGCCCCGTTGCTTTTGAGCCTCGAAGATACGGGCAATCGTTTCCGGGGACTTGCCTTCACCGTAAACCACTTCAGGAAACCCGCAGCGTCGCGCACGATCGACATCGAGTGTGGTGTCGGTGAGTTGTTCCGATTTGGGCTGTAACACTTGCAAACAAAAGTCGGCCAGGGTGACCTTACCTGCGCGATATTGCTTGGCGATACGTTCCAGTTCGTGGCGTTTCATGGACATGCGAGACAGTATTGGTTGGCTTGAATCGAAGGGACAAACGCTGCATTATACGAAACGGCCCGCCTTTGGGGCGGGGGCCGATTTCTTTTTGGACAGACCGTATTCCGGCATGGTTTAATAACCGCAAGGATTCGGCCTCACCGTCTCCCTCCCCCCTTCCCTACCTGCCTTGTTTGAGGACTGCCCCATGAATCGTCCCGAGACTTCCTCTCGTCGTAACTTTCTGAAGGCCGCCGGAACGGCCGCGGTCGTGGCAGGCGTTGCCACGTATGTGCCTCGTCATGTGCTGGGTGCCGACGGCTCGCCGGCCGCAAATGACAAGGTAAACCTCGGCGTGATTGGTTTCGGCAATCGTTGCAAATACGTGATGGGGGGAACGCTGCCACATGAAGACGTTCGCTGCGTCGCTATCGCCGACGTTTGGTCGAAGCATCGTGCCGATGGCAAAGCGATGGTCGACAAGCACTATGGCAACTCCGATTGCGAAACGCTCCGCGACTTCCGCGAACTGCTCGATCGAAAAGATATCGACGCCGTGCTCATCGCGACGGGCGATCGATGGCATGCGGCGGCTTCGATTCTGGCGGCCAAGGCAGGCAAAGATGTCTACAGCGAAAAGCCGTGTGGCATTACCATTGAAGATTGTCAGCAGCTCGCCGACACGATCACTGCGGAGAAGAAAGTCTTTCAGGCTGGGACCCAGCGCCGCAGCGTTCCGAATTTTCAGAAAGCGGTCGAACTGCTTCACTCCGGTAAACTTGGCGAACTGCAAACAATGCACGCTTCGGTTTATCGACCGGTGCTCGACAACAGTTGGTTGCCAGCCCAGCCGCAGCCATCGCAGGAAGACGTCGATTGGAACCTGTGGCTCGGCCCTGCGGCCTGGCGTCCGTTCAACCTCGCTTACGTGCAAGGGAAGTGGCGTGGTCAGTGGGACTTCGATTCCGGGGCGCGACTGCTGGACTGGGGCGCCCATACGGTCGACCTTTGCCAATGGGCGAACAAAGCGGACGGGACGATGCCGATCGAGTTCGATCCTTACGAGAACGGTATCCACTGCCGTTACGAAAATGGCGTGAAGTTGGAGATCGACTTCCTTGATAACCCGTTCGGTGATCGTTCGCCGCAGTACATCACGCGACTCGGCACCTGCCCGGTTCGATTTATCGGAACGGAAGGCTGGGTCGAAACCGGCGACAGCGGCGAGATCGTTTGCTCGTCCCCTGCCCTGCAGAAAGAGATCACCGAAGATACTTCGCGCGTGCGTGGGCTCGATGTCGCCTCGCATTCGCGTAATTTCCTCGATTGCATTCGTTCGCGAGAGCTGACCGCGGCGAATCAAAACGTGATGCGGAAGTCGCACATTGCCTGTCACGCGGCGGCCGCGGCTTGGATCTTCGATCGCAAGCTGGCGATTGATCCGCAGAAAGAAACGTTCATCAACGATGCCGATGCCAACGGATTGATCTCCCGGGCGGATCGAAATTGGAACGTCTAACGCTCTGTATTTAACAGTATGAAATTAAAAAAGCCTCGGCCGAGAATCTTCGGTCGAGGCTTTTTTGTTGGATTCAATTCAAGTGAACGTGACCTACTTGGCGGCTTCGTTTGCTTCTCGCTCGGCTTCGCGTTCTTCGCCATGCAGTGCCGAGATCTCCCAACTCATGCGTCCCAGCCAGATCGAATAGATCATCAGGCCACCCACGACCAGCACACCGCATGGTAGCGCAATGTACGCGAGTCGTTCGATGCCGGCAAAGAAGTAAAGCATGTAACCAAACCCACCGACTGCGATCGCCAGGAAGAAGGTGGCCACGTAGAACATCAACCATTTGCCGGTCAGCTTGAAGAGCGAAAACACAATCATGTTGCTCCACGGCGTGATGATCGAGTTTTGATCGAGTAGCGATAGAAACGCGACCGGGAACGCCAGGAAGCCCAACGCCAACAAAGGTAACGCCAGCGTCAGATCGATGGTGGCAACAATTGCAAACGGAATCAGCGCGAAGAAGAGCCCCGCCACGAAGAACAGGGCTTCCATCACGCGATCAAAAATTCCCAGCTCCGGCCAATCGAAGTCATCCATGCCGCTGGAAATCGACATGGTCAGGAACAAGAAGTAGCTCCCCAGAAACACGACCGCGACGGCACCCAGACAGACCGAAAGAAACGTACAAGCCAGACTCGCCATGTAGGACATGAAGGTTGGCGGTGTCACGTTGTAGTAAATGAAGGCGTTGACCACCAGATAAAGCACCATCGCCGTGAACAGCGACAGAAACACCCATCGCATCAACAGGCCGACGTCGGTGAACAGGCCGACATCGCGTGATAGCTCTTGCGGAGAAAAGCGAATCGGAAACTCGACCAGCCTCGCTCTCGGATCGTAATCGATCGGTGTGAGTGGTTCGCGCGGCTTGGAAGGTACATCGTCGTCGATTGCTTCGACTCGGCGGCGTTCCTCGAAAGCACCTTGGGTTCGTTTATGCAGCTCAGGCCGCTCGGCTTGTTCGCGGATTTCTTTCTCGGCCTGCGACATAAGATTCTGCCCCAACTTCTTCCGGGCTTCATCATGGCTGTCGTCGACATCTTTCAGGCCGTAAATGTCCTCGATGTCCTCTTCCTCGCTCGGCAACTCCAATTTCTTTTCCGGCTTGGTGATGGTGAGGATATGACCGCAGTCGGGGCATTCCATCTTCCGGCCGGTGTCTGCGGTCAGTACGGTCAACCGCGTCGAACATACGGGACAGGTCACATCATGCGTTTTCGAGGAGGACGAGGAGCGCTCAGTCACAGATCGGACCTTCTAGCAAATTAAACAGGGATGGGCAGTCGATAAGGAAATTCTACCGTGTGGCGGCCGAAAAGTATTTTTTTAAAGTCGTTCGCGATTTCCTGGCTTAAATTGGAGGCAATTTGCGATTTGTTCTCCCAGCGGGGGATCGCTGGTGCCAGGCATATCTGTACCGATTGTCTCGATTGGAAACCACTTCGTGAAGCGACTTGGCCACAAAACGGATGAAGGTTTGGTTGTCATTCCTGGCATGACGAATCAAAATACGTCTTTTTCACCCGCGCGGTTGGGCAAAATATGCCATCCGCATTGCCCTTGGGCAAAGGCGAGCTGTGCAACTTTATCGTGACCTGGATTCGCTTTCCGCAGACTTTCGAGGCGGCGCGCTAACGATCGGCAACTTCGATGGCGTCCACCTGGGGCACGCTCGGATTGCGCAGTTGATTCGCCAACGTGCCGACGAAGTGGGGGGACCCGCGGTCGTCTTCACCTTCGATCCGCATCCTGTTCGATTGCTTCGGCCGGAACTCGAACCACCTCCGCTGACCTGGACACGCCGTAAGGTCGAACTACTGGGCAAGCTCGGTATCGATGCCGTCATCGCTTATCCGACGACGCGTGATCTGTTGAATCTTTCGCCGGAAGCGTTCTTCGAGCAGATCGTCGTGCAGAAGATGGCTGCCAAGGCGATGGTCGAAGGCCCGAACTTCAATTTCGGCAAAGACCGCGCCGGCGATACCAACACCTTGGCCGAGCTGTGCCACAAGCACGGCATGCAGCTCGATATCTTACAGCCCTTTACCCGGCCTGGCGAAACCGAGTTCGTTTCTAGCAGCCGCATTCGTAAGCTGGTCGCTGCCGGCGATGTGAAGCTGGCCGGCGAGATGCTGACCGAACCTTACCGAATTCGTGGCATGGTCACGCATGGTGCCGCCCGCGGTTCGCAGCTTGGGTTCCCGACCGCAAATCTGGAAGCGGTCGATACGTTGGTTCCGGCGATTGGTGTCTACGCAGGCATCGGCTATCGCGGCGACGAGATGTTCGCCGCGGCGATCAACATCGGACCGAATCCAACCTTCGGCGAGAAGGCCCGTAAGATCGAAGTCCACATGATCGGTTTTCAAGGCTCGATTTATGGCGAACCACTCGAAGTCTCGTTCCTGAATCGGCTTCGCGATGTGATCAGCTTCTCGGATGTGGAAGCACTAAAGAAGCAGTTGGACATCGACGTCCAGACCGCGATCAAAACCTTTGACGAATACCAGGCAACCCGCGACCTGTGAGGCAGGTCCTCAGCAATTTGGATAACCGGATGAGCATTGACTGGAAAGCCCTGCGAGGGGCGTTGGAAGAACCACAGCGATTTGTGATCACCAGCCACGTGCGTCCCGACTGCGATGCCCTGGGTAGTGAATTGGCGATGGCGGCGATCCTGCGGCAGCTTGGTAAAGAGGTCGCCATCGTCAACGATTCTGAAACGCCGAATCATCTGCAGTTCATCGACCCGGACAACCAGATCAAGCAGTTGGGGAAAGACATCACATCCGAAGAGGTGCTTTCCGGTTTCGACGCGTTTCTGGTCGTCGATACCAGCGCCTGGGTTCAGCTCGGGTCGATGGCCGAACTGATGCAACAGTTCGAAGGCGTGAAGCTGGTGCTCGATCATCACGTCAGCCAGGACGACCTGGGGGGCGAGATGTTCAAGGATCCCAAGTGTGAAGCGACCGGCCGACTCGTGTATGAAGCGGCCAAGGATTGGGGGATTCCGATCACCCAGGAAATGGCTTTCGCAATGTTCACCGCCATTGCAACCGACACAGGGTGGTTTCGATTTCCATCGGTCAGCGGCGACACCTATCGGGCGATCGGCGATCTGATCGACGCCGGCGCCGTGCCGAGCGACGTTTACGGGCACTTGTTCGAGAAAGAACGTCTGCAGCGGGTCAACTTGCGGGGCCGTATTCTGGCCAGCGCCAAGGTAATTCTTGAAGGACGTCTTGCTTATAGTTTGGCAACTCAGCAAGACTTCGAAGAAACAGGGGCTACCCCCAGTGACACGGAAGACGCGATCAATAAGACTATGGCCGTCTCCGGAGTTGAGGCTGCGATTCTCTTCATCGAATTGCCTGGCGGCGAGGGTGTGAAGGCCAGTTTCCGTAGCCGTTCTTCGCTCGATGTCGCGAAGCTCGCTCACCAATTTGGTGGTGGCGGGCACGTGGCGGCAGCGGGGGCGTTGATCAAGAAACCTCTGGACGAAGTCGTCTCGATGTTGCTGAAAGCGACCGAGAAGGCCATGGGCTAAATCGAAGGTTGAACGATCGCGGGTTGATCCCTTCTTCCCGAGGCGGAGCCAGGTGCGTGATCGCTTGGGACCTCCTTCTAGCCTCTTCATAATATTGGGCAACGACCGGACCTCATTATGCATAGGTCCGGCTTGCTGATTGTCTTACGGAACGAAACGTTCTGTCGATTCACCACGCGGGCGAAGATCGCTCACGGAGTTTCACAATCTATGGCGAAGAATATGGAATCGATTCCACCTCAAGAGGATCGACGCGGCTTCTTCTCGAAAGCGGCCGCGGTGGTTATTGGTGGTCTGGTTGGCGTCATCCCCTTTGGTGCCGGTCTGGCGACGCTGCTCGACCCGATCTTTCGGAAAGGCGACAAGGGAGAGTTCCGCAAGATCGCGGCTCTCGATGCCATTCCCGATGATGGTTTTCCAAGAAGATATCCCGTGATAGCTACGCAGCGGGATGCCTGGAATGTCTATCCCAACCAGCCGATCGGCGCGATCTATCTGCGACGTCTGCCCGGCGAGTCAACCGTCGAGGCGATCAACGCCGTTTGTCCCCATGCCGGTTGCTTTGTCGACTTCAACCGGGAAGCAGGCGACGGAGGCTTGTTCCAGTGCCCTTGCCACCGCAGCGACTTCAAGCCGGATGGCGAACGGTTGGAACCAGAGACCTGCCCGAGTCCCCGGAACCTCGACACGCTCGAGGTCGACCAGAAGAAACTGGCCAAGGGAGAAGTGTGGGTTGATTTCAAGAACTTCAAAGCAGGACATCCAGAGAAAGAGCCGATTCAATGAAAACGCTGATCGATTGGATCGACAACCGAACTGGCATTCGTCACGCCGTCAACGAAGCACTCTACGAGAACATCCCTGGCGGTTCGCGCTGGCGCTATGTTTGGGGCAGCACGCTGGTGTTCGCCTTCATGGTGCAGCTGATTACCGGCATCTTCCTGTGGGCGTCGTACAGTCCGAATGCGAAGGGAGCGTGGGAGAGCGTCTACTTCATTCAGTACGAAATGCAGGGAGGCTGGATGGTGCGTGGGATCCACCACTTCATGGCCCAGATGATGATCGTGCTGCTGGCCGTGCACTTTCTGCAAGTGGTGATCGACGGAGCGTATCGCGCGCCGCGTGAATTCAACTTCTGGACCGGGCTGATCTTGATGCAGATCGTGCTTGGTCTCTCGCTGACCGGCTACTTGTTGCCGTGGGACCAGAAAGGTTTCTGGGCGACGCGTGTCGCAACAAACCTCGCCGGCTTGCTGCCTTGGATTGGGGACGATGTGCAGAAGATCGTGGTCGGCGGAACCGATTATGGTCACGCCACCCTAACCAGGTTCTTCGCCTTGCATGCTGGCGTTTTACCAGCGGCCCTGATCGGCGTTTTGTTCCTGCATATGGTGCTGTTTCGTCGGCATGGTGTGACCGCCATTGGTGCCGATAAACGTCCCGCTGCTTACTTTTGGCCCGACCAGGTCTTGAAGGACGCGGTTGCGTGTCTGGCGGTGATGGCCGTGGTGATGTTCTTTGTTTTGCGTGGCTTTTTTTTCGCCGGCGAAGATCATTCTGGCTTGCCGATCGAAGCCCACCTCGGCGCAGAGCTTGGTGCCCCTGCCGACCCGTCGACACCTTTCTCGGCGGCTCGACCTGAGTGGTACTTCTTGTTCCTGTTTCAGTTTCTGAAGTACTTCCCCGGCGAAGCAGAAATCTATGGTGCGATAGTGATTCCGATCGTCATCATGACCTCGTTGTTTCTGATGCCGCTCGTTGGCAACTGGAAGATCGGGCATGGTTTCAACATCGCCTTGATCGTGGCCCTATTGGGCGGCGCTGGCTTCTTGACCTTCGTCGCGATCCAGGAAGACCGAGCCAACGAGTCGTATCACCTCGCGACCGAAGAAGCAGAACGGAACGCGATCCGCGCGATCCAGTTGGTGCAAGCTCCGACTGGCATTCCAGAGACCGGCGCGGTGTCGTTGATGCGTAACGATCCGAAGACGCAAGGCCCTGTTTTGTTTGCCGCCAACTGCAATAGCTGCCACGCCTACAATCCAGTGGCCGAGTTGTTGCCGTTCGATTCACTGCGTGGCGAAGGGCTAGTACCGCCGGCGCCGGTCTCGGGACCCAACCTGTATGGCTTCGGCACGTCGAAGTGGGTGAAGGCCTTCCTCACGCCGAACCCCGTTCGCATGGAAGCCGAGATCGTTCGCAAAGATGAAGAGCGAGCTGGCAAGCTTGGCCCGCAGCAGTCGAACGATCCGAAGGAAATCGAAGTGGTGCCGATCAACAGCTTCCACTTCTTCGGCGGCACGTCGCACCTGGAAGGCGAGATGGCAGGCTACGTGACTGAAACCATGTCGGACACGGACGAATGGTCGGACGAAGATCTGGCCGCGATCGTGGCGGCGTTGGCGGCTCAAAGCGGGATCGAATCGGAAGCGGAGCTTGGCCCCGGCAAGATTGCCCGAGGCAACGAACTGCTGGTCAGCGAAGACCACTGTGCGATGTGCCACAACTACGACGCCGAGAGTGATTATGGCGACGCGGTCGATCTGAATGGATTTGGTTCGCGGCAGTGGTTGATGGACTTCATCAGTAATCCCTCGGCGACTCGGTTCTACGGCGACAACAACGACCGGATGCCGGCGTTCAACGAAGATCCGCACAACGAAGTCTCGAATCGCATCTCAAGACGAGACCTCGAGATCATCGTCGACTGGCTGCGTACCGACTGGTACGAACCGCATCCGGCCGTCACAGGTACCCAAAACGAAGAGCCATCGCCAGAAGTTGATGCCGAGGTGCCAACTTCTTAGGATTCGTTCTAAGTGGCTGATATATCAAAGCTTACGAGGCGATCCCCTTCCGTGGGGCTCGCCTTTTTTGCTGCGCGGAAAGAGCGAGGCACCCCCTGAGATTTTTCCTATTTCGCCAGAACGGTTCAATCCGCAGGCCTCCCGCAGCCGATAAGGAAAGAAACCTAACTCGATCTTGTTCGAAAGTAGCTAGCAGATGTGGTGCCCTCGTTGTCAGATTCAAGTCGCTGGAATTGCCTCGCCTCGCGAGCATTCGGTGCTTGTCTGTGCGAAGTGCCAGACGCGGCTCGATTCTTCGGCAGAGACGTCTCACGTCAAGCGTCCTGCTGCAGCGTCGGCAGAGCCGTTGCCGGGGCTTCGCCTCGATACGCATCGCATGCAAACCACGCTGGGACGGATTGACCGTCTGGTGCAGCGGTTTGAAGAGCCAGCCCATTTCGATGATTTGCCAGAGCTGCGTTCGGCGTCACGTCCACGACCCGAACCAGCCCTGCGAGACGAGTTGCCGGAAGTGAAGCCGGACAATGGCTTCCCCTGGTTAGCATCGATCAGCCTGGCAGGCGGCGTCATGCTGCTGGTCTGTGGCTGTTTTCTGATTGTCTGGAGCGTCGTCACGCGTCGCCCGGAACTCTTTAATATTGGCTTCCCGATCGCTGTGGTTTCGCTGGGCTGTATGGCCTTAGCCGCATGTTTGTTTTTCCAGGAAGCTTCCGGTCGCCAGGCCGAAACGCAGAAGTGGCTGGCAGACGTGCAGAATCAGTTAGGCGGCATTCGCGAGATCGCCAACAACAGTCGGCACTCGCTCGGTTCGATTCCCGAACTGCCGAGCTCCCCTGCCCCGGCCACCAATGATCGACTGGTTCAGTCGGAAGAACGTTTGAACCAACTGCGTCGCCGTCTGAACGAAACGCGACGACTCTCTTAGAACGAAGCTTCGTTCTTCTCGTTCGCAAAATTGCGGACCACTAGAGAAACGTGTCGAGCTTCAGAAGTCTCTGCCCGTACCCTTGGAATACGATTCCGACCTGGCAGATCGCATACGCGGCGAGGGTTGCCTGGGCGATGGTAAAGGTCGCCAGCGTGGCCTGACCGATCGTTACGATGCCGACGCCAAACTGGGCGATGGTAATCACTCCGAAACCAAACTGCCCGATCGCGATCACACCGTTCGCGACCACCGGCGTACGGTTCGCGCGGTACTTGAACGAGATGTGTACCAGCGGCAGACCGAACAGTGTGGCCTTCGATTTGTATTCGTAGCCATAAGTCATTTTGGTGCGGCGACGATAGGGCATCGTCACTCCGCACTCTTGGCAGAAGTGATCCGAGCGGCTGACGAGCGCTCCGCAGTTGCGGCATGGAGAGGTTGCCATCACGTTCCCTTGCGAACGGAAAAGAAGCAAGCTGGTTGCCCCAGCGTAGCGTCACCGCTGGTGGCTCGCAATGAAAATCAGATGGCGGAATGCGATCACGGATCGCGTTGGCCTATCAAGAAAAGGCAAGAAACAGATGGGGTACGGTACGAATCGAGTCGCAACGCTCACGATCGCTGCGATGTTCCCATCTGTCTCTTGCGATTGTCGCAAAAGTTCCCCTCAACTCGCGACAAATGCCATCTGGCGGCTCTTGGGTGCATCGCACGCTGAAATGCAGTGGAGCTTTGTCGCCAGGGAGGCGTTCAAGGTTTCTTGCGGTGGCAACTGCACGAAGACTTGTCCGTTGTCGAGTTTCACCGGGAAGACCTGCAGCTTGAATTCTTCGCCCGTCAGACACTCGCCCGTTTCCAGCGAGAACGACTTCTTATGCAGCGGACAGGCCACCTTCGGCACACCCGCGGCATCGCCGATGATGCCGCGCGATAGAACGAACGCGTTCTTATGCGGGCACATATTCTGGCAGGCGTACCAGTCGCTGTGCGTGGTCGCTCGGAAGATGGCAATCTGGACGTCGCCATATTTCACCGCCGCACCACCATTGACCGGGAAGTCGGTTTCCATCCCCATCGGAATCCAACTGAGCGTCTCTTCGGGGGCTGGTTCGTGCGAGATGACCTGACCATCGAGCCCCTTCAATTCGACCAACGAGATATTCCCTTCCGGCCAATCGGCAGGTCGCTGCTGGTCACGTTCGGTGATGATCTCGATACTTGGTTCCGATTCGTCGGTGTTGACGAACTGTTTGAAGAAGGCCCGCTTTTCCGGATCTTCAACGACCGACTTCCATTCACATTGGTAGGTATCGACCAGCGTCTGCATCCGCGATTCCAGTTCGTCGCAGATCCCGAGCGAGTCGTTGATCACCACGTCGCGAATGTGATCGAGGCCCCCTTCCATCTTCTCGAGCCAGACGCTCGTTCGCGTCAGTTTGTCGGCGGTCATGATGTAGTACATCAAAAAACGGTCCATGTATTTGACGGCCGTTTCTTCGTCGATGTCGGCGACCAGCAAGTCGGCATGCCGTGGATTGGCACCGCCATTGCCGCAGACATACAAGTTGTAGCCGTTCTCGGTCGCGATCAGCCCGACGTCTTTGCCCTGAGCTTCGGCACATTCCCGCACGCAGCCACTGACGGCGAACTTCAGTTTGTGCGGAGCACGAATTCCGCGGTAACGGTTTTCGATTCGAATGGCGAACCCAACCGAATCGCCCACGCCGTAGCGGCACCAGGTACTGCCGACGCAGCTCTTCACAGTACGGACCGCTTTGCCATAGGCATGCCCGCTTTCAAACCCGGCGTCGATCAGTTCGGACCAGATGTCGGGCAGATCTTGCACTTTCGCTCCGAACAAGTCCACACGCTGGCCGCCGGTGATCTTCGTGTACAGATTGTACTTCTTGGCGACTTCGCCCAGGACAATCAGCTTGTCCGGAGTGATCTCGCCACCGGCAACACGCGGAACGACGCTGTAGGTGGCGTCGCGCTGGATGTTCGCCAGGAAGCGATCGTTCGTGTCTTGCAGCGTTTTGTGGGAGGTCTCCAGGATGTGGTCGTTCCACAGCGAAGCCAGGATCGAAGCGACCGCTGGTTTGCAGGTTTCGCAGCCATCCCCTTTACCATGAGAGGCGAGCAATTCGTCGAACGATTTAATCTCTTTGATTTTGACGATCTCGAACAGTTCCTGCCGTGAATAGGCGAAGTGTTCGCACAGGTCTTTGCTGAGCGATTTGCCTGCGGCTGCCAGTTCGGCTGAAAGGATGTCGGTCACCAGCGGCATGCAGCCACCACAGCCGCCGCCCGCCGAAGTACACTTCTTGACTTCCGCTGGGGTGATCAAGTCGTTGTCGCGAATGGCTGCGCAGATCTGTCCCTTGGTGACATTATTGCACGAGCAAATCTGGGCGCTATCCGGCATCGAAGCTGCCCCACCCAGGGCTGCCGCTCCGCCGCCATCGCCGCTGGTGCCCATCAATTCACTCGGCGAGCACGGTAGCGGATCGCCACTCTTGGCGAAGATCGAAAGCGTGCCATACTCGGAGGCATCGCCCACCAGAATGCCGCCGAGCAAGGTCTTGCCATCCTTGCTGAAGAGCAGCTTTTTGTACGATCCCTGGAATGGGTCTTCGATCACCATCGAGGTGCTGATGTCGTCGCTCGCTTCGTAGTTGCCGAAGCTGGCGACATCGACCCCCATCAGCTTCAGCTTGGTCGAAAGATCGGTTCCGGCGAACTGGCGATCTTGTCCGCAGAGATTGGCGGCAACGATCTCGGCCATCTCGTAGCCAGGAGCCACCAACCCGTAGATCATGCCCGAGTGCAGCGCGACCTCGCCAATCGCGAACACTTTGGAATCGGACGTGCGAAGATGATCGTCGACCGAGATCCCGCCACGCGGACCGACATCGATCCCAGCATCCCGGGCCACTTCGTCTCGCGGTCGAATGCCAGCCGAGACGATGATCATGTCGACGTCGAGGGTCGTGTCATCGGTGAAGACCATCCGCTCGACTTTGCCATCGCCTTGGATTTCTTTGGTTCCCTTGTTCAAGTGCACGTCGACGCCGAGGTCCTCGATCTTTTGAACCAGTAGCTTCGAGCCACGATCGTCGACTTGGCGAGGCATCAGACGGGGTGCGAACTCGATTACGTGGGTCTTCATGCCCAAGTCGAAGGCAGCCTTGGCCGCTTCCAGGCCGAGCAGACCACCACCGATTACCGCGCAGTTCTGGGCGGTCTTGCCGTGGTGGATGATCTTCTCAAGGTCTTCGATGGTGCGATAGACATAAACACCATGCTTGTTGATCCCTTCGACCGGCGGAACGAACGGGTACGAACCGGTCGCGAACACGACGTAGTCGTAATGGATTTGCACCCCTTTGTCGGACTTGACGATTTGGTTCTCGCGGTCGATCTTGCCAGCGCGATCGCCGAGGTGGATCTCGACGCCATGCTCTTGATACCACTCCAGCCGCGCGATCATCAGCTTCTCGGCGTCGCGGTGGGCAAAGAACGAGGTCAGTCCGACGCGATCGTACGCAGCGCGAGGCTCTTCGCAAAACGTGACAATCTTGTACTGCCGGGCCTGATCGAACTCGACCAGCTTCTCGACAAAGCGATGCCCAACCATGCCGTTGCCAATTACCACGATGGTTTGTGGGTCGTCTGTCACCATGAGCTTCCGATTCCTCTGTTGATTGGACTTGCGCAGTTCGCCAACAAGCTCTTCGCAAGCACCGTGCCCAGAGAAGAAGGGGAATCTTTTGTCGATTTTGGGGTATGCGCAACTTCCCAGTGAACAACGAGTTGCGCGGACCTATTAGAAATGTGAGCCGAATTAGACCGCGACTGGCGACGAAATGATCGGTAGAAGATTCGGAGTATGCTGCGCAGGCAGGCACAGAAATGCGAGGCCTGTTCGCAGCATCCAGGTGATTCGAGGGCGATCTGAGCCCATGCCGATGTCGAGTTTTCGCCCAGGGCCAATCTTTGGCGATTGGTATGCCCTGCCCTAGTCAGATCGGGCTAAGACAATTCCCTGATCGATCGGCTGTAATAAATAGAATTACGATTCCGTATAGACTGAGATCTGGCAGCTTAATGCTTGATCTCTTCCCAGTACTTATCAAACGCGCCGTTGACGTGGAAGTCGGGGCTGTTGTCGAGGTCGTGGCACTTCAAGCAAGTATCGCGAGCCTTGTCCAGCGGAAGCTTCATTTGTTCGACCAGTTCCGCCGTTTGCTGGGCGGTGAAACCACCTTCCCCATTTTGCGAGGCAACGTGGGCCGAACCAGGACCGTGGCAGTTCTCGCAACCAACGTTCTGCATCAAAGGAGTTTCCGGGATGCTGAGGTAGCCAGACTGGTAAGGCTGATACAGTTCCTGGTTCCAACCAACCACGTGACATGCCAGGCACTCGGGGTCGAAGTGACGCGAGACCTGGAAACGTTCGGGCGGATGAACGAGCGAGTCGGTCGCGTGGCTATGACGCGAATTCTTCCAGACTTCGTAGGCTTCGCTATGGCAGTCGGCACACGTGTCTGATCCGACATAGGTATGACCAGATGGATGGGGCTGAGCCCGAATTCCCAGGCCATCGAAGCCAAGGGTTTCCAACTGTTTTTGATAAGCGGCTAACAAACGAAGCATTTCGTCTGAGTCGGCAAAACGCGAATCGAGGGGGACACGTTCGTAGCGGATCGGGTTCTGGGGATCGTTGAAGAAGCCGACCACACCGACATACATGCCTTTGGTGCCGACTTGAATCATCTGGGTATTGGTTCCGGCGACGACTTCCGGACGCAGAGTAGGCTCCCCTGCTCCGCCGGCGGTAACGACGATCTGAAAGCCTGGGAACGCCTGGGCAAACTTGCGGCTTTCATCAAGCGAAGCTTCAGCCAACAGCACGTAAAGCTGGCAGTTCTCCGCCTTCAACGCTTCCCAACTCGCCTTCAGTTCTTCCATGGGATCTCCCATTTCGACTTCGGCGTTCGAGACGCGTTGCTGTTCTTTAGCGCCCAAGACCCCGGTGATGCCGATCTTCACGCCGCCTGCTTCGACGATGCGATACTTCGGCGTGAAGCCGAGCAGGCTGGCGTTGCTCGAAACGTACTTGATGTTGTCTGGGTCGTCGGAGGCGACGGCGGCGAAGACTTCGTCGACCGACAAACGCAGGTCATCAGGCCCGAAGCTGATGGCATCATATTCCATCTTGTTCAAACCGTTGGCGGTGGTTTGGAATTTGATTTCTGCCTGGCGACCGAAGCGGCGGACCTGGTTACCGACATCCAAGGCGACGACGTCCCAGCCTTTGTCTTTCCGCAACTGATTGAGGAACGTCTGCCGACGCATCAGTCCCCCTTTTTGATTGGTCAGGCCAGTGCATCCACAAGGTTCGATGTAACCGTGCTGCTGACCGGTCAGAAAGAGTGCCAGTTCAGGCTTGGGCCAGCCCTCGAACAGTTCTCGGCGAGGAACGTTGGCTTCCCCCTCCTCCTGCTCTTCCAACTCGGCATGCATGGCGACTTGTTGGATTTCGCCGGCAGGTTTGTCGGTCGAAGCGGAAGGAATCGGCTTTGCGTCCGCGAAGTCGACGGTGACGGGGCCATTGTCGGCAACTTCGACCGCTGGCGACTCCGCAGATGGTGAAGTCGCTGGCGGGGCCTGCGTGGTTTTCGCCGGTTCCATTCCACATCCCACCCAGGCTGCTAGCGAGAGGGTGGCAATCATCGGGCAGAAAGCGAAGCGGCGAGAATGGATACGCATACGACCGTTGGGGGTGAGGGGGAATGTCAAACGATAGCTAACCCCCCAGTCTGCAGGAGGTCAGCGATTGCGTGCTCTCAAGGCAACGGTGAATCTACTCGACAGAGAAGTAAACACCAATATTGACCTCTTCAATCTCAGGATGACCTTCCACGGATAGCTCGATTTTTCCCAGATTCTCACGATCAGGGCCGAGGTAATTGCCGGGAGGTGCGTCGGCGGGAACTTCGATCGAGACCGGAAATTTCTGGACGCTTCCGTCGTTGATCGATTCCGGCTCACCCACTTCGACCTTCAGGTAGGAAGGAACGGTCTCTTTAAGAGCGATCTTTACATCGTTGCGATGGGTCCCTTTCACGATCAGAAACAGCTTCGTCTTCAGGCCATCGTGCTGCTTCAGTTTGTTGAGGTACAGCACCGCTTTTTCGCGGTCGTACTTCTTGACGGCGATCACTGAAATGTCACCAACGATGTACGTGTTGACGCTCAGCTCGAGCACGGGGGCGAACTCGCTGGTGGTGTCGGCGATGATCGTGTGATGGTTGTTGCCCAGCGGCAGGCCTGGCTTCACTTCGACAACGATCATGTAGCCAGCCATCGCGCCGTCGGTTTCTTGCAGCTCTTCTTTCGAGAGTGGGCGGCTGGTCACGGTGAGCAGGTCCGACTTGTCGCCGGTCACTCGCAGGTTGGTCATCTCGAACTCAGGTTCTTTGAAGCTCAGTACCTTGGTCGAAGCGGTTCGCGATTCGCCGGCCGACAGATTGGTGAAGCGAATTTCCTGAGGATCGAGGACGATGGCCTGAACCACATCGCCGGTGATTCGCAGTTCTAACAGCGACTGGCGAGGATCGTTCGTGCGGATACGGGCGGTCTGGGCGAAGTCTTCCTGGTACGCCTTCGGACGCCATTCCAGTTTGATCTCGGTGGAATCGCCTGGCTTCACGACCAGCGTGTCTCCTTCTTTCATGTCGGCCATGGTGCACTTGCAGGTCGTGCCTTCCATGGTCAATTCCAAAGGAGCATTCCCTTCGTTCTTCACCACGAAGGTGTGCTTGCCGACCGAGTTCAATTCCATGCGACCAAAAGTGTGGATCGTGCCACCTTCGACCGAGACCTTCGGAGCATCTTGCGTGATCGGGATCGATTTCCAACCCAGTTCCGGATCGGTCACCGGGCCGAAATGATTGGGCATATTGGCATCGCGATAGGCGACGGCAAAGCCTGCCATCGAGCCCACCAGAAGACAAACCAGAAGGACGGCAATTGGTTTCATGGCGTGTTCGTCGATAAGAATTGAAGCGAGGGGGGAAATGAGAGGCGAAACGCTACCTTCCCATTGTACGCAGATTTTCCATGACTTGTTTGGCGTAAATTTCGGCAGCGGGTGCCGCCGGCTGGTTTTCGATGCCGGAAAACGGTCCAGGGTCGTGAATTTTCAGGCGATCTTCCAATCTTCGCTCGGCATGCGGATTCAAATCGTCCAAACGGAGGGCTTCCTCCGCCTCGGCGACGCTTTCCTCCCTCAAACCAGCTAGATGCAACGCCCAAGCGAGTTGGGCATGATGGATCGCCCGGTTGGGGTACAGCCGGACCGCTTCGCGATAATGATCGATCCCTTGGAGCAGGTGATTCGGATCGTTCGACTGACGATAGATATCGAGATACCAGTTGCCGGCCGAGAAATGGAGCGGGAAGTAGTGCCCTGCTCTTCGGAACGTTTCATCGAGCGACGACTCGAACGCATCGAGCAGCGGTTGGCGAACCGGCAGCGGAGCATCAACGTTGTTCGCCCAACCCTCGAAGTAAATGTTGGCCTCCATCGCCGGGCCTTCTTTGCTCCACAGGTCGGCGGCCGAAGCTAACTTGGCCCGTTGTTCCATCTCGCGCCAGTCACCCCGACGCGACGCCATGTTCGCCAACGAAATCTGTGTCTTGCGACCGGTCGATGGTTGAATGCCCCACAGGATGACGATCATCAAGCCGACCAGACCGCAGCCCATCGGCAGCAGTTTGAATCGCCAGTCTTCGACTTCCACCGTTTGCTGCGAAGGAGAAGCGACCGCGGCCAATAGAAACAGCGACCCTGCCACGCTGGGGAAGCCGATTCCACCGGCGGCTAACAAATCGATCAGCAGTGCGGCCAACGCGATCGCCAGCCAGAGTCGCTGGTCGCGAACGATCGGTGCACCTTGCATTGCCAGGCCGACGATCACTGCCGGAACTATGCCAACCAACACCATTGTGAAGTCAGGCGTCATCTCTTGCATGATCATCTGCAACAGCGGCGCGATGAATGGTGCGATCGCGGCACCGATCCAGATGGGTTTCGCGGAAGGTGTGTCTTCGGCGGGCTTGGCAGGTTCTGTTTCAGTGGGTTCGACGTTCTTCGCCAATCGCATCGACCAGCAAACCATCGCAGCCAACAGCAACGCAATCGCAGGCGTCCCGGCCATCGCCCAGATTTCAAATACGAAGTTGTGCGGATCGGCGACCGTCTCGCTGGCCATCGGCAGCATGAACTGCGGATAGTAGCCTTGGAAGTTACCCAGACCACAACCAAAGATCGGATTGTGAGCGATGATTGCCGCGGCACCTTGCCAATATTGCAGTCGATACAGAACCGACTTTGGGGCTTCGCTGAGAACTTCGACATCCAGCACTCCGGTGACGAAGCCAATCATGAACAGTCCGAGAAAGGCTGTCAGGCCAATGGTAGGCACCAGCCAGGAAACGCGTTTGCCGATTCCTGACCCGTAAAACCCGATGAGCATCAGACCGAAAATCGTCGCCAACCAGGCGGTTCGACTCTTCGTGAGGAGTAAGCAGATCCCTGCCAACACGACGACCAGCGTCAGCCCGCCAATCCGTTTCCAGTCGGGGCCGTCGCCGAAGGCGTTCTTCAGCCAACCGATCGAAAGCAACAGCCATGGCACGAGAAAACCGGCCAACGAGTTGGTCAGCGTGAAGGTGGCCGTCGGTTCGGAGCTGTTGAGCACGCGATTCTCAAACAACTGTCGAACCGGATTACCTGGCGTCGGATCGATGCCGTTGTCGAGCAAGATTTGTTCGGGGTTGGCACGATAGGCGGCCTGCTGTGCCGGCAGCAAGACTTGATATTGATAGAGGGCATACGCCGAAACAAACGCAGCGAGGCAGATCATGACGGTCAATAACGCGTGACGCTGGGCATCGGTAACGACCCATTGGCGGATCAAGAAATAGGCGATCAGCAGATGGGCGTAATCCCAGAAGTTGTTGAACGCTGCCCGCAGGTTCCCTTCCCCGGCCACGAACCAAGTCGAAAACGCGAGCCAGGTGAGAAACCCGGCCAGGCACCATTCCGGCAGACCCCAACGGATTTCCAACTTCGGTTTCGCCAGCGCGGTCACACCCCATAGCAGCAGCAACAAGCACCAGGCAACCGCCAACCAAAGTTCGGCGCCTCGTTCCGGAGAGCCTTCGCTGGAAACCAACGGCGTCACGACCGCCAGCAACGCGATCCCGCCGCCGACCAGGTCACGCAACAGCGTCGAACTTGATTCTTCCGGCTGGGGACGTCGGTCTTGTTTGCTCTTGCTGGCCATTTACTCGGCTCGATTCCGTTCTTTGCGGCGGGCGGCTCGCTCGATCAGCGCGATCAAACAGAGCACGCAAAACACTAACATCAGCACCAGCACGGCACCTACACGATCGACCTGATGCAGCAGCATCGCACCGAGGCCGCAGGTCATCGTCAACAAATAGATCACCAGAACAGCGCTGGTTTTGGAAAAGCCCATCTCGACCAGACGATGCGAGAAATGGCATTTGTCGGCCTGAAACGGACTGCGACCTTCTCGCAGGCGAATGTAAAGGACCGTGATCAAGTCGTAGAGCGGAACCGCCAGAATGCACAGCGGTGCGAGGATCGCATGCTGGCGGTTGTCCTTATAACTGCCAAAGGTCGCCAGGATTGTCATGACGGCCATGCAAAATCCGATCAAATAACTGCCCGCGTCCCCCATAAAAATCTTGGCTGGTGGACGGTTGTGATAGAGAAAGCCAAGAATCGACCCGGTCAGTACCAACAAAAATCCCCCAACAAAAAGTTGAGGACCGGCGGTAGCTGGATCTGGAGCGAGCAGCAAAACCGACGCAAGCATGAACGAACCGATGCCGGCGATACCGGCCGAGAGGCCATCCATGTTGTCGAGCATGTTGAACGAATTGATCAACGCGACAATCCAAAACAGCGTGACAATATCGGGCAGCAGTGGGATATCGAGGAAAAAGCTGAGTTTCCAATCGAGAAACCAGACCACGATCGACGCGACAGCAAACTGCACCGCGAGGCGAATTTTCCAGCCGAGTCCGGTCAAATCGTCCAAAAGTCCGACGACCGCCAACACCGTCGCCAATGTGATTAGCGTCCAGAGCGACATCGCTTTGGCTTGATAGCCGGCCAAATGAGGCTGAGCAAAGTCCCAAGCCTTCTGCAGAATCGGTGTGCTGAAGGTGAGATCAGGGTGCTGAGTGGCATACCAGACGATCAGTTGGGCGATGGCGAACGGAACGACGAGGCCTGTCCAGATACCAATGCCGCCACCCAAAGGTGTGGGCGTGACGTGAACTTTCCGTTCATTCGGAAGATCGACCAGGCCAAGCCGCGGGGCCCAGCGGCGAACAAGCGAGGTGGTGATCAGCGAAATAATGAGTCCCGGTAAGATAGCCGCGACCACAAATGCCAACGCAACGCTGGGGCTCCACACCACGAATGTTTCCTACGAAATCGAGAAGCTGACGGAATAGGGAAACGTCCATTCTATTCCAAAGGAAGGCAAATCGTAGTCCCGCAATTCGGTTCTATCGAGCCAGTTGCTCTCGGAGGTAGAGACGACAACGGTCAAAAAAGGCGTGATACTCGGCTCGCTGGTAGTCGGGATAGGTCCATGGCCAAGACGTCCAGGCCTTTCGCCGGTAGTGCAAAGTGACCTCGGCGTAGATCCCATCTCGAAGATAAATGCGGTGATCACGATCTTTGGTCGTGGCCAGCACCAGCTTTGCTTCGGAAATGTAGCCAGGATCGAGATTCAGTGGTCGCGGTTCTGGCCATTGTTTCAGATCGGCATAGCGAACTTCGCACGCGTTGGATTGGTGTTTCCAGGCCGGCAATTCTTCCGGAGAGCGAATCGGGGCGAAGGCCCAGAACTGTTTCCGTTGGCCTGGTCCCATCTCTTCGTCGTAGTAAGTGGTCTCGGTCAGCAGAAATGGATCGCTTTGCAGGGCGATCGGGCCCCACATCGCTTCGGCTTCCGTGCGACCCCAGGCGAGTGCTTCGGGATAGCGGCTGAAGGCGGCGACGATCGGCAAGACCAGGCGAGGCTCCGAGATGTCTCCCAAAATAGTTTCCTTCCGAGGGGGCGGCGCGATCTGAGGGGCGAGATTCGGATCAGTGTACAAGAAAAAGAGAAGCCGCGGATGTTGCCACCCGCGGCTTCTCTTATGCGTCTTTCGACTGGTCTACACCTTAGAAGGTGAAGATGGCGTCGAAACCGTAGAACACACAGTCGTCGTGAGTGCCTTCGGCGTATGGCGTCTGAGTGTTGCCATAGATGCCGTCGAACTTCTCGAAGCGAACTTCAGGACGAACGGTGATGTTTGCTGTTGGCTTCCAGTTCAAGCCGACGGTCGTGGCGTAGTAGCTACCTGGGCCGTAACCGACTCGGGCTCCATCTTCGTCACAGAACCATTCAGCACGGATACCAGCCGACCAGCAGTCGTTGATTTCCTTGAACAGGTACTGATTGACACCGTACCAGTAAGCGTTTTCAGCAGCACCCAAGTTGGACTGAATGCCCAAGTCGTGCTGGAAGACGTAGCTGTAGCCACAACCAATGTCATGAGTCAGCACGAAGCTGTTCATGTAGATGTTGCCACCATTGGTCTTGCCCCAGTCACCGGCGTTGACCGCCCAAGTGATGGTGGTGCTGTCCGAAAGGTCACGGCTGATACCACCCAGGAACGTCGCTTGACCTTCCCAGTTGTCGAATGCCGTGTCCCAGCCTTGGACGTAACCGCCCCAAAGCGTGGTGTTTTCGATACCACTGTAGGTAGCGAGCACACCGCCGTGGGTGAACGGTTCGCCGTAGTTCATCGTGTAGGCGTACGAGGTGAAGAAGTTGTCGGGAGCTTGAACCACTTCGTAACCAATGATGGTGTAGAAGTGACCGACCTTAACTTCCCAGTCGCCCCAAGCGGCGGTCAGGTAAGCCTGTGGAATAGCCGAACCGTAGAGGGCTTCGCCCGCAGCGGTTTCAGCAGTGTTCCAACGGTTGTCCCAGCGGTAACGATCGCCGTAACCGAAAGCCTGGGTGTCAGGACCGTCAGCACCCCAAACAGCGTCAACTCGGTAACCGAGGTCGAAGCAGTAGGTTTCGGCGTCAGCGGCCTTTTCAGCGTACAACCAAACTTGATTGACGGTTGGAGCGTTCGAGATCTGACGGAAAGCAACAGGAGCGTTACCGTTGTTGGTGTTGACGCCGCGGAAGTTACCGTAGTAACCACCCGAAATCCAACCACCAATCGTCACGCCACAGTCGTTTTCACCGAACAGAGTCCAGGGATCGCCGTGTTCACAGCAACCGAACCAGTCCATGCCACCACAGCAGCAATCGCTGTAGCAACCACCAACATCCGAACCACACGTCAGAGCGTCGCCGCAGACGGTGGAATCGGCTGCACATCCGCAATCCGATGCGATTGCGTTATAGCTCACTTGGCTGGCACCGTAGTAACCAGCTTCCTGAGCCGAAGCGACGGTCGAACCGCCGACCATCATTGCGGCTGCCAACATGGCGGCCTTCCAATCCATTTTCATCGTAAAACTCCCTCCAATTCCCAGGAATTCGTGAGCGTCCAAAACGCGAATTACCCAACCCGCCGCTCGGTTGCCTAAACGCCCGTGTCCATTCGGGGCGGGTAAAAAACTTACGCTTCCCCCTTCGTTCCTCTTTTTTGATCCCAGCGGTCGCTTGCCGGTCAGGGCAAAACCGAAGGATCTATCGCCGCCAAGAGGCACGAAACGGCTTGCGTAGCGTCTCGCAGCTAGTCCAGGTTTAGTTGGTTTATCGATACAGCCGGCGCGGAAATTGAGTTCGCTATATTTGCCCCGACATCTTTGCGATATCCAAAAAGTCATCCTAGATTCACTAGGTTGCCATTTGGCGAGGTACCGGCTCGTTTTTGGGCGTAAATGCCACGTCAATGGTGGGGTAAGGAGGCTCGATTTCGCCGAAAAGTCAACGGAGGGGATCGTAAGTCGACAAATCACTTGAGTTTTGAGAGTGATTGGGTAACAATCCAAGAACAAAAGGAATGCAGCCAGCTTTCTAGCCTCTCCTTGTCTTGTGCCGGCTCACGACTCGCCCGGAAGGTCTATTCGAATGAACAGTTATGTTTCTCGCGCTCGTGTTGCGCGTCGCGGTTTTACGCTTGTTGAATTGTTAGTGGTGATCGCCATCATTGGCATCTTGGTCGGATTGACCCTGCCAGCAGTCCAGGCCGCTCGTGAAGCTGCCCGTCGCGCCCAGTGCCAGAACAATCTGAAAAACATCGGTCTCGCCCTGGCCAACTTCTCGACGCAGAAGCAAAACTTGCCAGTCGCTGTCGATCCCAACTATTTCACCTGGGTCTCGAAGATTCTCCCTGAGCTGGAACAGGGCAACCTGTACGAGAATCTCGACTTCACGACTTCCGCCGCTGGCCAGACGTTTTTGAGCCAGCAGCTCGATATCCTGGTTTGCCCATCCGATCCAGAAATGGGCAATACTGCCGCTACCGGCAACATCGGGATCTCGAACTATGCCGGTTCGGAAGGTTACCTGTCGGGTCTGGCTCAGCAGCAGTGGAACAGTAGTAGCTCGACGTCGGTTGCTGGTAGCACTGCCCGCCCAGCGTTCTTTGACTCCACTTCCAATCCGAACTATCACGATCAAAAGATCGATCTGGGTGGCATCTTCCGTCCCGACTTCGCCACGAACCTAGCCAAGGTGAAGGACGGTTTGTCCAACACGGTCATGGTGGGTGAAGTCACGGCTGCTGGTTTCACCGGTGGTAATACAACGAACACCAACTCGGGTGAGCCTGCGTTCATCACCTCGGGCAACGCTCGTTCGGCTCTGATTGGCGTTTATCCAACCAGCAGCTACACCACGACCACGACCAAAGACGACGACGGCTATAAGCCTGGCGGCACCATTCCTCCTTCCAAATTATTTGCTCCGACCTACATTTCGAGGCAGCCAATCAACAGCCTCGAGCGAAGTGCCTGCACGCCACACAACGTCGAGCAGGTTGTTATGGGTGACGGCTCGGTGAAGTCGCTGACCCTGACCATCGACAACAACGTCTGGATGCAGCTTTCCGCCATGTCGGACGGCACCGTTCTGGACGAAACGGCCTTCTAGTCGCCGAATACCAACACAGAGCCAACAAAAAAACGGGTGCGATGATTCGCACCCGTTTTTGTTTCTTGTCGGTCGAGAACCAAAGCCCTTAATAGGCTTTGGCGATCACCATTCGACGCGTAACGTCCTGGCCGGTGAAGAGGCACTTGCCTGGCTCTTCCGGGGCGTCGACCGGAATGCAGCGAGCCGTCAGCTTCAGCTTCTTCAGCTCTTCTTCCACCTCCGGCACGTCGGCACAATGCACCATGGCAAAGCCGCCGTGGATCTCTGGCTTCTCCGCGTTCTTGCTCTTTGGCGTGAACCACTTCTTGAGCTCGTCGACGCTGTCGATCGTCCGCGTGTTGTCTTCCCGCAGCTTCTTCGCTTTCTCGAACAAGTTGTTCTGCATCTCGGTCAGTGTCGAAGCAATCTCGGCCACGAACTTGTCGACCGGGATGCCCTGCTTTTCCTTCGGAGTCTGATCGCGACGACCGACGAACACGCTGCCTGAAGCAACGTCGCGCGGGCCAACTTCAACTCGGACCGGAACGCCACGCTTGATGTGATACCAGGTCTTCTCACCACCCCGCAGATCGCGGTCGTCGATCATGACGCGAATCGGCGATTGGTCGTACGACTGAGCCTTCAGGTTGGCTTCCAGAGTCTTGCAGTATTCGAGGACCGCGGCCTTCTCTTCGTCGTTGCGATAGATCGGCAGGATCACGATATGCTTCGGTGCCAGACGCGGTGGAATGACCAGCCCGTCGTCGTCGCTGTGGGTCATGATCAAGCCGCCCACCAGACGCGTCGAGACGCCCCACGAGGTCGTCCAGGCGAACTCTTCGGTGCCTTCAGCCGATTGAAATTTGATTTCCTGAGCCTTCGAGAAGTTCTGTCCCAGGAAATGCGAGGTGCCGGCCTGCAGTGCTTTGCGGTCCTGCATCATGGCTTCGATGCTGACGGTCAAGTCCGCCCCTGGGAAGCGTTCCCAGGTTGGCTTTTCGCCCTTGATCACCGGCATTGCCATGTAGTTTTCCGCGAAGTCGGCGTAGACCTCGAGCATCTTGCGGGTCTCTTCCAAAGCTTCTTCCTTCGTGGCATGGGCGGTGTGCCCTTCCTGCCAGAGAAACTCGGCCGTTCGCAGAAACATCCGCGTACGAAGTTCCCAGCGGACCACGTTTGCCCACTGATTGATCAGGATCGGTAGATCCCGATACGACTGAACCCACTTCGCATACATGGCACCAATAATCGTTTCGCTGGTGGGCCGCACGATCAGCGGTTCGTCCAGCTTGCCAGCCGGGACCAGACCACCGTCCGGACCTGGTTCCAGGCGGTGATGCGTGACGACGGCACATTCTTTGGCGAAGCCTTCGACATGCTCGGCTTCCTTTTCCAGGAAGCTCATCGGAATAAATAGCGGGAAATAGGCGTTCTCGTGGCCGGTGTCCTTGAACATGCCATCGAGGACTTTCTGCATATTTTCCCAGATACCCCAGCCCCAGGGCTTAATGACCATGCAGCCACGAACCGGCGAGACTTCCGCCAGGTCAGCGGCCTTGATGACCTGTTGATACCATTCGGGATAATCGACCTCTCGGGACGGGCTAATTGCGTTCTGGGGCGCTTTGGCCATGAGTCTGCCTATATTCGGAAACGTTAAAAGGGCGCGCATCCTCCGGTTGGGAGGAGACGCATTCTAAAAAATTCTCGAAGGTGGGGACAGCCGAGGTCCCTATGTGGCTGCGTGCAACCTGTTTGGCGGGACCTTGTTGGGAATGCAGGGTGAACCTAGAATCGCCTCCATCATCCCTCT